>JANYFN010000112.1 GCA_025362675.1 Limisphaerales bacterium | reverse complement strand
GGTGAAATTGCCGCCGCCTTGAAAAACCAGCTCTAATCCATTCGTGCCATTCTGCGTGTCAATCACGCCAGCCAGTTGGTTGAAAACCACGCCGCCCGCGAACAACGTGTAAGTCGAACCAATCCCCACCCCGCCGGATTTGCGCACCGTGCCACGATTGTTGAACACCGCGCCATTGCCACTGTAAGCGTTATTGATCGTCTGGTCACTTTGCATATCCCACAAGCCATTGTTGATAATCAACGTGCCGGGCGTGCCGCCGGCTTGAATCGTCCCGTTGTTCCACGCCACCGTGCCGTTGTTGGTGATCGTGCAATTCTGAATATTGTGATTATTGGCGCTGGTGATGAGCAGCAGGGAATTCGTCGCGATGGTTTCGGAGGTGGAATTGTTCCAGTCACCCACAATCCAGTTAAACCCGCCGCTGATCACGTTCGTGCCCGTCAGCACGGCCCCAGCCAGTTGCACATTGGTCGAAGTAACCGTGCCGTTGAAAGTAAAGGCACCGCCATTCAGATACACAAAGCCCACCAGATTCGTCGCTGTGCCGCCGGTAAAATTTCCACCGCCGGACAGCACGATGTAGTTCGTCTGTGAATCCAGTTTACCCGTGTTGTTAAAAATCGCGCCACCGGCGAAAGTCGTATTGCCGCCCGCGCCGGCCGATTTGCGGAATGTGCCGTTATTGTTGAAGGTGGTGCCGTTGCCCGCATAGGCGTTATTCCACGTCCAATCGCTCTGTGCATCCCACACGCCGTTGTTCACGACCAACGTGCCGGGAGTGCCGCCGCCCTGAATCGTGCCGTTATTCCACGCCACCGTGCCGTTGTTGGTGATCGTGCAGTTCCCCACATTGTGATTGTTACCGCTCGTGATGAGCAAAATCGAATTCGTAGCGATGGTTTCGGTGGAACTATTCCAATCGCCCACAATCCAGTTGAGGCCGCCGCTGATCACGTTATTGCCCGTCAGCGTTGCGCCCACCAATTGCACGTTGGTCGAAGTGACCGTGCCGTTGATCGTGAAGGCGCCGACATTCAAATACACAAAACCCACCAAGTTCGTCGCCGTGCCGCCGGTGAAATTGCCGCCGCCGGAGAGGACGATGTAGCTCGTCTGCGAATCCAGTTTACCCGTGTTGTTAAAAATCGCGCCGCTGGCGAAAGTCGTGTTGCCACCTGTGCTCGCCGATTTGCGGAACGTTCCAACGTTGTTGAAGATCGTGCCGCTGCCACCGTAAACGTTGTTCCAAGTCCAATCGCTTTGCGCATCCCACAAGCCATTATTGATGATCAAACTCGGCGGCGTGCCACCGCCCTGAATCGTGCCGTTGTTCCACACCACTGTGCCGTTGTTGGTGAACGTCAAACTCGCCAGGTTGTGACTGTTTCCAGTGGTGATGTTCAAGGTGCTGCCGGGAGCCAGCGTCAAAACTCCGCCCAAAGAACCGACGGTCCAGCCAATCACTCCGCTCAACACCGCGTTGGTATTGCCGATGAGCGCGCTGTCCACTGTGAACGAGCCGCTGGTATTCACCGTCAACGGGCCGTTCAGCGACAGCGTCTGGCTGTTCAGCGCGAGCGTCACCGTGCCCGCGCCATTCGTGCCGAGAATAATCGCGCCGACGGTCGTCGCGCCATTGAGCGAAACCGTCACGCCCGCATTGGTGATGATGGCCGTGTCGGTCGGACCAGGCACGCTGTTCGGATTCCAATTCGACGTCGTGTTCCAGCCGCCGCTGGCCGCGTTGGTCCAGGTAATGTTCGCCGCATTTGCCACCAGAGCGGTCAAGGCGATACAACTAATCAGCGAGTTGATGGCCAGCGATTTTAAGCAAGGGATTGTTTTCATGGTTCAGTTTGATTAGGATTTTAGTGTGGCTGGGATTGTTGTCAGAAATTTCGTTGACTACGGCTTCGGACAAGGATTTTTCTTATTAGAAATGCGTGCTGTGTCCCAATAGTAAACACTAATTCGGCTGTGGCAAGGTTATTCTCCCTTGACTTACGGAAAACTTGTTCACAACTAATCACTATTCCGTCACCTGCCTGCGCCGGAGTGGCGGTCAGCCGCGAGGAGAGCGGGGGCGACTGAAATTGCGGTCCTCCCATTCGGACTTAATTCTTGCAGGAGTATGACCCACCGTGGAAACGCCGGGCTTTTCTCAATGCGTCGCTCAAAGACAGAGCGAACCGCCCAGAATTTTTATTCCACCATGCCCGCGATGCCGTTGACGGCATTGTCCGCCTTCGAAGCAATGCGGTCGCCACTCGCTGGTGTGTCGAGACATTCGCGGACAAATTGCGTGAGCTTGCTGATGGAGTAAGGCTTCGGTAAAAAATTTCTACCTTCCAGCAGCGAAGCATCTTTTCCCGCCATGCCTGGACTATAACCACTCGTGTAGATCACCTTCAGCCCCGGAAATTTTTCCGCCAGTTTTTCCGCCAGTTCCCGTCCCATTATTCCGCCCGGCATGACCATGTCCGTCAGCAATAAATCGATTTTGCGATCAGCCTGCTCCCAAACCGCGAGCGCTTGCTGGCCGGATTCGGCTTCCAAAACCGTGTAGCCCTGGATCTTCAAAATATGCACGACCATTTGGCGCAACGGCGCTTCATCTTCCGCGACCAGCACGGTTTCGCGGCCGCCAAGCAACTTTGTATCCGCCACAATTTCCGTCTTCTCCGCCGCGTGCTGACTCGCCGGAAAGTAAGCGCGGAACGCTGTGCCTTCATTCACGGCGCTCTCCACTTCTAACCAGCCTTGATGCTGCCGGACAATTCCAAACACCGTTGACAAACCGAGACCAGTGCCCTGCCCCGCGGGCTTGGTAGTAAAAAACGGCTCAAAAATTCGGTTCAGAATTTGCGTATCCATCCCCAAACCTGAATCAGAAAATGTGAGACAGATATACTCTCCGTCCCGCGTCTCCGGATCCATCGGCGTCGCGGCACGTCGAACCTGCTCCAACGAAGTAAGAATCGTTACTCGCCCACCATTTGGCATCGCGTCGCGCGCGTTCACCGCAAAATTCATGATGATCTGCTCGATCATGCTACTGTCCGCATAAATCGAAGGTAACTGCGCCTGCGGATCAAATTTGATTTCAATATGTTCGCCCACCAGTCGTTCCAACATTTTAATCGCATTCCGTAACACATCATTCATGTTCAAATAGCGGAACTGCATGATCTGTTTGCGGCTAAACATCAATAGCTGCCTAACTAACGTAGCGGCGCGGGTGGCCGCCGTGTTGATCTGGTCAATCGAACGCGTATCTATGTTAGTTGATTTAAGCTTATGTTGTAACAATCCAGAATGACCTTGGATGACCGTAAGTATGTTATTGAAATCATGAGCTACTCCGGCCGCTAACTGACCGATTGCTTCCATCTTCTGCGCCTGACGCAACTGACCTTCCAACAAAGTTCGCTCCGATACATCCTGAGCAAGCAACAGCACATGCGGCTTCCCGCCCATGTTGACGGGCGATAACGAAACCAGCATGTCGCACAACCCGCCTTCGCGCTGGCGGATCTTCGCCGCCTGATCACGCACGATTTCCTTGCGCTCCAAGGCTTCATACCATAGATCAGCTATCGAAGGTTTATCCCATAAAAACAAATCCGCCGGCGTGTGGCCGACAAGTTCTGCGCGGGAAAAGCCGGTGACTTGAATCAACCGTTCATTTACATTTACAATTCGTTGATCCGGTAAAATCTGGATGGCACTCGGAATCGGACTTTCGTTAAAAGCTTTAGAAAATCGTTCTTCCGAAAGCCGCAAAGACGAATTGGCTTCGGCCAATTGTTCTAACTGAACCTCAGTCTGACGATTAAGATGCCACTTCTTAGTCAAAGCATGGGCCAATTGTTGGGCTTCTATGTTATCAAATGGTTTTTTAAGTATGACTAGGTTATCTGGTTGCCCCACTTTTGCCCGCATCTCCTCCCAGGAATAATCTGAGTAAGCCGTGCAGATAACTATCTGAATCGCCGGATAAACCTCCCAGATCCGCGCAATCGTTTCGATCCCATCCCAACCGGGCGGCATCCTCACATCTATAAAAGCCATCGCGTAGGGATGCTCCTCGGCCAATGATTTTTTCACCATCTCCAGCGCTTGCTGACCTTGGTAGGCCGAATCCAGTTCAAACACAACTTGCGGCTTAGCTGCTGCCTGATCGCCAAAAATAGCAGCTTCCAAATCGTTAACTGCGGCATCCCCCGAGTTATCGGCGCAGAGGATCTCGCGAAAGTCGGCGTGAATACTAGTGTTGTCATCCACGATCAGAATACGCCGATTCGGTTTAAGTTCCTTGCTTTTCATCATTTTACTTTGGTTGCCATCCGCTCTTCCTGTCGAAACGCCTCGGTGGTCGGTAACTCCAGAACAAATTCTGCGCCTTGGCCCGGCCCGTCGCTATGCGCCGTCAAACTGCCGCCCATTTCCTTTGCCGAATTGGCGCCGCTGTGCAGGCCAAAACCATGCCCATCCTTTTTAGTCGTAAAGCCGTGATTAAACACCTTTGTTAAATTCTCACTCGCTATTCCGACGCCGTTATCCTTGACTGAAATCTGAACTCTTCCGGGGCCAGCGAGGCTAGTCTTGATGATCATTTTTCGATGATCGCCGCGCGCGTCTTCGACCGCGTGCTTGGCATTTCGGATTAGATTAATGAGAATTTGCAGCACCTTATGTCGGTCAACACAAATAGACGGTAAGTCGGCTTGAAACTCCCGAACCAGCTCAATGCCGTGCCGATCGAATGCGGTCAGATTGATCCGTAGCGCGTCCTCAACTAGCTCAGCGGTGGCTAGGTTTTCATAAGCTCCCGAAACCTTGGCATAACTCTGTTGCATGGCTACTATTTCCTTGATGTGTTCTAAGTGTTGAGCCACAGAATCGACGCGTGTGATGATCTTTTCTTGCTCGTCAACTAATTGTTCCGCTAGCGTTTCGATATACTCTGGCAATAGCTTACCCTTAGGATCCGACGTCAGAAAATCTGCCAGATGTCCATTTTGCTCACGCATCATGGTTGTGGCGCGCTTCAGATTGGCAACTTTGGAGCGCCGTAACCGTTCTCCAACCACTGTCGTGGCCACGCTCACGCTGTTCAAAACATTGCCGACATTGTGTAACACCCCCGTCGCGACATCCGCCATGCCTGCCTGACGCGAGGTGTCAATAAGTTGGCGATTCAGTTTATCCAACTGTTCCGCATCGTGCTTCTGCCGCGTGATGTCTTGTAAAATACCGCGTATGGCAATGGGCTTATCGTCTTCCGCCAAAATCATACCGCCCTCCCGAATCCAAATGGTTCGACCATCCGCAGAAATCATTCGGTATTCAAGCGAATACGGCTGGCCTTGAGCCACAAGTTCGCGCCCCGACTTGACCGCTTTTTCTACGTCTTGCGGATGAATTCGGTGGGCCCAAAAATCGGGTTGCTTCATCCACTCATCCGGAGTGTAGCCTAATAGCAGCGTGCTCTGCTGACTTACAAAGGTGAAGCGATAGTCGCTCGGTGAGCGCTCCCATACGATGCCATCAATGGAATTTACCAAGGCTTCCATTTTTTGTTGGGAAATACTTAGCTCGGCATCTTGATGCTCGATTCGCGCCAACATCTCGTTGAACGACGCCGTCAAACCCGCCAGCTCATCTCTGCGTTGGGTAACCACCGCGCGCAAGGAGTAATCTTTATTTTCTCCTACCCGCTGCGCTGTTTCCGCCAGATCCAGAACCGGCCCGGTAATAGTGCGGCCTAAGCGACTCGCGAGAAATGCACCTAATGCGCCGGCCACAACAATGACCGCAAATACAACCTCGCAATAAAATTTAAATATCTGCCCAAAAGTTCCCTGATAGTCCGAACGCAAATATAGAGTTCCTAAACGCTCGTGTTTTTGGATAACCGACTGAGTGATTAATAATTGACCGCCTAAGAAACGCGTTTCGCCCGGCGGCGGAAATTCTGAGCGGCTTCGAGCATCCTCGGCCTTTCCAAAGTGAGCCAGCACCGTGGCATCGGGCAAGACCAGCGTGGCCGCGAGCACTGATGATTTGGCTTGTAACGATGACACCACTTCTGTCGCCGTCTGTTCGTCTTTGAACGCCATGGCAGCTGTGCTGTTGTTGGCGATAATGACCGCCAGCGTCGCCGTTTCACGTTGAAAACTAGCGCGATAGCTCAAAATTTGAAACGCGAACAGTGCCGCGATCGCGACGAATAACACCGAGCCGCAAATCAGCAAGGTCATCATCCGCAGTTTCGCCTGGATGCCTAGGTTATTGAATAATGTCATGACTCCGGAGCCTGTGTCCGTGGTTGGTTATCGGTGAATTTTATTGTTTAAGTAACGTTTTCTGCCGGCCTATAGAACCAGTATTGGTAAGTTGATTAATATTCGGTGATTAACGGTTTAAGTATTTTCACAGGTGACCGATAGGGCTCGCAAATTTTTAACCCAAAAGAATCAATGGGCGGTGTGTGAAGCTAGACTTAGTAGCTTGGCGCTAATTTTTAAACCCGACCGCACGGCGGCACCCTCATTGACGCGGAACCGGATCTTCGTTCCCTCCCGCACAAAATGGATCATTCCGCCAGCCTCACCGAAGTTATCCACCTCACTCACGGTCAGAATATTTAATCCATTCAGCCCGGAAACAATTTCTGGTAATTTTGGTTCTTCGGAGGAACTGATGAACAAAATATGGCAATTATTCGTCGCCTCCGCGAGTGAAGCGAATTCTACGACCGCTAGCGGACGACTGCCAACCAGCTTACCGTGAATCGTCTGCTCGAGCTCGGCACCAAAAGGGTTCTTCCCTAAGACCCCGATGACAAACGGCGCCTTGTTGTTCGCAAAACAATTGGACGGCCAATCCACAAACTGAGAAAAGTGAAAAATAAACGCGGCCTTCAGCTTGTATTCACTAGGTTGCAGATCAGCAGCCGGAATCGATTCTGCCATCAGCAGAATGACCAGCGCCAATTTCAAAATGGATGTGAGGCAACAACGCATGAACCTGCCGGACGAGCCGGCGCACTTTACCAGATTCCACATCGGCGCGGTTGGTCTTGACCATTAGCTGATTCGCCTAGCCAGGGAATATACTTGGCCGGAGGTAAAAAAAACTTTGGTTCCAAAGCCAAAATGCCGATAAAACCATAGGCCGAACCGTTGCAAGCTGAACTCTCGGCGGCGAAAAAGTTTTCTCCAAGCTATCAGGAATAGCCTGGGCCACTGAATGAGTGCTGATAAATTTAACAGTCACACCTCTGAATTTGCGGATGCGCCCGCACCGGCAGGAGTGCGCCTTTTTTACTTCATGCTTGCGCTCGTGTTGCTGTGCTCGCCATTGGTCACAACCATTAACGCGAACGGCACTAATACGACCGATCTTACCCAGCTTTCACTTGAAGCATTGATGGAGATAGATGTTCCCAAAGTCTCTAGTGCGTCCAAGTTCGAGCAAAAAGCCAACGAAGCGCCGGCAATTGTCACGGTCATAAAATCCGACGAAATCAAAGCGCAAGGCTACCGGACGCTTGCCGATGTTCTCCAAAGTGTTCCGGGCTTTCATGTTTCCAATGACCGCAACTATTCTTTTCTTGGCAGTCAAGGACTAAGCCTAGGTGATTTTAATAGCCGCACCCTACTCCTGGTAAACGGTCATCGTCAGAACAACAATCTGACGGACGGAGCCTATATTGATAATTCGTTCATGGTGGACCTTGATCTGGTTGATCGCGTTGAAATCATTCAGGGTCCGAACGCCGTGCTCTACGGCAATAATGCCTTTTTCGGCGTCATCAACGTGGTCACCCGCAAGCCCGAACAATTCAATGGATTGGAAACCTCAGCTGAACTGGGTGACTTTGAAACTTATAAAGGCCGGATAAGTTATGGCCAGACGTTCACGAACGGGATTGCCATGATCCTGTCCGGCACGATTCAAAAAAGCGCTGGTGTGTCACAGTTATTTTATCCGGCCTACAACCAACCTTTGCAACATTTTGGCATTGCGAGCGGATTGGACGGAGAGTCGCTCGTAAGCTCGTTTGCCTCGGTGAGTTATGGTGACTTCTTGCTGGAGGCAGCTTACAACCGACGCCAAAAGGACAACCCAACCGCACAGTATTTAACTTCGTTCAATGTCGCCGGATTGCAAACCACCGACAACCGCGGCTATGTGAACCTAAAATACACCCATGAGATTCCTAGCGTTGTGGATATCTCAGCTCAGGCTTACTACGATTATGCGGGCCATAACATTGGCTATCCTTTCGGCAACACGGGCAGCCCGTTGTATCGGGAGGAAGAAACCGGTCAATGGTGGGGCGCGGAGCTGCAACTTAGCAAAAACATTCGTGACAGGCATACGTTCACGCTGGGGGCAGAGTTCCGCGATGATTTTGCGCAGGACGATCTGGTGTTTGAACCGGCAACCGGGCAAATATTTACGGATGCCCATCGTGACCGCGTTAGCTATGGGGTCTATGGTGAAAGCGAAATTTCCCTACTTGATTCCCTGCGCTTAAATAGCGGGGTGCGCTATGATCAATACGGAAATTTTGATTCAGCCGTCGATCCACGGGTCGCTTTGATTTACAACCCGCTCGAAAAATCCACTTTCAAAGCCATTTACGGCACCGCTTTCCGCGCCCCAAACTTTCTGGAATTGAGCGATCCTCGCTTCCAAAACATCCATCCAGAGGAAATCCATTCTTATGATCTCGCCTATGAACAAGGCATAGGCCGCAATTTGCGGGCATCAGTCTCCGGCTTTTACAACCAGATGAATGACATGATAGTTTTCGAGAACGGTAACTTTGGCAACGTCAACGTTGAAACCAAAGGTCTGGAATTCGCGCTGGAAGGTAATTGGGCGAGCGGTCTCCGCGGCCGCGTCAGTTATACGCTACAACAAGCCAGGGACATCTCGGAAAATGAAAATCTACCGGACGCGCCCGACAACTTGATCAAATTCAATTTGACCGCCCCGCTCATCAAAGAAAAATTATTCGCCAGTTTGGAAATACAATACACCAGCCAGCGCAACACTATTTATACCACCAGCACGGGATCAACCTTACCTGGTCTAGCGGTCGACGGTTATAGCACTGTGAATTTCACTCTCTTCAGCCAAAATTTAATCAAAAACATGGATGTTTCGGCCAGCATTTATAATTTATTTGATGAGCAGCACGCGGATCCCGCTACCACCGCGCACTTGCAGAGTCAGATTCCCCAAAACGGTCGTAGCCTCCGTTTCAAGTTGTCCTATCGGTTTTAATCAATTGGCACAGGGCTAGCTATAAATGCCCTATATGGATACAAAAAAACGACAATTCTGGCCGGGCATTGCAAGAATGGCCATGTTTTGCTCCTGTGTATCGTCTTTGCTATCTCCCCAATGCCTAGTTGCTGGACCGCCGCCGAATATCACTGTCCAACCTTTGGATCAGGCTGTCCCGATTGGAGGCACGGCCACATTCAAAGTTGAAGCTTCAAGCACGACCACGATGACCTACCAGTGGAACAACAAGGTGCTGAATTTGAACGTTCCAATCATAGGTGCTAACAGCAACGTCTTTATAATACCAACCATTTCCACAGCGGCAGTTGGGACTTATAATGTGTCGGTTATAAATGCTTATGGAGTTAAAACGAGTAGTGACGCCGCCCTAACGATTATTAATGGCGCACCGGTGGTTAACAATGATGCTTACACAACACCAAAAAATGTTCCTATTACTAATGGCGTTGCCCCGGTTGCGACCACAGCCAGCCTGATTTCCAGCACATTTAGAGCAGCCAGTGTTGTGACCTCGACGGTTGACAGTGCTACGGTCAGTAACCCCAGCAGCGTGTTAAGTAACGACACGGATGTAAATGGGGATGTGTTAACTGCAAGCTTAGTTTCGGGAGTTTCCAATGGCCAACTGACATTCTTTGCTAACGGCACGTTTAATTATTTTCCCAACACAAATTTTGTCGGTAGCGACAGCTTCACCTATGTAGCTAGAGATAGCTCCACGAATTCGGCAATCGCGACCGTCAATATCACTGTGACCGACAACACTTCGCCGCTACTCGCAGCGACAGCCGAGACGCTTGCCGCCTCCAATTTACTAACAATCTCCGCGACACTGAATGCTGCGGTAAATCCACAAGGTTCAGTCGTTAGTTGCTATTTTCAATATGGAACGACCACCAATTATGGCTTGGTAACGTCACCCCAAACTTTGAGTGCAGGCACGAACAGTGTTTACTACACCGACAATATCAGTGGCTTAACCTTGGGCACTGACTATCACTACAGCGTGGTGGTGAACGGCCCAGGAGGCATGACAGTCGGGAATGATATGATTTTGACAACCCCACCGTTTGATGTGACAACTATCGCAATTCGCACGAATGGTTTTGGCAATATAAGTCCGGCGCTTGATGGTTCACTTTTGATGATCGGTCGTAGTTATTCCGTCACCGCAAGCCCAACTGCTACGGGCGTGGCATTTACCGGCTGGCAAGATTCGACCGGCAATCTGGTGTCAACAAATCTGGTGCTGACTTTCATTATGGTGTCCAACCTAAACTACACTGCTAATTTCGTGGATACGGTTAGACCGTCTCTAAGCATCACCAATGTTCCATCAGGCTATACGGTTAGCAACAATTTATACGTTGTTAAAGGATCTGCTAACGACAATCTTTTGTTAGGCAACGTCTTCTATAATTTGAACAAAACCGGCTGGTTGCCGGCGGCGAGCGGAAATATTTGGAATAGTTGGGCTGCGAGTCTGAACCTAAATGTTGGCACCAACATTTTTTCAGCATGTGCCCTAGACGTATCGGGAAACTATTCGGCAACGAATACGGTCACCATCAATTATACGCCGATGTCCGTGTTGACGGTTGGAACCAATGGACTTGGCAGCGTCAACCCGGCGCTCAACGGAAACAGTTTACGCCTCGGACAAAACTACACGCTCACCGCGGTGCCGGCTGCGGGATACTCATTCTCTAATTGGAAGGATGGCAACGGCCTGATCATTACCAATAAAGCGACACTCACTTTTGCCATGGTGCCCAATTTAACGCTGACCGCGACCTTTGTGGACACCTCTAAGCCGACGCTCATTCTCACTACGCCGACCGCCAACCTCAGCACCACTAATGAATTTGTTCTCGCGAGCGGCAAAGTAACGGACAACGGTCCAGTAGTGGACGTCCTGTATAAATTGAATAGTAGTGACTGGTATGAAGCGTCGTCGCAGAATAATTGGACTAACTGGTCCGTCGTCTTAGATTTAGCGCCGGGAACTAATATACTTTCCGTGTTCGCATTAGATGCCGCCGGCAACCGTTCGGCCACCAATAGCGTAAAGTTTTTTTATACGACAATTCCAACGACCTTGACTGGATTAAAGGCGTTACTGACGCCAATCGCCGCCGGCATTGGTCAGGTTGAAATGGCATTTTCCGCCGCAACATTCAGCCAAATCGCCCATGACACAAATAGTTTTACCAGTGTGGGTAGTTACAGCTACACTAAACTTAGCCCGAACTCGGCGACGTTGAAACTTACTTATACCGCTCCGCCCCGCTCGACGAATAGCGGCGGGCAGACTTTGACGCTCAATTTCGGTGCACTAAATATCGCGAGCTACGCGAATAATGACTCGGGGGCTTCGGGCCAGATGCAATTTGCCCCGGCGCCAACGCTTGTTCCGGCATCGCTGGCGAATCAATCCGTTATTTTTGTCGGCAGCGATGGTCAAGCGACGAGCAACTCGTATACTTCCAGCACCTATGTCTCGATTGATTTACAGACCCGCTCGACTAATAAAGGCACGAGCTACACATATGCGACTTACAGTCCCGTCGCAGCTTTGTTAAAGGAAATAGACACCAATGGGCTTACTTATAAAGTGGCTAACTTTGAGGGAACTAATTATGGCACCTCTTACTCTGAGAGCTACACAAAAACCGGTGCTTTCAGCGGTGCCAGCCTTAAGTTTTTTGGACTAACTTCGCAGCGCGCGGGCGGAAATGGTCCGACCAACCTCTATAATCGTAGCGTGACATTTGATTCCGTGGGCAGCCGCTTCTGGCTTTCGCTTGCTTCTAATACTTTTGCCCAGTTTAGCCCGACACCCAATTTTGATTCGGGCGTGGGTAGTTACACTTATGGCCCTGTGAATACTAACGTCGCTAACCTAACGCTTAATTATGAGAGGCCGAGTGAAGTCGCCGGCAACACTGGTAATGTAAAACTGCAATTTTTTGCGCCGAATCTGGCTATTTTTACGAATGCCGATAAAACCGTCGGACACGCCACCCTCGGGAATTCGGATAAATTATCTCCCGCCAGTTTGGCAGGCACCAGCATCAACACGACGAACCAAACCGGTGCCAATGTTAATCAAATTATTTTTAATGCTGACAATACGTTTCAGATCATCGGCTTTCTGAATGTTGCCGGCACTTACGAATACTCCACTTTCAGCCCCGAAAACGGAATGGTTCAACTCACGTTCACGAGCGGAAATCTTGCGGGCGATAACGGCACGCTACAGTTGGATTATGACACTCCCTTTGCAGGCAAATACCGGCTATCCGTATTTGATAATACCAATACTCTGATGGGCAATAGCACGGGTTCATTCGGCCCGCAATGAGTGTTCAGTCGGAATATGGGTCGAATTCCGACCGGTTGAATCGGCCCGAGCTGGCTAGCCCCTAGCCCAAGTAGGGCTGGCTTGCAGACTGACTGGCTACGCCCCCAAATTCGTTCTTCCCTTTGGCGGGTCTTTCCCTAAATTGTGCGCTCACATTTAGATAAAATCAAAACTTTATGGCTGCTGATACATCTGTAGTTAAACCCGTCGAGGCTCCGCCACTGGTGCCGCTCAAACTCAAATCCAAACTGGCGTCCACGCCCAAGCATGCGCCGAAGATTTCGGTTCTAGTTAAGAACTCCGCTGGGGAGAGTGTCACGCTGGCTGATCCACGCGCCACCCGGGCACTGGTCGCATTGATGGATGTCCACGCGGTTGTTGGTGGCGCGGCGTGTCACTGGGGCGGGCCGGCGGCGTTTGCGGAAATGAATGCCGCGATCCACGGGATCATGTTCGCGACGCAAGGCCGCGAATGGCACGAGGCGTTCAATTATATCAACGATGCTGGCCATGCGGAGAACGGGGTTTATGCGGTGCGGGCGCTTTACGGTTTCGATGGCATGACTTTCGAGACGTTGCAAGGGTTTCGCAGCATCGCGAGCAAGCTGACGGGTCACGGCGAATCACACCTGAATCCGGCGGGCGTGCTTATGAGCAATGGCCCGCTCGGCTCATCGTTGCCGCAGGCGCAAGGTCTCGCCATTGGTGATAAAATTGCGAAGCGTGATCGCGTGACGATCTGCGTTGTCAGCGATGGCGCGAGTATGGAAGGCGAAGCGAAGGAAGCGTTCGCCGCGATACCCGGGCTCGCGGCGAAGGATCGCGTGAATCCTTTCGTGCTGCTCATTTCCGATAACGACACGAAACTTTCTGGCCGCATTACGAAGGATGCGTTCTCCATGCAGCCGTCGTTCGCTGCCATGCCGGCTCTGGGCTGGAATGTGATCCATGTTCCCAACGGAAATAATCTGCCGGAAGTTTATCTCGCGGTTGAAAAAGCCATCGCCGCAGCGAAAGCGAATCCGAAACAGCCGGTTTGCATCATTGCAAAAACCGTCAAAGGCTACGGCATCAAAGCCACCGAGGAAAATTCCGCCGGTGGCCACGGCTTTCCGCTCGCGAACGGCGAGAAAATTTGTGACTGGATGACCGAACTTTTCAAAGGCGATACCGTGCCGGCTGACTTGATGACTTGGGCGCAAGGACTCCGGTCGAACTGGGAAAAATCTGAAGCCGCGAAAAAAGCCAAGGCCGAGGCGGCGGCCGCTTCAGGCGTTCCCGTTCCCGCGAAACCGAAGACGGATAAAGTCCAAGCTGGTCTAGCGAAAGCCGCTGTTCGGGCCGCTCAGGACGGCTTGCCCGTTTATTCCGTTTCATCCGACGTGCAAGGCTCGACGGGTATCAGTTTATTCCAAAAAAGTTTTCCCGAACGCTTCATCGAAGTGGGCATCGCCGAGGCCAACATGATCAGCGTGGGCGCGGGTTTATCGAAATCTGGATTCATACCGATCGTGGACACGTTCGGCCAGTTCGGTGTGACCAAGGGAAATCTTCCGCTCACGATGGCGGCGCTCTCCCAAGCGCCAGTCATCGCGATGTTTTCACACATCGGGTTTCAAGACGCGGCCGATGGTGCCTCCCATCAGGCCACAACTTATTTCGCCGCGACGAGCGCGATTCCGCACACGGTCGTCATCGCACCAAGTTGTTTCGACGAAGCGGAATCACTGATGTATCAGGCCATCCAGCAATTTGCCGCCGACCGCGCCGCAGGTAAAGACGGCAACAGCTATCTGTTTTATGTTGGTCGTGAGAATTATCCGCTGACCTGGATTGAGGGCGCAAAATATCCTTGGGGCAAAGCGCAGGTGCTATCCACCGGCAGCGACGTCGTTCTCATCGGCTGCGGCGTGCTCGTGAACAAAGCGATTGAAGCGGGAAAACTGCTCGCTGCGAAAGGCGTGAAAGCGACCGTCATCAGCAATCCATTCGTGAACCGCGTGGATCTGGAGAGCATCGGCGCAGCGGTAAAAAATTGTGGCGGCAAAGTCGTCACGATCGAAGACCACCAAATCATCGGCGGCATGGGCGCCCAAGTTTCGCACGCTTTGTCCAACGCTGGCATCGCGCACACCATCAAGTCGCTGGGCATTGATGACGAGTTTGGCCAATCGGCTTACATGGCCGAAGAACTCTATGTGAAGCACGGCCTCACCGCACCGAAGATGGCGGAAGCCGCGCTGGCATTGATTGGAAAGTGATTTTAGGCGCGACTGGAAACCGAGCGATTTGAAATAAAATTCTCGTTTCCCAGTTAGCCATAAAATTCTTCAGCCCGATTCGGCACCGTTCAAGCGGCGATAATCGCGAGTCGATTTTCCGACTCAGAAAGTTTCCGGCGACCAAACCATGCTTCAACGAAGCTTTAACAGCAACGTCGCCGCCTCGGTTTGGGCAGCGCTATCATCACGGTCAACGGGTTTCAGCGTGCGGCACTTCTCCAGTTCCGTTTGGGCGAGTTTTTGTTCGCCGGTGGCCGCATAGACTTTCCCCAACTCCAAGTGATGGATGATTCGATCCGGTGCCAACGCGATGGCTTTTTTGAAATTATCAATCGCCTCCGCGTAGCTCGCCTTGGGCAAACCGCCATAAACGATTTTAACAATTTCCCTCACAAAAAAATTCATCTCGGAGACCCCCACGTGCCAGCGGCCGAGCAGGTAGTAACCGACATCCTGTTTCGGATCGAGCGCAATGGCCGCCTCACATTCCGCTTTTATGGCTTTCGACCATTTTACCTTCGTCCGGTTATCTGTGTAGGGGAAGTTTTTGACATAACTCACGGCCACACAAAGACGGGCAACCGCATTTTTCGGGTCCGCCTGCACCGCCCGCAGCGCGGCGGACAGGGCGCGTTCGGCGAGAATTTTCTGTGTGTCCGGCGAACTCGCCAAGTGCATCAAATCACAGTAGCGCCTCGTCAATAAACATAAATCCGCACAATTGGTGGAACGGAGCGCATCAGCAGCAGCATAACTTTTGAGCGCACTTGGCACGTCGCCGCGCTGTTCTGCCACTTCGCCTTGCGCCAAAAAATTTGTAAAAGCAGATTCCCCCGCCAATGCGTTGACTGACGGCCACAACACAAAAAGTAGCGCCGCGAGTCCGCAAAACGCGCCCCGGCTTTTAAAAAAATTGTTCACGGAAGCAGACACGTTTCAGGCTGGTTTGTTGCGAAACAGATAGTGCGACACGAGCCATTCTTCGCCGTTTTGAAAACCCCACAACTCGGCACACGCCATATAAAACACGCGCCAATAAACCCACCAGCGCGTGGTATTCTCCGCGCCGTAAGTTTTTGCAAACAACGGGCGGATCTCTTGTTCGTTTGCATCCATGTTCGCCAGCCAGGCCTCGGCCGTCTTTTGGTAGTGAGTGCCGTTGACGCGCCAATGGTTTTCGATGCTTAAATCCTTCTGAAAATACAGGAGCAAATCATCGCTCGGCATGATACCGCCGGCAAAAAAATATCGCGCCATCCAGTCGGACTCGTCCCTCGGCACAAAATGGTAGGCGTATTCTTTGTGCGTGAAAATATGGACGAATAGTTTGCCCTCCGGCTTGAGCCAGCCCGAAATGTTCCCCATGAGCCGCTCGAAATTTTTCATGTGCTCAAACATCTCGACGGAAACCACGCGGTCAAATTTTTCCGCGCCGGGTTCCAACGCCTCGAAGCGATTCATATCGCAAGTGATGATGCGCAAATTTTTCAATCCCCGCTGCTTCGCCTCGGCATCAATGTGCAGCTTCTGCGTGGCCGAATTAGATACACCGGTGATCTTTGCCTGGGGATGATTTTCCGCCATCCACAACGACAGCGATCCCCAGCCGCAGCCGAGTTCAAGAATGTTCATCCCGTCTGCTAACTGGGCGCGCTTGCAGGTCAATTTCAGCATCGCCTCCTCGGCGGCGTCGAGCGTCGTCACCCCCGCTGGCCAGAATGCACCGCTATATTTCAAACGTCCACCGAGACAAAGTTGATAAAAACGTGTGGGCACTTCGTAATGTTGTTCGTTGGCCGCTTTCGTTTCGATGGCGATGGGACTGAGCTTCAATTCGTCAACCAGCTTGAGCAAGTGCTTCTGTTGCGCACTCGCACTGCCGCGATTTTCTGCCCGCAACCGCTCGCGCAGCAAGCGCCGGATGCCGACGCGAAGCAACCAATCTGGCAACCGATTTTTCTCCAACAACCGGTCGAGCAGCAGCGTCGGTTTGGGCAGCGCCAAGTGATTGGCGGTCGCACCTGATTCGAGCTTCAAGGCTTGTTCATGGCTCATAAAAAAATTTGTTGGTGGCGGTTAACTTTTTTTAAACCACGGCACGAAGGCACTCGTGGTTCGCTGATATTCGCGATACGCATCGCCTTTACTTTTTAAGGAAAGTTCCTCGGTCAGCGGAATACCCGTGACGCGTAACAAAAAAAACAGCATCAGTGCCGGACAAAATACGGTGAAGCAGCCGCCGGGGGAATCCCAAGCGAACAGGAAAAAACCCACCCAGACCAGCCACTCGAAAAAATAATTCGGATGCCGAGAATAATTCCACAAACCGGTCTGGCAGATTTTACCCTTGTTTTCCGGGCGCAAACGAAATTGTTGCAACTGCCGGTCGGCCAAGGCTTCGCCGGCCAGCGCGCTGGCCCAGACCGCAACTCCGGCCCACTCCAAAAGCGAAATGCTGGGATTCGGATTGCGACCGGCGATCAAAAATGGCGTGGCGAGCAGCACGATTAACACGGCCTGAAGTTCGAAAAAAATGAGCGCTTGCGACGTTAAATTTTTTCCCCATTGCGCGCGCATCTTGGCGTAGCGCACATCTTCGTGCGGATGATGGCCGAGGACGCGGAAATATAAATGTATTCCCAGCCGCAGACTCCAGAGCGTGGCCATGCTGGCGATGAGCCAGCGCCGGGTGGGATTGCCATGCGTGGTGGCCGCGTAAAAAATGGCCACCGGTGCGAACGCTGCCGACCACGCGATGTCCACGATGCCGAGGTTGTTCACGCGCAGCGCGAGCCACCAGATCGCTAACATCAGGACGACGGCGAAGACAGCGACTGGCCACAATGCCTGGAGAAATTCAGTTAACATTTTGTTTTTTGACCTGCGCTAGTTTCTTCAATGGCGGGAGCAGCAGGAAATAAATCAGCGCGGTCAACCCCGGCGCGATGACCACCCACGCGATGATCCCATGTAGTCCGGTCAGGCCAAATTCCCGCATGAAATTTGCCGGCGATTCGTGAAATTTGCGGAATAGTTCCGGGATGGAAAAGCTTACCCGCTGCGCGCGGAGCAGCCATTCCCCGATCCGCACGAAAACCAGAATCATCGCGAGTTGCAGCGGCGAGGCCAGATAGTTGACGAGTTGAATGACCGGCTGATTTAGTTTCAGCCAGACTCCGGCGATCGCACATAACGCGGTCGTGGCTCCCAAAATCGGAAAAATACCGAGCGTGACTCCGAGCGTGATGGTCAGCGAAATTTTTTGGGGCGTGAATCCTTGCGTGAACTGCGCGGCGATCACGGCAACGACCCGTTCTTGCCAGAATTTTCTCAGGCGCGAAGCTGGAATCGTTGGTGCGGGAATGGTTGGCGGCATGACACATGAATTATTTTTGACGCAACAAAACCTGGGCGATTTGCGCATCGCTCGGCAATTTGAATAGGGTGATCAACATGTAGAGGGACATCGCGATGTTGCCGAGCGCGAGAATGGCGATCAACCAGGCGACGCGCGCGAACCAGCTGGTTTCCTTGTAAGCCAGCCACACGTAAAACGTGAGAAAGCCGAAGTAACAATCAAACAGCGTCGCGATGAACCAAGGATGCGTGACCAGGGCTTGCGGTGTTTTCCACAAGGCGCACGCATAGCTCGCCCAGCTTGTGGCGCAGAGCATCGTGACGAGGACGAAGAGGAAAGCGAGGCGGAGAAACCAGATCATAAATTGATCAGAGTTGGATTGTTGGGCCGGGTGTAGATCGCTTGAACCACGCTGATATTGCGCATCGCAAACGCGGCTTCGCAGTAGCACAGATAGTAATTCCATTTGCGGATAAAGCGCGGATCGAACTTCAGTGCGCGGACCGCAGCCTCATTTTGATTGAACGTAATCCGCCAACGTTTCAACGTTTCCGCGTAGGAAAGCCCGAGATCTTTCAAGTCGTGCAAAAACAAATCACCCGTGGCGCGCAGGGCTTCGTTGACGCGATGCACGGACAGGAGCAGCGAGCCGGGGAAAATATGTTTTTGAATCCAGTCCACATTTTTACGCAACGAATCGTGGCGCGAATCGGGACAGGTGATCATCTGCAACGCGAGCAATCCGCCGGGTTTCAAGACTTCGTGGCACTTGGCAAAATAAGTTTCGAGATAAGATTCGCCGACGGCCTCAAGCATTTCGATGGAAACAATCTTGTCGAACTGGCCGTGGAGCTGGCGATAATCCAGCAATTTGATTTCGATTTTATCCGTCAGTTTTTCCCGCTCAAACAATGCTTGCGCGTATTTGAATTGTTCCTCGGAAATCGTGACGGTGGTGATGCGGACGCCGTAATTCTCGGCGGCGTGCTTGCTGAACCCGCCCCAGCCGCTCCCGATTTCCAACACATGTTCACCGGGTTTTAATTTGAGTTGCTGGCAGAGGCGATCGTATTTGGCGAGCTGCGCTTGCTCCAATGTTTGCGCGGTTGAATTAAAGAGTGCCGCCGAATACGTCATGGTGGGATCAAGAAATAATTGATAGAAATCGTTGCCTAGATCGTAATGGTCAGAAATGTTGCGGCGGCTAATTTCCAAACTGTTCGGACGGAGCAAATGCAGCAGGCGATTGTAGCGTCCCAATAAGTTGACGAGAAATTTTTTCCCGCGCGAGCCGGACATCGCCGGCGACTCTTCCACGTTGAGAATGAACCAGGAAATCACTTGGGTGATGTCGTCCGTATCCCAATCACCATCCACGAACGCCTCGCCGAAACCGACGTCGCCGAACAAAACGCAGCGTTTGAAAAACCCCTCGTGCAGGATGCGAACGTGGGCGGATGTGTGGGGGCCCGGCTGGCCGATGATTTTTTTTGTGCCGTCGGGCAGTTCCAGGTGCAGGCAGCCGAGCGTCATCTGCGCGAGCGATTGCAGGACGACGCGCTGGTAAAAGCCGCCGGATTTCTCGGCGCGTGAATTTACGAGCGGCGGATTCAGGGTGGCAGTGGATTGGTTCATTTTATTTTGGCGGAAAGCGAAACGTGGGGGCGCAAGACATCTTGCTGCAACGTCAGGTTCGCGGCTTTGCGGTGCAGCGGCACGCGTTTGAGCCAGAGCCGGAGCGCATGCCAGTGGATCAGAAAAATCACCTTCAACGTGACCAACGGAAATTTGAGCGTCAGCCAAAACAGGTTGCGGTTGTTGAGTTCGGCGCGTTTGCCGGTGAGCGTGGTGACGAGAACTTTCGTTTCGCCATCACGATCATCCACGTTGATTCCCAGCGCGTCGCCGGGAATTTTCAATTTGAAATCAAAGTTAAGATTCAGCTCGGTAAACGGCGAGACATAAAAACGTTTCGGCAACAGCTTACTGAAAGTATCGCCGGCGGTAAGCTCTTCGCGGCGCAACAGATATAGTTTCTTTTCGAGAAAGGTATTCCCCACTTCAGCCACCGCGCAGAGTGGTTGGGCTTGCTCATCAAAAACGTAATAGATGCAGATGGGATTGAACACGTAGCCCAGAACGCGCGGCAACGTCAGGAGCATGACCCGCGCGAAAGGTCCGCCGTCGATTCCGTTCTGCCGCAGAAAACTTATGATCCGTTCCTTGAGCGGATTCTCGCCCGCCGGTTCGTGGTCAGCGTCGCGGAAGCTGTAGATGTTTCTCCGGTTATAACCGAACAGAAAAATTTTCCGGGAAACGATTTCCAGCTCATCTAGGTCGAGATAGAACATGAAAATATCATGCTGGAAATGATGAACCTTAGGCGCGAACCGGTGGTGCATCACCGAACATTCGTAGAGGCAGGAATTCATGCCCACAGCCTTTCCCCGGTGAGCAAACGACACAACTCCAGCGCCGACGTGAAGGCGTCCTCGTGGAATCCGTAGCGGAAATAACTTCCGCAAAAATAGGTGTTGTTCATGCGCTCGTTCAATTGGGGCAGACTTTTCTGCGCCCGGATGGCACCCAGACTAAAAAGCGGATGCTCATATTGGATACGTTTCAAAATCGACTTCGGATTCACCGAATTTTCACCATTGATCGAAACAAAATAATTTTGCCGGTCGGAAACACCTTGCAAACTGTTCATCCAATAGATCGTCGAGGGGGAAATCTTACCGCCCACAGCCTGGTCGATGCGATAATTCCACGAGGCCCAGCATAATTTATTCTTCGGCATCACGGACTCATCCGTGTGGAGCAATGCGAGGTTGGGCTGATATTTAAATTCGCCCAGCACGGCCCGCTCCGTTTCATCGGCATCGGCCAACAGCTTCAGACTTTCATCGGCGTGACTCGCAAAAATCACTTGGTCAAACGCTTCCGTGCGACCGGAAACATCTGTCACTTTCACGCGGCCGCCTTCGCGCCGCACGCTCGCTGCCCCGCGCCGCAACTGGATATGGTCGCGGAACGGCGCGGTGATCTTCTCCACGTAAGACTTCGCACCATTGACGACCGTGAACCACGGATGCTGCGTGTGCAGGCCGAGAAAACCGTGGTTATGAAAAAATCGCAGCAGCGTGACGGCGGGAAAATCCAGCATGCGTTCGGGCGGCGTGGACCACACGGCGCTGCTCATCGGCACGAGGTAATAATTGAGGAAATCATCGCCGTATTTTCGGGCGCGAACATATTCGCCCAGCGTGAAATGTTGAAACTGCGGCGCCGCCAGCGCCTCGATGGCTTCCGTGTTGAACCGGTTGATCTGTAGCACCATTTTCCAGAAACGCGGGCGGACCAGATTGCTTCGCTGACCGAAAATATGGTTCAAGCTCGTGCCGCAAAACTCTAATCGCGTCGGTAGATGCTGAACGCCGAACGACATCTGGGTGGGTTTGACCGCCACCGCCAGCTCGCGGAACAGGCGCGTGAGATGGGGATACGTCACCTCATTGAACACCATGAAGCCGGTGTCGATCGGCAGCGAGCGATCAGCTTCAGCCACCGTGACGGTGTTCGTGTGACCGCCGGCGTAATCGTTTTTCTCGTAGAGCGTGAGGTCCGTGCGGCGATACAGAAAATGCGCACAGCCCAGACCCGCGATGCCGGTGCCGATGATAGCAGTGCGTTTCACGCGCGGTTAGAATGACGAGGCGAAAATGGTTTATGCTTGGAGACGCGGGCAGAATTATTGTAGGCGGCCACGGGCACGGGTTTGAGATTCCAAATGATCCCCGTCCAGGCCAGCGCCTTGAGACAATAATACGAGATATCAATTTCCCACCAATAAAAGCCCTGGCGCGTCGCCGTCATGTAGCGATGATGATTATTATGCCAGCCTTCGCCGAGCGTGATGAGCGCTAGGATGAAACTATTGCGGCTGTCATCGTGGGTTTCATAGCGGCGCTTGCCGAGCAGGTGCGCCAGCGAATTGATGCTTGAAGTGCCATGAAATAAAAACGTGGTGCTGATGAAAAATCCCCACACTAGCAACTGCCACGAGGTCACGCCGAGCGCCGGAAAAAACTCGCCCAGAAAATGGCCCAGCCCGAAGAGCGCCACGGCGAACAAGGCCGGCACGAGCGAATCGAAGCGGTTCAAAAAAACCAGCTCGGGATATTTGGCGAGATCACGGACTTGCGAATAATCGGTCGGGAAATTGCGCGCGCTCGTGATCCAGCCGATGTGCGACCACCAGAATCCGTGTTGTTTGGGCGAATGGGCATCCACCGCTTCGTCGGAATGTTTATGGTGATGGCGATGCTGATAACTCCACCAGAGCGGCCCCCGTTGCACCGCCGAGGCTCCGAGCACGGCGAATAAAAATTGCGCCAATCGGGAGGTGCTGAACGTCCGGTGCGAAAAGTAACGGTGATAAAAGCCCGTGATCGCGAACATCCGCACGCCATACAACCCCACCGCCGCTCCGACGGCGAACCAGCTCCAGCCCGTGAAAAATACGCCCAGGCAGCCGAGGTGCAAAAAAACAAACGGCAGCACCCGCACCAATTCCACCTTATCCGGCTTGGCCCGGATCGCCGCCACATCGGTGTTACCGTAATCGGAATCAAACCAGTGGATCAACGAAGTCAGGCTGCGTTGCAATGGGTTGTTTTGAGAATTTGTCTTCATCCAGTTACAATGTGTCTTTTAGTTTATGAATCGTCTGCGGAACAATTTTGGATGCAACAAAAAAATTGCACCAGATTGCATCCATTTCTGACTCCCGCGCGTTTATTCAGAGAAGACGGCAGCCGGTCGGTTGCTGTTTTGATTGAAGTGAGCGCTATCATCTGCAACCATCAAAGTCTCGTTGTCCGCATCTTTTTTGCGGAGCCTACGAGCTGGATGCCGATTATTTTTGAACGCGTGAACGATCCCGAAGATGCTTCTTTAGACGCAGATCTGCTCCGGCGGATCGGTGAGGGCGATCGCGTCGCTTTCGCCGAATTTTACGATCGTCACTCGGCCTTGATGTATTCCGTCGCTTGCAAAATCTTGAATAATTCGGACGAAGCCGAGGATGTCCTTCAAGAAGCGTGTCTGCAAATCTGGGAGAAAGCCCGCGCCTTCGATCCCAAACTCGGCAGAGTTTCCAGTTGGGCCGCGATTCTCGTGCGCAACCGAGCCATTGATCGCATCCGCGCCTCGCAACGGCGGAACCGCCTCGCCGATGAAGCGGGTGCAGAAATCGCCATCACCAACGAAGTCAGTAACCTCGCCAACGAAGCTGTGCATGGTTTTGACAAGGCGAAGATAATCCAATCTGCCATCGGCGAATTGCCCGCCGAACAACGGCACGCCATTGAGCTTGCCTATTTCTCCGGGTTGACCCAACACGAGATCTCTCAAAAATTATCCGAACCACTCGGCACCATCAAGGCCCGCATCCGGCGCGGTTTGTTGAAACTACGCGATCAATTGGAGGGCCGCTTATGATTGACGAACGCATGGAAGAGCAAGCGGCATTGCACGTTCTAGGTGCGCTCACCCCGACCGAGGCCGCTGAATTCAAGAAAACGTTGCAGGCCGATCCTGAGCTGCAAGCCTTCGTCGCCCGCTTGAGCATCGCCACGGGCGCGCTGGCCGGAGCCATCCCGCTCGCCGAACCGCCACCGCAACTCCGCGCCAAAATTCTCGAACAGATCGGCCCGCGCCAAAAAATCGTCGCCTTGCCGGAACGGAAACCCGGTTTGCTCAACTGGCTACCGTGGGCCTTCGCCACCGGCCTCGCCGCCATCTGCATGCTGCTGTTTGCGCAGGACACTCGCCTCCGCCAGCAAGTCAGCACGCAGGAAAAACAGCTCAACTCGCTCACCACCTTGGCCAGCGCCTTGCAAGCCGCCACGAACGATCTGCAACAAACCGTCCTGGCCTTGCAAGCCACGAACCAGTTGGCGTCCCTGAAAATCGCTATGTTGAATTCACTGCTCGCCGATGCCCCCACCACCGTCGCCGTTACCCTGTGGGATGAATCCAAGCAAGAGGGCGTGTTTGTCGTGCAACATCTCAAAGCCTTGCCCGCAGATAAAGATTATCAGTTGTGGGTCATGGAGAATGGCACGACTCCGATTGATGCCGGCGTGTTCCATGTGGATGCCAGCGGTAGCGTGCGCCTGAACTTCAAAGCCAAGCAACCGATCAAGATCGCGGGTAAATTTGCCGTCACCGAAGAAGCGCTCGGCGGTGTCCCCTCCCCCACCATCACGAACATGGTGCTCGTTGGCGGCTGAACCACGGCACACCCACCCGTAATGCCGACTGCTGGCAGCAGCGACGAGAATGGTTGTTCGCTCGGCGGCCAGTCCAAAGAACCAATTCCATTCTCGGCTAAGTCAACTCTCTAAGTTTCGTTCAGCCTAAACCAGGCGAGACCGTCAGCGTGATCAAAAGCATCATGGTGGTCTTACGAACCAAGCCATGTAGCACAACCGGACACTCACGCGCGAAGCCAACGAACACCTGATGGAACAGATGGCCGCATGGGGCGGGCAGCGGCGCCACGCCTTTTGGCGGGGCGGTGGAAATTCTCGCGCTGCGAGAATTCCGTCGCCGAGCGCAGCGTCAGGCGACGGCACGGACGGACGAAGCGCATACGCATAGTTTGTAGCGGTGCCCTCGCCCCTGCTAGGGTGAGGAGTCAAGGCTCTCGCCAATTCGTTACCGTCAATACTTACCAAGTTGCCCCCTCACCTCAATCCTCTCCCCGAGGGGGCGAGGAGGCCGGATTCCTTGATGCAGTGAGGTGTTCGGAGTGAAAGTTCGCCCGCACGGAGCGAAAGAGCGTCCGCACGGAGGGCCGGATACCGCGCACGGAGTGAAGAATCGCCGCTCGAAGGGTCAGATCCTCCGCACGGAACGAAAAACGGGCGCACGGACCATCAAATCCTCCGCACGGCGGGTAAAACCGGTTAAGGGGAGCGTCGGATGGTCGCACGGGCGCGAAAGCACTCCGCACGGGAGGGAAAGGAGGTCGCACGGACGGGCGGATACCGCGCACGGGAGCGACGGCGGGTGGTTGGTCGGGATATTTCGGAGGGCAGGCGCCGCTCGATGGTTGTCCCCTCGCCCCCAGCGGGTGAGAAGGAGACCGGAAGCCAAAGTGCTGCCTTTCACCAGGAGGGGAGAACAGGGTCAAGCCGCAGGCGGGGCAAGTTGGTTGGGCGCGTTAGGCGGCGCGGCGATGGGCAGGATTGTTAAGTTGGTTTCGCGTCTGGGGCGCGCAAGACCTTGCCTGGGGACGCGTGAACTTGCTGTCGGGATAACGATTCCTTGACTCACTGCGCGCAAATTTTATTATGTTTCTGCGTTTTATTTTCAATCATCCAAATCTATTTATGAGCAAAATCGTTGATATCCTGGCGCGCGAAGTCCTTGACTCGCGCGGTAATCCTACTGTGGAGGCTGATGTGACCTTGTGCTGCGGCACGGTGGGTCGCGCGGCGGTTCCTTCCGGCGCAAGCACGGGGGAACATGAAGCCATCGAACTCCGCGACGGCGTGAAAAACCGTTATCTCGGCAAGGGCGTGCAGAAAGCGGTTGCCAATGTGAATGGAAAGATCAAGTCCGTCCTCATGGGTCACTGCATCTGCGATCAAGTGGGGATTGACGCGGCGATGTTGAAGGCGGATGGCACGGAAACGAAATCCAAGCTTGG
This sequence comes from Limisphaerales bacterium, assembly GCA_025362675.1. Taxonomy (GTDB): domain Bacteria; phylum Verrucomicrobiota; class Verrucomicrobiia; order Limisphaerales; family UBA11358; genus UBA11358. Next base: position 30,254 of record JANYFN010000112.1, on the reverse strand, counting down.
TGCGAACGCGATTCTCGCGGTCTCGCTGGCCGCAGCGAAAGCGGCGGCGCAGTCTAAAGGGATGCCGCTTTACCGCTACATCGGCGGCACGAACGCGAAGGTTCTCCCGGTGCCGATGGCGAATGTCATCAATGGCGGTGCGCACTCGGATGCACCGATTGATTTCCAGGAGTTCATGATCCAGCCGCACGGTTTCAATACGTTCAGCGAGGGTTTGCAGGCGATCACGGAAATCTTCCATGCGCTGAAGAGTGTGTTGAAGAAGCGCGGTCTCTCCACGGCGGTGGGTGATGAAGGTGGTTTTGCGCCGAAGCTGAACAGCGTGGAAGACGCGATCGAATCCATTCTCGAAGCGACGAAGAACGCGGGTTACAAAGCCGGCAAGCAGATCAACCTCGCGCTCGACGTGGCGGCTTCTGAATTCTATAACCACGACGGCACTTATACCTTCAAGAAATCCACGGGCAAGACTGTCACGGGCGAAGAGTTGGTGAACTTCTACGCCACGCTGTGCGCGAAGTATCCGATTGTGTCGATCGAAGATGGTTGCGCGGAAGGCGATTGGAAGCATTGGAAAATGTTGACCGACAAGATCGGCAACAAGGTGCAACTGGTGGGTGATGATCTATTCGTCACGAACGTTAAGTTTTTGCAGAAAGGAATTGATACCGGCACGGCCAACTCGATTCTCGTGAAGGTGAACCAGATCGGTTCGCTCACGGAAACGTTGGATGCCGTGCAGCTCGCGCAATTCCACGGCTACACTGCGGTGCTCTCGCATCGTTCCGGCGAAACCGAAGATGCGACCATTGCGGACATCGCGGTGGCGACGAACTGCGGCCAGATCAAGACCGGCTCGCTCAGCCGCAGCGACCGTCTGGCGAAATACAATCAACTGCTTCGCATCGAACAGCAGCTCGGCAAGAACGCCGTGTATGCGGGCATGACCGCGCTGAAGAAAGCGAAGTAATTGTAGCGGCGTTCGATGACCGTCGGCGGCGTAGAATTCAAAACCCGGAGGCCACATGGCTTCCGGGTTTTTCTATTGGGGCAGCGGTCAAACCATCAATGTCGCTCGAAATAATCCGTGACATCATCGAGCACAGGTGCAAGCCAGTGATAGGGTGACGCCAGAGCGACGACGACCGAGGCATGACCGCGTTTGGGATAGGTTATGTATTCTACTTGTCCGCCCAATTGTCGGATACGGTTGGCAAGATGCTCGGCATTGGAAGGTGCGACAATATCATCACGCAAGCCTTGCACCAATAACATCGGCGGTTCGTGACCATCCACAAAAGTGATGGGCTCGATTGCGGGATCAATGGTGGTCGCATTGGTAGGCTGATTGAAGACTGGTCGATCCCACGGGTTGGGAGTAAAGTCATACGGACCCGAAAGCGTCGCGGCGGCGCGGATGACGTTTCGGTCCAGACCGACGCCCTGGAGATACTGTTTATCCAAGGTGAGCAAAGCCGCGATATGGGCTCCGGCCGAATGGCCCATGAGATAGAGATGATTCGTATCGCCGCCGTAAGTGGAAAGATTGTCCCGTGCCCAGCGCACCGCCACCGCACCATCTTTCACGAACTGTGGGAAAACTACCTGCGGATATTGCCGGTAATCCGGTAGCACAACGATGTAGCCGCGCGAGGTCAGCGCCTGGGCGGCAAAGCGGTAATCCGTCTTACTGCCGCTGCGCCACGAACCGCCGTAAAAGAAGATCACGACCTTAGCCGGCACCACCAACTTATTGGGAAGATAGACATCCAGCTTCTGTCCCGCGTCCGGGCCATAAACGATATCCGTAGTCCGCACATATCCGCGATGGGAGACGGTGGCGTTGAGCAGTTGCAACCGCGTGCAGCCGGCGAGCAAACCTAAGGTCGCCGCCAGCGCACCGAACAATAAGACAAGTAGCGCGCGTTTGATTTTCATGAAGCCATTGGTGAACCGTTTTGATTGCGAGCAGAACCTTGGAGGGCGACGAACCAGATCTAGGCGATGAACACTGCTTGCAGGGGCAGGCGCGCCCATAAGATCCAGCCGGCAAGATGGAATGTTTCAGGATGTTGCGCCATGAAAAGGTTCGCGGGGAAAACGGCGAGGAGTAATGCAATCAATCCCCAGCCCGCTGCCGCTCGAAGCGGACGGAAGCACAAGCCGATCCCGCCGGCGATCTCGGCGGCCCCACTAAGCAAGACGAGTAATTGCGGCGCGGGAAAATAGGGCGGGACAATGGCCACATACCAATCCGGCCGCAAGAAATGCGCCCCGCCAGCGAGGACGAAGCAGATTGCCGCCAGCCAGCGCAAAATGTTTCGGAATAAAGTCACGTCGGACTCTAGCGCATTTTTCCAAACTTATAAATAAATCTCCCGGCGATTCCGCTGGTGGTTCCAACTAAGTCATCGGAGCGGGAAAAATACGGCATACGGTATTCACCCCATTGCAACCAAGCTGCCAATGAGTTATTTCTTTGCGGAACATTAAACATGAAAAAACTATTACTTATATCGTCACTGTTATCCGTCACGCTGGGCTTGAGCGCGCAATCTGCTTTTCAAGCTTCGCTCACTCCGGACATCGCCATCCATTCCAAGTCCACCGAGATCGATGGCTTGGCGCTGAGCATCTGGGGTGAGAACCCGCAGCACGCGCTGGCGTTGGGTTTCGTCAACGGCAGCACAGGCAACAGCAGCGGCTTAAGCTGGGGTCTGGTGAACTACGCGGATAGCTACAGCGGCGTCGCGTGGGGATTAGTCAACGTGAGCCGCACGAGTTTCACAGGTTGGCAGGATGGCTTCGTGAATTTTTCGCAAGGTGAATTCCTCGGCCTGCAAATGGGCGGTATCAACGTCACCGAAAAAATGAACGGCCTACAACTCGGCTTCGTGAATTACTCGGAGAATCTGCGCGGTGTGCAAATCGGCTTCATCAACGTGGCCGCGAACAATCCGTGGTTCACTGATTTTCCGGATAAGCTCGCGACCGGTTTTCCGATCGTGAACTGGTCGTTCTAAACCGTCGATAATAATTGAAAACCCGGAGGCCATACGGCTTCCGGGTTTTTTGTTAGAATGAATTGCTCAGGCTGATTAGGGCGATAACCGGAAGAAGACGGATGGCTTGGGCGGCGAGAGGTTTCGGGTGATTTTGATTGCCTGCCCTAATGGTTGCTTTAGGTTTGTGCCGCAATTACGGGCATGAGCAAATCAAAATTATTGATCGTTGATGACGACGAAGAAATCCGCACTCAAATGAAATGGGCGCTGGCCTCGGATTACGAAATTTTTCTCGCGGAAGATCGCGCCTCGGCCATTGATACGTTTCGCACCGCCCAACCCTCCGCAGTGCTTTTGGATCTTGGACTCCCGCCGCATCCGGGCAATCCAACGGAAGGTTTAGCGATTCTATCCGAACTCATCTCGATTGACCGGCTCGTCAAGGTCATCATCATTTCTGGTCAGGGCGAAAAGCAGAACGCGCTCCACGCGATCGGCAACGGGGCTTATGATTTTCTGGTGAAACCGGTGGACATGACCGAACTGAAATTTCTGCTGCGCCGCTGCCTGCATGTCGTGCAACTCGAAAAAGAATACGCGGCGATGCAGCAACTCGTGCAGGGCGATTCGTTTGAAGGCATGCTGGGGGCGAGCACCCAGATGATGCCGATTTTTGAAACGATCCGAAAGGTGGCTACTTCGGACGCTCCCGTTTTAATTCTGGGCGAAAGCGGCACCGGTAAGGAAATGGCGGCGCGCGCGGTGCATCGGAAAAGCAATCGCCGGGAAGGCCCGTTCGTGGCGATCAATTGCAGCGCGATCCCCGAGACGTTATTGGAGAGCGAATTGTTCGGGCATGAAAAAGGTGCGTTCACCGGCGCCCACGCGCAACGTAAAGGCCGCATTGAATCCGCCAGTGAAGGCACTTTGTTTCTGGATGAAATCGGCGAAATCCCCCTGCCCATCCAAGTGAAACTGCTGCGTTTTTTGCAGGAGCAGACGATCGAACGCGTCGGCGGCCGCCAGGAAATCCGCATCAACACCCGCGTGGTGGCGGCGACGAATGTGGATTTGAAAAAGGCGATGGCGATTGGGACGTTCCGCGAAGATTTATTTTATCGTCTCGCCGTCGTGTCAGTGACGTTGCCGCCGCTGCGCGATCGCGATGCGGATGTCCGCCTATTGGCACAATTTTTCCTCAACCGGTTTGCGGCGGATATGAAGAAAACGAATTTATCCTTTGATCAGGATGCCATCCGCGCGATGAACCGGCATACTTGGCCCGGGAATGTGCGCGAACTGGAGAATTGCGTTCGTCGCGCCGCCATCATGTGCGAAGGCCGCCGCGTGACGGCCAAAGATTTAGAACTGACGGTTGCCGGCTTGGGACCGAATGTAACGACTCTCAAAGACGCGCGCGAAGCCGTCGAGCGTCAGTTGCTCCAGCAGGCTTTAAAAAAATACGGTGGCAAAATTGCTCCTGCCGCCGCCGAATTGGGATTGAGCCGACCTACCATCTACGAACTGATGGATAAGCTGGGCATCAGCCGGGAATGATCAGAATATCATGAGTCGTTCGGGGATGAAAACGATGTCGTTGGGCTTGAGATAAAAAGGTTTTGCATTCTTGTTGCCGGTTAGCACCGCCTTTAAGTCGAGCGTGTAATTTTTCATCTGACCTTTTTCCATGCGCGAAATTTTCACGGCCTTCATATTGGCGGTGTTGTAGTCAAAGCCTCCGGCTTCCATGACGGCTTCCAAAGCGGTGATCGGATGATCAGACAAAATTTTTCCGGGATGGATAACCGAGCCCGTGACGAACACCGGAAATGAGGAGGATTCCAAAGTCACCAGCACTTCGCTCGAAGATATCTGCGAGGCGTAAAGCTTAACGAGTTTTTGCTGCAATGCATCGGGAGTCAGGCCGGCTGCCTCAACTTCACCGACTAAGGGCATAACTATTTTTCCATCCCGGCGGATGGGCTGGGCGGTATCAAGATTGGATGATCCCGGAAAACTGACTTTGATCGCATCGCCGGCGCGCAGAATAATTCCTTCAACGTGTGAATCCTCTAACGCAGTTTGCGCCGGTTGATGTGACGGAGTTGTTTCGCAACCAGAAAATATAACTGTCACCAGCGACAGCATAAGAACCAACCCGACCGGCTTGGAAAGAATTTTTATTTTCATAATTAATATTTATATGTTGTCGCAAAAATAACTCCGGAAAACAAGATGCAAATAAAAATGCCGGTGATTTTCATCACCGGCATTGTGTTTATTTAGGGTTGGCAGAAAATCAAACGAGCTTGCGGCGGAGCAGCGAAACCGCAGCCACACCCAGCGAGAGCAGCGACGCGGTGGACGCAGCGTCCGGCACCGACTTCGGCACTGGATTGCAGGTATAATTCGCGGTGCAGCCGCCAATGTTCCAACCGCCAGAGCAAGTGACACCGAAGTCGCATTTGGTGCCGGAAGTGATGCAGTTGTTCAAGGTGGTCAAGCCCGTAGCATCCAAATTGCAAATCCAGCTGGTCGTAGTCTTAGTGCAAGTGCCGATGGTGGTGCCACCAATGTTGCAATACAACAAACCGCCACCCCAAGTCGTCGTGGAGCAGTTGTTGAATGTGAAAGCGCAGCCGCTCACTTGCAAACCGCTGCCAACGCCGAGCGTCGGGGTCAGATTACAATTGTAGCTGCTGTTGTTAATGCTGACGCTGTTTAGCACCGCACACGTGTTGGCTTGAGCCAATGAGACAATCGCCATCAGGGCGAGCACTAGATATGTTTTTTTCATAATTAATTATTAGAGTTGGTCACGAATCTATTTGATTCTCGACGCATGAAGCATCACTGATGCCAATAGAAAAACCAAGGCCAACAAATCATTTTAAACAACTTATTACAAGATACTTATAAAAATCCATAATATAGACAGTATCATTTGTTGGCATCGTTAAAAATGTAAAAAAACCCGACAAAACTACGTTTGTCGGGCCTGAGGAATTATTGCTCGAAATTTTTAGTTATTTAATTTCAGCAAGTAATTTACGCGCAGATTCTGCTAGCGGCTCGGCGAGCTTCAAGCTTAAAGCCTTTTGCAGACTCGCCTTGCTAGCGGCGCGATCTTTGGTTCGATATTCGGTCGCGCCAAGATAATAAAAAACTTCGGGGTCTCGCTCTAAATTAATTGCGCTTTGCTTCAAGAGGCTCAACGCGCGCAGGTAGTCTCCCTTATCAAACTGGATGATCCCCTGCGCTTTGGTCAAAGCGGCATCTTCGGGATAAAAATCACGCGCTTGGATAGCTAGTTCGTAGGCGCGATTCCGTTTGGAGGGGTCGTTGAGATACAACAAGGCCAGCGCTTTTTGTCCGGGGGCAAAATCGGGATAAAGCAACAGAATTTTTTCGTAATTGGCGATCGCGGCCGCCGAATCACCAGATTGGGCAAACATCCCGGCTTGAACGGCGAGCGCTGGCAGGTAATCGGGCGCCTGTTTTAAAATATCCGCCAACTTCGCGGCATTGCTGACGGGTATTGACGATGCCGTAAATTTTTCAGCCAGACCGAGCATAAGCTGGCACTTAGCAGCCAACTCGGGCACCGGGTTGAGTGCCAAAGATTGGCTCAATGCCGATTGAGCGTCAGAAATTTTTCCCACGGCGAAATCCGCCCGTGCTAAATCTAAAAACAACTGAGGATCGTTGACATGTTGCTTGACCGCCTCTTGGAGCACATTGACGGATAATTTGAAATCCTTCGTAGCGTAAGCCAGTTGACCTAATAACTGTTGCACCTTTACGTCGTAGGGAGCGAGTTTGAAAGCATCTTTAGCCACTTGGCACGCCTTGGCCAAGTCCTTCGTAGCATATAGTCTGGCCATGCTGACCATGGTCGGCAGGTGGTTAGGGAAGGCGGTCAACATTCTTTGATAAGTTGCCAACGCCTTATCAACCTGACCATCTCGCGCATGAATTCCGCCTAAACGGGTCAGGGCTACCGGATCCTCAGCTCGTTCTGCGATGCGCTTTTCCAACAATTTCTGGGCCGCCGCATCCGCCGTTTGCGGATTGATGGCGAGCAACGATAATGCGAGCTGGCAATCCGGGCGCCACGGGAATTCATTTTCTTTGGTTTTACTGAACGCCATGTTCAATGCGGGTTGCGCCAGGGCCTCTTCCGCCATCATGTAACTCGCCATACCAAAGTGATACTGGATTTCGGGGATACTGGCGGTGACGGGTTTGGCAACGCTTTCTTTTAGCAAGGCAAACGCGCTGGAATAATCTCCCCGCCGATAATAAATCCAACCGAGCGTGTCGGCCGCTGAAGGATCGTAGGGCAATAACTTCCGTCCCTGCTGCGCAAGCTCAAAGGCCCGGTCAAGCTGGTTCAATTGTTCCGAATACAAACAAGCCAGATTATTCAGTGCCAGACTAAATTTAGGGGCGAGGGCCAAAACTTTTTCATAGTCCGCCGCCGCCGTGGCATATTCCTTATCAGCTTCATGAATGGATGCGCTCATCATCCAGGCTGAAATATTATTGGTAGAACTTGCGAGCGCCGCCTGCAATTTAGCAAGCGCTTTGGCATGGTCATTGGCATTCACATACAACTGCGCCAGCAACAGATTTGCGAATGGATTTTTCGGATCCAACGCCGCCGTTTGCATGAGTTTTGCCTCGGCTTTTGGGACGTCTCCTTTGGCAATGAACGTTTTTGCCATCATTAGATGTATGTCAACGACCTTCGGACGTCTGGTCAGTTCCGAATCTAACCGCGCCAGCACCTCATCAAATTTTTTCCGCGCAATGTCCGCATCCACCAACTGGTTCAACGCCGTTAAATTATCCGGTTCCAATTGCAACGCTTTCAAGAACTCCGCCCGGGCCGCCGGAGCATTTTGGGTTTGTAGATACGCCGCGCCCAGCAACATCGGTAACTGCACATTGTTCGTAAACCTTGCCTCGAGCGTCCGATAAATGTCCTGGGCATCTTCCAAACGGTTTTTCATCCGGTAGGCGTCTGCCAGTAATAATTGTGCCTCTAAGTTCTCCGGCTGCTTGTCCCGCAGTTTCTCCAGAGTGACAATGACGGGGTTAGCATTGCCGCTTTGCAAAAGCAACTGCGACTGCAACACCAGCGCCTCCGTGAACTCGGGCTGCATGTCGAGCGCCCGGCTCAAATTTGCCAAAGCACTGGTAGCATCGTCGGCGGCGACATTGGCCTTCGCTAGAAAGTAATAAGCGGCGGGAGCCTGTGGGAATTGGCGCACCAACCTACTTAGAGCTTGCAAGGCCCCAGCATTATCGCCCCGCATCTGGCAGATCTGCCCCTTGAAAAGCATGGCTTCAAAATTGAATTCGTCGCGCGCCAACACCTTTGAAAGCAATTCTTCGCTCTCATCATATTTTTTCTGCCCGCCGACAATCTCCGCCCGCGCCATCAGCGCCGGCACGAAGCTCGGGGCATTCGACGAAATCTCGTTCAGGATAGCCTGCGCCTCGTCTAGGTGGCCGGTCTTTATTTTGAAGCGCGCATATTGCATGCGATAGGATAATTGTTTGGGTGAAGCATCGGCGGCAGCCTTGAAATAAATGTCCGCCTGTTTCAAATCTTTTTCCCACCAGCTCATCGAAGCGAGCGCTGCATTCACGGGCGAAGATTTTGCATCCATCTTTTGAGCCCGGCGAAAAGCATCCGCCGCCGTTTTGAAATCATTTTGCCGGAAAGCCAGATTACCCAAAGCAACCTCCACCGAAGCGCGGTCCGCATTTTTGGCGATCAGTTGGAGTTTTTGCTGCACCGCCACGATATCGTTGGAACGCACCGCCGACTCGGCCAACAGCACGGGCGCCTGATCATCCTTAGGATTGTGCGACAAGATATATTCGGCCGCCTCGCGAGCCTCCTTGTATTGTCCCAACGTCGAATAAATAAATCCAAGTTTTAACCGCACATCAAGGTCGTTGGTAGCAAGCGTGGAAGCGCGGCCCAGAAAATAGGCCGCGCGCTGGAGCCGCCCTTGGTCATAATAAATCCCTCCCAAACGTGTCGAAGCCATGACATTTTCATGATCATTCTTGAGCACGTTCAAGTATTCAATCTCGGCGCGATCCCAATCGCCAGCGGTAAAATATTTTTCCGCGCGCCGCTCATGGTAGGCCTTCTTGACCTTGGCCGTGCAGCCTGCCCCGACAACTCCGGTGATCACAACCAACACAATCAGCGGTAATAGCTTGATGGATTTTTTCATCTTATTTTTTAATTATCGACACGCCATCCCGGTTCTTCATCTCTGATTTTTTCAGGTAATACAGCAACGCAAAAAACGGCACTAGGGACAGCGCAAAAAATAAAGGACCGCCATGATGATGGATCGGGGAATCAATCATGTGTGGCCCGATGTGGACACAAAGTTGCCCGAGCACAAAGATGCGAAATGCATTCCGAAACAAGGCCAGCGGGAGGACAAAAAGCGCGAGCGCGGCGCGCCCCTTGGTTCTTTGCAGCAACATTTGTCCAGCAACGAGGCTAGTGATGAATAGGACGACGGTGGAGTGAATCCCACTGCACTCTGGAGCGACCTGAAGACTGATCGTTGGAAGTTTGAACAGCAGCCCATTGCGAAAATAGGTCATCCCGGAAATTTGAAACATCCAATCTGCTACTTCGGCCGAACCATATTGCAAAAAACTCTCGATGCCGTCCCGCACTGCTTGCGGGAATGGCACCAAAAAAATGAGCAGCGCCAGCGGAAAAGCCACGGACCACATCAATCTGCCGCCGAGAAAAATACCGGCCACACCCGCCAGAAAAAATACAAACGACAGCGTCGTGAGTGCCAGTTCGTTCACGAGCAAGACCGGTGGTTGCAGCCAATACCAGGCCAGAAAGCTCAGACCCAAAATAAAAAACAACGATGCGGTTTTGACTGCCGGCGATCCGGCAGCCGGAAGTTTGCCTCGATTCAGCCAGACGAGATACAAGCTGATAAAAGGAATCAGCAAGATGTAGGAATATAAATCATCCGGTGCGGCAAACCGGATAAGCCGCCAGAGTGGTAGGCTGAAAAGCATCACCAAAATAGCCGTGGCGATGATAAAATTTTTTTGTTTCATCTTGGCTCCCTAAGATCCAGCGAGTTTCGGTTCAAAATGAGTAGCTAAATTCTCCACCAACTTGGTTGCTGCGGAAAGAGAATTTACCCTGAGAAGAGTGGTTGTCACTAAATTGGTAGATCGCCGAAATGGTGCCGCGCTTAAAAATCGGATGGCTTAACCGCGCATTGTAAGCGTTATTTTCGTCACGCCGGTTGGAGGCTCCGCTCGATTGGGTATAATCTGTCATACTAAAACTGGCGCTCAAGGCCAGATCGAATTTCTTGAACAGATGCTGGCTGACACTCGCGGTGAAGGAAGTAGTGTCCGTAACCTGACCTTGAAACAGTGAGGGTTGAACCGAACTATTCGCCCCGAAAGAAAACTGCGTGCGCGGGCGCGGCTGATACTGAAAGGTGGCACCATAAACGGGCGAAAAAAGCGTGCCGCCGCCGGCAAATTCGCGAGCTTCTCCGCCGACGTTGGCACTTAGACCCATTTTGTCGGTGATGCGCCAGTTGACCCGCGCCTGAAAATCTTGATATGTCTGGTCGTCGCCCAAATCCAGACTGACATATCCGAGAATTGCGCCACCACTCACCGTCAACCGTTCCCAAAACTGGTAGTTCAAGAAACTGCTTAGGGACCAATCAGCCGAACTTTGGAAGCCGTCAGTGTCCTGCATTTTTTGAGCAAGACTGAAGTCTGCCGACATCTTATCGTTCAAAACGCGCGAGGCATTTAAGATCGTTCCGAATGATTCTTGTTGTGACTGCCCGCCGGTTTCTGCCAGGACCTGCTCAGAATTGTCATAGGATTGTTGCAGGCCAAACTGCCAGTCCTCATACTGTGTGCTACCACTCAACTTCACCGAGTGTCCCAGCGTGTCATGAAATAGTTTGTTGGAATAAAATACCAACGTCGGCGTGTAATCCAAGGCCCAGTGCGAGCCATACTCTAATAAAAAACCAGGCGTGAGCGTGTGAATTTCAGTTGCGCCACTGATGCTGGGGGTGGACTGGATGCCCGTGCCATACAAAAATTGGTAGCCGAAATGTGGACGGACGTCTAACGGGCCGCTGCGAAAAATTTGGGGAAGATTGGAACGCCGCGCCTCACTGGCCGGGATGAATACGCTCGGTGAATTGGTCAAATTTTGTTGTTCTTGATCGAGCACCGCGGCTGGTGTGACCGGCACAAGCGGCCCGCTGTAAATCACCGGGGCCTCCGCATAAAGTCTGCCCGCAGTTAGCGAGGCGATTCCAAGGCATATCACTAAAGTGCCTTGGTCAAGAACCCGCTTGGGCTGATGGTTTTTCAATTTCATATAATCCTGATTCTTTAGTAATTTTGCGCCAGAATCAAGCCGTTCGGTCGGGCCGAAAAATCAGTTTTGCGTAAAGATAAGCGATGCTTTCAGCCAGAATCTGGCGCACGCCCTCGCTGTAACGCCACCAGTGGGCGGGGTCATATTCGGGACTCGCCACCGCAATCACACCCACTTGCGTGTCCCGGCCAAAGGCTTTTTCAAAAAGCAATTGCGTCCGCCGCGCATGCACATCCTCGGTCAACACATTGAAGTTTTTCACCGCTGTCGGTTGCCCCCGCAACCATGCGCGTAACGCCACGGCCGAACTGTATGTCCGATCACGACCCGAAACGTGTGAGGGGGTCATCACTACTTGGCTTGGCGACAGCCCGTTTTTGATGAGTAATTCCGCGCCCACACTCGCCGAGGTGTTGAAGTCGTTGGTGTATCCGCCGAAACCAACCACTGGCCCGCCCGTTACAAAAACTTTTTCGTAACCACCGGATTGAAATTCTACCACCGCCTTGCGCAAGGCATACTCGGGAATCCACCCCTCAACCACCAGAATTTTCGTCTCGACCCGGTGCGTTGGCGCTAAGAACGGCTGCACTTGGAGCACTATGCCAAAAAATAAAAATAATCCAACTAAACAGAATGCCAGCCAACCGCGCCAAGTCAGTCCCCAGCGTTCGCGACGCGCACAAAAACCAAAAAACTTTTTTTTCGGGTCGGCAGTAAATTTCGGCATGGCTTTCACACTGCTTGGCCTTCCCACTTTTTTTGATACATTTTCTGCCATAACGAGGGGCAACACCAGATGGCCAAACGCCGTAACTTTATCCGCACATCCCCACCGGAAACTAAATCTTTTCCGGCCAACCTCCGCGCCAGCGTAAATTCTCCCGCGACGCAAGCCAACTCCGCCCGGCTCAAGCGATAATAGCTGATGTGCGCCCGCACCTGCCGCTTCAACGGCAACGCCGACTTGACCAGTTCAGCGTAGATCCTTTCCTGAGCCAGGGTGTAACCGTCAAATCGTTTTTCCCGGATTTTGGGATCAGTATTGCGAGTCAGGCTATCAGGAGTCAGCTGTGAAATAATCGTGAGCGGCTCGGCGATAAAACACATTCCCGCCATTAACGACAGGCGAAAAATGAACTCAGTATCTTCGGCCGCAAATAAATCTTCCGCAAATAATCCGGCTTTTTCCACTAACGATTTTTCCAAGATCATGGATTGCAGATACGGGTGTTTCGCGGCCACTACTATGGTCTCGGCCGGCTGCGCAACGAAATATACCGTTGACTCAAGTTGGTTGGCGGCCACCTGCTTGACGTCGCTAAGGAGGACGCCGCTTTCATCCACGGCGGTCGTCGCACACCAGCTCTTACCATGTTTTTGCAGCACCTCCAACTGGCGTTCTAGTTTCTTGGGATGCCATAAATCATCCGAATCTTGAAAGGCGATCCAACGCCCGCGCGCTTGGCGAACACCTGTATTTCGGGCTGCACTGACACCCCGGTTTGATTGCATCACCAACCGCACGCGGTCGGTAAAACTCCGCACTACCTCTGCCGTATGATCTGTGGAGCCGTCATCCACGACGATGACTTCAAAATCAGTGAACGTCTGCGCCAGCAAGTTGCGCAGCGTTTCACCGATACAATAGGCCCGGTTGTAAGCCGGGATGATGATAGAAATGGCGGGTGGTGGCATTTTTCATTTAGCTCGGCGCCGCCGAGTTCGGCTAGCAATTTTAGTCACCAATAACCGACTGTTGAACGCCATTGACCGGGCTAAAATACCCCCCGAGGTCCGCCCCCAGCATTGGCACGCTAGAGCTTGGATATCTTGGATCAACTTGCGATCCAAAAACTTTTCATTTTGACGGGCATAAGCGAAATACCATTTTTCAGTAAGTTGCGCCGCCGCGCGAGGCTCCATCTTGTGCGTCGTCAAAAATTGAATGGCCCATTTCACAAACAGCGCGGCCGAGCGGAACTTGATGCGCAGGAGTGAGCGAGAATTGCTGCCGGTGATATTTTCATCACTCCAGCGCCAATGAATGCGCGGAGCGGCGATGGCACATAACGGGCGCGGCTCGCCCAAACTGGCGATGAACGCGTCATCAGCAAACCAAGCCAGTGGAAAATCGGGGATGCCCACGCGTTGCCAGGCCGCCCGGGAAAAAATGACCTCCTGCATATAGCTATTGTGCGGACCGCATAACTGGCCACACAAAAAATCTTTGCCGCTTTGTAGCGGTGGGTGCGACGGCTTCTCCAGGATGCCGCCGCCCGGAAAACGACTGGCCGTTTGTTCCACGATGGCGTTGAAACGATAGGCGTCATGCTGCCCGTTGGTCTTGGCCAATTCAGCGTAAAAAGCGGCTACACAATCCGGCTCTAAAAAGTCATCGTCCGAAAAAATCCAGAGCCACGGCTCCACCGTTAATTTCAGACAACGTGTCCAATGAGCCACCAGTGATTTTTTTCCAAGGTTTTCATTGAAGCGCTCGTATCGGATGGAAATTTTTCCGGAAAATTCGCGCACTAGCGTTTCCACCGGCTCCGGACTGGCATCATCACCGACATATAATTGGAAGCGCCGGTCGGTCTGGTTGGCGATGGATTGCAGAGCCGCCCGGAGGTATTTTGTCTTGTAAGCTGGGATGACAATCGCGAGCAATGGCGGGCTGGCAGTCGTCATAAATTCGCCTCCGCAATCACGGAGAATTGCAGGAAGCGCATTTCCTTGACGTGGCGGTTCGGCAGCAACGCAAACAGTTTATAAAATTTCCAGATGTGCCCGTCATTGTCATGCGTGCCGGTGCCGTAAAATTCATTGATGCCTTCTAGCCGGGTCAGGCGAAACCCATTGCTGGTAAATAATTCCTCAATGCTGCTGCGGGTGAAAAAGCGCAGGTGCGTGCGATCCAGGATACCGCGTTCGGCATAACGCCATTCGCCACCAAACACCAAATGCCAGATGGTCGGAAAGTGCGCGATGTTGGGAATGGATGCGATAATTTTGCCGCCCGGAGCCAGCAGTTTTTTAGCTAGCTGCAGGGCTGCCGCCGGATCAATCATGTGTTCCAAAACATCGTTGAAAAAAATACAGTCGAAGTATTTTTCTGGCAGTCCGGTCCGATCGTCAAAAAAACCATGAAACGCCCGATCCAGTTGCGGCACGGATTTTTCAAATGATTTCAAATCCGGCTCCACGCCCCACACTTCACATTGAAAAGTTTTTTTAAGGTTGGCCCCAAAAGTTCCGGCTCCGCAGCCGACGTCTAAAACGCGCTTCGCCCCAACGGGAAAAAGCTGGAACATCTCGGGTCGGGGCAACTCGAAATAATCTTCACGCTTGTCGGCGTAGTCTTTTTTTAATTCTTCGGCCATTAAATGTTAATAGGCTAAATCTGGAAACGCCACGGAACCCCAGTGGCGGTGCCACGCGGCCACGGTGCCCGCCTCACCTTCTTCGGGCAGAACTTCAAACGTCAAGGTGTCCGGCACGACGTCAAAATCCGTCTGGGTGGTGCGGTGGCTACCGCGCCCGACCGCCACAGTGCAACTGTAACGCCCGGGAGCAAGCCGGGGATTTTTTAGAGTGATTTTTACTTCGGTCTCCTCGCCGCGCCGCAAACCGGGTCGCTCTGGACCAAAACACGCGCCGACCGCCGTGCCTTCCTCCGTCGAAATCGTGAGGCTCACCCGGAACTGCGGCACATCCTCCGAGGCTCGCACTTTAGCGCAGAACGAAAAATCTTCACCGGCCTCAAAATAAGGCGCCACCCGGTCAAAACGAAAATGCACAAAACGCACCGCCCCAGAAAATTTAAGTTTACGCGGAGTTTTGTCCACATCAAAAAAGGTGGCTGCCTCCGCTCCGGCTGTGCTGGAATAAATTTCCACCGCTTCATCCGTCGAGCCAAAAAATTTCACCATGCCCTTGTCCATCACGATGGATCGCGTGGTGAGTTGCTGCACGGCCGCCATGTTGTGACTGACGAATAAGACGGTGCGCCCTTTGGTGTTCGACACCTCTTGCATCTTGCCGAGACACTTTTTCTGGAAGGCCGCATCGCCCACGGCGAGCACTTCATCCACAATCAAAATTTCGGGTTCGAGGTGGGCGGCCACTGAGAATGCCAGTCGCATGCCCATACCGCTGGAATAGCGTTTGACGGGCGTATCTAGAAATTTTTCGCATTCCGAGAACGCCACGATCTCATCAAATTTCTTCTCAATTTCCGCCTTGGTCATCCCCAGGATAGCGCCGTTCAGAAAAATATTTTCCCGTCCGCTCAAATCGCCATGAAAGCCGGAGCCAACTTCAAGTAGGCTGGAAACGCGGCCATTCAATTCTACGCGACCTTTGGTCGGCTCGGTGATGCGGCTCAAGATTTTAAGCAAGGTGGATTTGCCCGCACCATTGCGCCCGATGACGCCGATGACCTCGCCCATCTTGACGGAAAAAGAAACGTCTTTCAGCGCCCAAAATAATTCCTCGTGTTTGGGTGCGCCGCGAAACCAACTCGCGGGATTACGCAGCGTGTTTTCCAAACTGTGTCGCAGACCAGCCACCCATTTTTCCTGGTGCACCAAAGGATAACATTTTGCCAGATTCGATACGTTGATGATATTTTCGCTCACGATATTTTCCTTAAATTATTAAATGTTATCGGCAAAGGTTCTTTCCATGCTCCGAAAATACCACAGGCCAGAAACTAATACCGTCAAGACTACCACGGTGGATACAAGAAAACCCGGCCAGTAAATCAAATTATCGCCGCCCAGCAGACACCAGCGAAAGCCGTCAATGATGCCCACAACCGGATTGATAAAATATAATAGTCGCAACGGCAATCCGTGCCACTGCTCGGGCACCATGCTGGTTTTTAAAATCACCGGCGAGGCATACAGGCCGAATTGCACCAGAAACTGCACGATGAATCGCACGTCACGGTATTTGACCATCAAGGCCGCAAGCCAAAGTCCTGTGCCGACTGCCGCTGCAAAAACCATCAAGATAATCAGTGGCAAAAAGAAGACTTGCACCGGTGGCACAAATCTAAAGATAGCCATCAACACCGCCAAAAAAACACCGCTGATGAAGAAGTCCACTAAGCTGACGATCACCGCGCTCACCGGCATCACCAAGCGTGGGAAATAAACTTTGGTGAGCAGATTAGAGTTGTTCAGCAGACTCGTTCCGCTTTCGGACATGGCGGTGGAAAAAAACTGCCAAGGCAACATCGCCGCGAACACGAATAACGGGCCAGGCACCGTGCCCGTTGGTAACTTGCCCAGCTTCACCACGACGGTCAGCACCGCCATGGTCAACACGGGCCGGACCAGCGACCACGCGACGCCGACCAACGTCTGTTTGTAGCGCACCATGAAGTCGCGCCACGCCAGAAAATAAAACAACTCGCGGTAACGCCATAGGTCACGCCAGTATTGGCGTTCTGTGCGTCCCGCTTCGAGAACCAGTTTGTGTGACATATAAATTTACAAATCAAAACCTTTGTGACCTTCGAATCGGAAAATGAATCGATCCCACGAACGCAACACGGAATGTTTAATTTCATTATACCGAAGCTGCACCCGGTCAGCGGCTCCCCAACCCAGCGTTTTTTGAATCCAGATATATTTCCAACTAATATCTGGCTCGTGTAACTCACCGCCCAGCTCGGAAGCCAAACGTTTCGCCCGCTCCACCAAGTCCATCCGCTCCGGAAAAAAACTAGGCAACCAGGTTTGCAGATAGTTGACACAGGCCGCGCGCACGCGAGCGTCATCCGCCAGGGCGCGCAGGTAACCTATCTGCAATTCCATACCGTCAAGCTGTGCTTCCATTTTTTTATCGGAACGCCCGATATAGCTCAAACGGCTATCACCTGAAATCCGGTAATAAACCTTTGCTCCCGGCACAAAACAAATCGCCTTGCTGGCCCGCACGACGCGGGAGAAATAGTCGCCATCATCATCACTCAAAAGCTTCGGGTTCCACCGTCCAGCCGCAACCGTTAGTTCGCGGCTGGTCAGCCAAGTTCCGGTCTGCATATGAAGGTTGTTTTCCCATTTACGCAGCAGCCATTCCAGCGGCGGTAAATTTTCCCAAAGCAGCGTCGGCACAAATTTTGCCGTGTGAGGGCGGAAAATAAAATACGCCCAACCCGATGACAAGAGCACGCGCGGATCTGCCGCCGCTTCCGCCGCCGCCATCTGCAATGCGACTTTGTTCGAGGACAATAAATCATCCGCATCAAGCCATTGGATGTAATCCCCTTGCGCCAATGAAAACGCCCGATTCCGCGTCGCCGCCGCGCCTTGATTCGCTTGCGTAACAACTTTTACGTCCGCCGACTCAAATTGTTTAGCCACCGTCAGCGTGTTATCTTTCGAGCCGTCATCCACGATGATGATCTCTTTGCGCGACCATGTTTGTCCCAAAGCAGATTTTATGGTGTCAGCTAGTAGCGGCCCGGCGTTGTAAGCGGGTATTAAAATGGAAACCAATGGTTTCATTTAACTTTAAGCAGATGATTGTAAACATCCGTGGTGATGTCCGCAACTTTGCTCCAAGAATAACGATCATTCGCAAACCGGCGAATGTCTTGCCGCCGGGTTTTTAACTGCAAAAATAAATCGCTGGCAAAAAACTTTTTCAACGCCGCCGCCAAGGCGGACGCGTCTTTCGGCGCGCAAATAAAACCCGTCTCACCCTCGCTGATATCATCGCGCAACTGCCCGACGTCCGTCGCCACAATCGGCATTCCAAAGTTATATCCGAGGAACAAAACTCCGCTCTGAAAAATATGCGTGTAGGGCAAAACCAGCACGTCCGCCGCCTTGAAATAAATTTCCGTCTCCGCGTCCGGAACGTATTCAATTTTTAGAATTATTCGGGCGCGCGCGGCGCTTCGCTTAATTTTTTCCAGCAAACCAGCCCAATACGCTTCCTCCCCTTTGGGCCGACCCGCGATGATGAGCCGTAACGATTCATCCGCCGGCGCGATCGCCTCGAAGGCATCCAACAAAAATTCCACGCCTTTGTAGGGCGCGATATTTCCAAAAAACAATGCCACTTTATCCGTCGGCGCCAGCCCAAGTTTTTGCCGCGCTTCGGGACCGGTCAAATCCGTATCGGGGGTGGTGCTGTTGATGCCAAACGGGATCAAACTTGTCCGTGCGGCCGGAAAATCAAATTGCGTGATGAGCTCCTGACGCATCCGCTCCGTGTGTAAAAACACATGGTCGCAACGGTGATACTGAAATTTCAACGTCGCACGATTCAGCCAGGAATCACCGCCATCACGCGATTTAACATTCACGTTGTGGGCGGTGAAACAGATTTTTTTGCCAAGTAACTTGTAAAAAACCATCAGCCCCGTGCGGTCGAACCATTCAAATTTGTTATTCCACAAGATGTGAAAAACTTTTGGCCGCGCGGTGACCGTGTAGGTGAGCAGCCGGAAATAATACACCAACACCCGCCACATTTTTTTGAATGCGCCGGCCGCCACGCTCTGATCGCCCCGCAGATTTAGAAAATTGACCTGCGGATGATTCAGTAATTCCGCGCTCACGACTTCGTTACTGCCGATGAAGTCAAACTTCGTGCCGGCGGCAATCAGCGACGACCCGAGGCCCAGCGCATAAGGCTTGTCGCGGCCGGCGGTCAGGATGCTGACGGACGACTCCTTCATTTCAACTGCGCGAGCGTGGCTGCCAAAACTTCTTCGAGCGGAATCGCTTTGATAGCGCGCTCATCCATGCCGCGCTGGAAGAAAAATTCTGCGAGCAGCGGCGACGTGATTTGCGTCTGAATTCCGTAGTTGAAAATCTCCCACGGCCCGGTGCAGGTGAACAGCGAGACGCAACGTGTGCCGATGCCTAAGCCAAAGTGCATGGGCAAACTGTCGCCGCTGACGAGCACGCGGTGGTTCTTCACGTCGCCAAGATGTTCCAACAGCGTTGCGCGTTCTGGCAGCAGGTTTACCACCAAGCCTCGGGCTTCGAGTTCGCATTTAAGATCGGCATAGTAGGCCCAATTTTTCATCGGCCACACCGCACCGGCTTTCGGCGAAATGGCCACGTCACCGTATAAATTTGTTTTGGCCGGCGCGGGCAAAACATATTTCTCGCCTTTAAATTTAAATTTCAAACCGTCAAAAATGAGATCCTGATAAGTGCGCCGATTAGCGAGTTTCAACTTATCCGCCGGCGCTTTGCCGAACCGGCTGATGAGGCTCATATCAAACCAGCCACGCGCATCATCGCTGTAAGTCATCTGACCGTCCGCGCCGAGAAACGCCCCAAAAAACTGGCCGCATTTCAAGGTTTGCGCAAACTGGCAGGATTCCAAAGTATCTTCGAGATTGATGACGAGATCGTAGGTTTTAGTGGCCGCTGAATCGCGCTGTTCCCACGCCAGCGCATGCAAGCGCGGGCGCAGGTTTTTCAACAACGGCAGGTTTTTGGCAGCGGTGATCCACGTCACGTCACCGTGGAGGATTTCCAGCAGCGGCGTGGTGCGAACGACATCGCCGGTCGCCCCAAGTTTGATGATAAGCAGGTTCATTTAAAAATAGTTAGGTCGGCGTCACGGTTTGCGCGCCTCGACGACCATGGATTCATATCGGTTGTTTACCTCGTTGCCTACAGCCTTGCCATGCGATTCGATGTTGCGTAGTTGTGGGTCATTGCTTTCGCCGGGTTTGCAATCTTGAAAATCGGTGAAGCCGGTGCGGGCGAGCGTGGTTTTCAACGTGGCCGCGTCATATAAAAATTGATGTCCCCAGGCGCGAAACGCATTGTTGATCACAAAAACCCCGCGGTGTTTATCCACTTCTGGCATGTTCCGCGAGATGATCCAATCAATATAATTTGATTGTTCCGCCGTTGGATTCGGATCACACAATCGCGCCATGATTTGCAGGTCGGGCGTCGTCAGCCGGATTTTCCCACCGGGTTTAAGCACACGATGACATTCACGCAACATGCCAAGCGCACTCGCATGGTCAATGTGCTCAATCATATGCTCACACGCGATGTAGTCAAAACTCGCATCAGGCAAGGGCAACGGCCGGGTGGCGTCCAGATAGATCACGTCCGGGTGTTCCGGAAAAATATCCGTGTTCAGCCAATCGGGAAACGGCGTCTGGCTGCTGCCGATCTGGAGTTTGCGCAACGGATGAGTCTGGAGATAGCTGCGGATGATCGGACCGCGCTTGATCGCGCCGATCAGCCGCTGGATATCCACCTTGGCTTCACGGAAGGCGCGGCCGCACTCCACGAGAAAACCAGATTTCTTCAAGGTTTGTTTTAAAGAATGGCCCATTGATTTTGTAATAAAAAGTTGGTCGAACTTTTTGAGTTTAGGGTGCCTTAAGCAAAAGCCGGTCGATTGCTTCCAGCGTCAGGACGGCGTTGATCTCGGGCGTAAAATTATCCCGGCCACCGGCATGGCGGTCGGCCATCTCACCGAGCAGTTTTGGATTGAAAAAGAGTTCATGCCGCGCCTGTGATACGGCGAGACGCTCCCGGACATATCCGCGCAATTCGCGCCGAAACCAGTTGCTATAGCGAAGATACTTGTGCATGCCCGCGAGCCCGAGCTTTTTGGTTGCGTAACCAAACAACGGATTCAGCTGAGAAAGCTTTCGCGGCAGTCCTTCATTGCTGTAATAATCCAGCTTGAAAGTCCCTTCCGCAAACACGCGACGGCACCAAAAAAGTGGACCGGAGTTGTTGCCACTAAATCCACGATCCGTAGGAATCTGGCCTAAAATTTTGCTATTCGCATTCACCAGTCGCGATGCCGGTAGCGACGATCTCCGGAGGTGGACCGGTGATTGATAGGCGAGCTTCACGAGCGCATTATCAAGATACGGCGTTCGGAAGGTAACCTGCGAACGCCCTGCTGCGACGCTGCCAAAAAGGTTCCATGGAATTTCCCTAAACAACGCAAAGGTGTGCGGATGGGTGCGATGAATGGCGAGTTGTCCAGCGGCAACCTCCACCGACTGCCCAAATCCCGGCGCGAACAATTGCGGTGCCAGCCCCAGCGGCTTGAACGTGGAAACGCCGCGAAAAACCTCGCTGCCATAATTACCCGTCAGGCGCAGCGGCGAAAGCTGCCGGGCAGCGCGGTGAAAATAAATTTCGTGTGCGCCCGTCACGCCAAAAGTGCCGTCCGAAATGAACACCGTGCGATCGACGTGCTCGGCGAAGTCAGTGAAGAAATCATTCCCCAAAGGCAATAATTGGTGATCCAAACCGCAGGCGGCCGCTACCCGCGCGGCGATTTTATCGTCCACTGTTCGGTGATCTACCCCAGCAAATGTGTAGCAAACCGGTTTGACCGCTAGCTCCGGCCGACATGCGAGCATCATCCGCGTATCAAACCCGCCAGTTAATGCCACGCCCATGGGGACGGGGGCGGCAAAATATCCCGGCAAGATTTTTTTGAAAGTAGCCGCGAACTGTTCCTCATATTCCTCCGGCTTAAGCGTCGGCTGGTTTTCCCAGCTCAAAGGTGAAAAATATTTTTCCTTGCGACACCCCGTGCCCTCAAATTTCCAGAGCGATCCGCCCGGCAACAACTGAATACCGCGAAATAAACTGCGCCAGCCCATCGTGCATCCCACCCCGAAAAAATGCGCCACGCCGTCGGCATCAAACTCTCGCAGTTCCGGCAATACCCGTAGCAGGGCCTTGGCCTCGGTCGCAAAATAAAATGTATCCGCAGTTTCGTGCCAATAAATCCGCTCCAGCCCGAAGCGGTCATTGAACAGAAAAACTTTTTTCTGACGCCGGTCAATCAGCAGTCCGCTAAACAGCCCGTTGAGTTCCTCGAAAAATTTATCACCCCGAGCTTCGTAAAGATGCACCAGCCACGCGCCGCCAGTTTCGGGAAATTGGTGACCGTCCCGCCGCAGTTGCGCCTTCACTGCGGGCTCGGTAAAAACCTCGCCGCAAAAAATCAGCGCGACGTCACGCGTCTCATTTTCAAAAACTTGCGCGGCGGCAAAGGAGTTTTCATGCGCGACCCAGCCGCCATAAACGCCAAGCTCCGCCACCGAAAAATTTCCCATGGTGTGGAAAGTTTCATGTTGCATCGCCGCCGTCATCGTTTGCACGGTGCGGAGGCAATTGGCGGCAGGCAGACGGGAGATGATTCCAGCGATTCCAGGCATGAGTCAGCAAGTTAAATCTTTAGTCGAGGCGGCGAGAATTTTGTTGTGTCCCACCACGATGGAATGTGCCGGCACGCTTTTGGTCACGACGGCATTGGCACCGATGATCGACCAGGCACCGATGGTCACCCGCCCGAGAATTCGCGCGCCGGGGCCAACATAAACTCCTTCTTCCAAGGTCGGATCGCCATCATTTTTAGCCACGCCGGCATAGGCATTCACACAACCCAGCGTGACTTGTTGCAGTAAAACCACGTCGTTAGCGATGCGGGCACCATTACCCACGACAATGCCGGCGGGATGCGGGATAAAAAGTCTTTCCGGCACTTGGGAACGGATTTCGCAGGCCAGCAAAAGCCCGAACACGCGGGCCAGCCGACGCCAGCCGTGGCGCAAGCAAAAGAGATAAGCTTCCGCCAGTGAGCCATTGCAAAGGTTGGGGTTTTTGGGGAAATATTTTTTGGCCACAGGACTAAAGAAGGATTGGAGCCGGCGGGAGGAATTGAACACTCCATCTGCCAAATACAATTTGGCTGCTCTAACGTTGAACTACACCGGCGATCGGAAAAAATTATGATAAGTTAGTATGCTTCAGAGTAAAGTTTTTTGGCTATCAATCTTCTTTCGTAGCAATTGTTTTTTCTTTCTTTTTATAAAACGTGTCGCGCACGCGCAACCCAAACGCCAACACGGGCGCGGGCAACAAACCCGATAATCCACGATACAATCTCAAGGCCACAAAGATCCGACCCTTGAGCGTCAGCGGCAGGTAATAACGCGGATAATCGGCTTGTTCAAAACCGTTACGCCGTTTGAATTCCACCAACGAACTATCTTTCTTGTTTCCGTAAACGTAATTGCCGTAAACGAAATAACCGATTTTTTTTGCCGCACACACTTCCATCGCTTTGGCCAGCAGCGCATTCATCGGGCGTTTATCGTAGTGCGCATTCAACGCGAGGATCGCGAGGATGTAGGCCAGCCGATCCACATAAACTATTTTGATGAACCCGATCAACTCGCTCTCAAAATAGGCGGCGATAAATTCGCTGCGTTCGAGATAGGTCGCATGCTCCATTTTGATCGTCTCAAAATCTTTGCCGTAGTGCCAAAACGGACGGCCTTGGCGCACGGGCGTTTCGTTGCAAATCTTGTGGATGCCACGCGCGAGTTCATCATCGAACGGAGCAACTTTTACTTCGACGCCGCGCTTGGTCGCACGGCGCGCATTTTTGCGTGCTTCCTGCGGCAACTTATCCCACCACGCTTCAAACGTCGTGACCGGCACCACCGCATAATTTTCCAACTCAAACGTGTGCGCGAACTTCGGCTTTGCGTCGGGCACGCGTTGGAAAAAAGTCAGCACGTCAGCGGGCAAGCCGCTCACTTTAAGTGCGGCCACGAAAGTCTCCGGGTTTTTGACCAGCTCGCCTTCCGTTAATTCTTCGTCACGGACAGACGCGATTTTGATCCGGCCACCTTTGGCAATGATCGTGCGTCCTTCAATTTCAACCGCTGGAACCTGCGTGGGTTTCCCTTTGACCCTGATCTCGACAAAATTTACAGGCATATAATTACAAAGAACGGACACCGCGCAGCCATTGTTCAAACATCACCAGACTGAACAGCAGCTTGTGATTGTCTTGACGGCGAGATTGGTGTTCAGCTAAAAGCTTTTTCACCGGTTCCGGCTGCAAAACGGAATACATCAGCGATTTTTCATCGCGCAACAGGTCGGTGATTTTACCGGTGGCGGAGTTATTGAACCAATCGTCAACCACATTTACGGCGAAACCGCGCTTCTTGCGCGCAAGAATTTGTGGCGGGAGAAATTTTTTGCAGACCCGGCGATGCAGCCATTTGCGTTCACCGTGGCGCACCTTGAAAGTTGCGGAGAGACGCTGCACGTGTTCCACCACCAGACGATCCAAATACGGCACGCGACCTTCGAGACTGTGCGCCATCGAAAGTTTGTCCGCATACATCAGCAATTCATCCGGCAGCGAGGAGCGGATTTCCAAAAGCGAGAAACCGCCCAGTTCGTCGAGCTTTTCCATCTGCGGCAACAACGTTTTCCAGTAATCCACCATGCCGGAAATCTGCCCGCCTTTATCGCGAAAAAGTCCGTTCACCGTTTCACCGGGCACGAGCGAGAAAACATTTTGATACCGCTCCAGACGATCCTTGATGCCGAGCGATTGCGCGCCGCGCTTGAGCATTTCGTTGCGCGGCAGTTTGTTCACGAGCGACGCCGTGAGCGACTGAATGCCACTGGGCAATCCGCGAAACATGCCGCCGTAATGGACGCCAAGATGTCGCTTGTAGCCGCCGAACAATTCGTCCGGCCCCTGCCCGATGATCACAACCTTCACGTCTTGCCGTGCGCGTTGGCAGACAAAATACATCGGCACGATGGACGACGCAGCCACCGGCTCTTCGAGCGAATCTACGATCTTAGGCAACGCTTTCTCGAATTCATTTTGATCCAGCAGCACGGGAATATGACGCGCGCCCAGAAGCCTCGCGGATTCAGCGGCATCAGCCAATTCGTCATCGGCAAAGGAACTCCCATAGCCGATCGTGTAAGCATTCCAATCGCGACCGTGCTCGTTCATCAGCGCGAGCAGCAATCCAGAATCAAGTCCGCCGCTCAACAAAATTCCCACCGGCACATCAGCGAGCAAATGCCGCTTCATCGCGCCGCGATAGAGTTCGAGCAATTCTTCCGTGGCGTCCGCATCCGACGGCTGTTTTGCGAACGGCTCCGGTGTGAAATTATACCAGCGTTCCTCGCGGCATTTTCCATTTTCTACGACCAACATTCCGCCGGGCGGAAGTTTTTTGACGCCTTGAAAAATGGTCAGCGGCGACGGCGTGTAGCGGAACCGCAAAAACAGATTCACCGCCGTCGCGTCCACTTCGGGTTTGGAATTATCCGCTGCGAGCACGGGACGGATTTCCGAACCGAAGCTCAAAATTCCGTCCGCGATTTTGTAGTAAATCAGCTTGATGCCCATCGCATCGCGCGAGACGACGAGCCGCCTTTTTTTCACGTCCCAAATCGCCACCCCGAACATTCCGTTGAGGTGATTGAAAACATCCAGGCCCCATTGCTTGTAACCGTGAATGATGCTTTCCGTATCCGAGTTGGTGCGAAATTTGTGACCGAGTTTTTCCAGCTCCGGTCGCAATTCTTTGTAGTTGTAAATCTCGCCGTTGAAAATGATCCACACCGATTCCTCCGCGTCGCTCATCGGCTGATGCCCGCCACCCAAATCAATAATCGAAAGCCGGCGAAAGCCCAAGCCGACCGGACCGTCGAAGAAATAGCCTTCGTCGTCCGGGCCGCGATGCAAAATTGTCCGCGTCATACGGCGAATCGTGTCCTGATTCACCGGGGCGTCGTCCGCAATCCTTACTTGTCCGCTAATGCCACACATTTGGTTTAAGAGTTATTTAGAAATTTTTGCCGGATCATTCGGTAGGGACGGCGCGCTGCGCTGTCGCCGTCACCGAGAGCAACGTCAGGCGACGCAATCTTGGGGCAAGCGCGTGATTAACCACGTTCGTTCCGCCCGCTTTACGGGCGGGGACGCCGCAGCGCGGCGTCCCTACCAATTCATCTGGGGTAAACTTCATCGTTTCGCTTTTTCCTCGCGCAGATAAAACGCCAGCGCGCGGAACATCTGCGATTGCGCCCAACGGTGCATCGGCACATTGTCCCAGCCGAGAATGAGTTTGCGGGAACGGAACGAGCCGTCACGCTTGATCCAATTTTTCAAGATGCCCGAAACCACCGTCTCCAACGTGTTTTGCAGCGACGGAATTTCCTTCCGCAGCAACACGCAGAGATTGATGCACTCAGCGCAGTCATAGAGCTCGCATTTATAAACCACCATGCGCGGCGCGACGGCGAAAGGACGCGGCATACCATCCGCACTGAAAAGATTTTTCTGGTAATAATCGACGCCGCGTTTGAGCGCGTCCAAAATTTTCTTCTCGCCGGTGACGAAATACACTTTCGCCAGCGCTTTCATCACGAAGCAGGTGTGGAAATGATCCACGAAATCACGCACGCCGTCTTTTGCGTAAGGCCAGGAACCATCGGCGTTCTGCGCGGCAAGGACGAAATCGACATTCGCCTCCGCCATTTTCAACAGGTCGTCGCGACCGAAAAACTTCGCCGCCTGCGCCAACATTCCCGAGCGATACGCCGAGGCGTTCACGACGTTGAATTCGCCGCCAGGATAATAGGAGCAGGTATTGCCACCGCCCGGAAACGGCACTTCCGTGATGTCGTCGGTCGCATAGCGCAAAGCCGACTCCATGATCTCCTGCCACTCCGCGCGAGGTTCGATTTTATTGACTTGCAGCAGCGCCTCAAAAACATACGGCGTGCTAGTAATGAAGGGCAGATGCGCCGGCAGCGTGCCGTTGCGCGTCACCCAGTCGAACGGATAACCCCAGCAATAATTTTTGTAGCCGGGACTGCGCGATGCCTTCAACACTTCCAAAAAGTGAACCGCTTTTTTTAGATGCTTGGCCTCGCCGGTGGCTTCGTTCAAATAAGCAAAGCCCATCGCGTAATGCGCGTCCGCAATCGGCAACCGCATCGGCTGGTGAAATAACCGGCGCGCAGCCGGAAAAAACGCCTCGCAAAAAATCATTGGCGCAACCGCCGCGATACCAAGAACTTTGTTTTTGTAATATAAGCCCTTCGCTGCGCGCCCGACGTTGCCCGCAAAGAACGACTGGTGATCCCAGGAAAATTCCCCGTAGCGTTCCAGCCAGCCGGTAAAATTTCCCAACGCAACGCCGACATTTTCCGCAAGTGGTGTTAGTTTTTCTCCCATAGTCGTCCCTTTAATTTGAAGTCGTGTTTTGGTTCGCCGCGCGAAAGCTGTCCACTTTCTTCAAGCGCAACATCGAGCGGAAAATATTTTTTAATTTGTTCATCTGATCGGCGCGATGAAATTTCACCAACTCATCCGATACCGGTCGTTTCTGCCGGCAAATCGCCGCCCAGCAAAATCCCGCGAACAGCGCAATGCCGCCGACGATATAGGGTTTTTTGGCGACCCGGAAAGTGCAGCGAAATATTTGCCACAGCGGCGCGTTGCCGAGGTAATAATCTTTTTCGCCGTAGGAAAAAAGAGCTTTCACTTCGCTGCGCTCGGCTGTGCCCATCGAGCGATGATGATGATAGCGCAAATCGGGGAATGACCGAACGGTCCAGCCTTTCATGCGCGCCATCATCACGGCGATCCAGTCCACGCCACCGGCGGGATTACCAACGTAGCCGCCGATTTCTCTGAAGCACTCACGGCGGAAAAGTTGGATTGGCCCAGCGACATAATTTTCGCCTTCAAAACTATCCTTCGTGGAATCGTAACCGCCGTCTTGTGTGAAAGGCGTGCCGTTGCAGCCGAGCTTCGGATCGGCGTCAAACTTGCGCATTAGAAACGCCATATAATCCGGCGCGAACGAAGTATCCGTATCAAGATTGCCGACCGCGCCAAAATCCACGCCGTCGGTTTGCAATTTGGCGCAGGCCATGTTCACGTTGTTCGCCTTGGCGGCAAAGCTGCGGCCTTCGCGTTTGGGATTATGGATGACAACAATCCACGGAAATTTTTTCGCCCATTCATCCGCGATTTCGCCAGTGCGGTCCACCGAGCCGTCGTCCACGATGATCCAACGCTCGGGCAACTGTGACTGTTTGGTCACTGATTCCAGCGTAAGCGTGATGTATTTCTCCTCGTTGCGCGAGGAACTGACGAGTGCGTATTTCATTTACCCGAATCCGTGGGTTTTATCTGCGCAAAAACTTCATCCATGATGCGCGCGGTCAAAACGATTTCGCGATACGGAATCGGCGGCTCGTTTTTTTCACGGATGCTCGTGTAAAAACGCTCGATCAATTCCTTCATGCCGAAATCCTGATGCAACCGTCCGCGCAAAAAATCCATGAAATTCACGCGCGCGTTGCGCAGATGTTCCCGCGCGGCCTTCAACGGCGGCACAAAATATGTCAGATAACTTTTGTGTGAGCCAGCGCGATTCAGGATGAGGCTGCCGCTACCGTTTTCGACCAGCAAAGAATTTTTCGGACCGCAGATGCGGAAGGAATTCATGCCCGGCTTGATCTGCGTGGAGAAACAGAAAAATGCCGTTGTGCCTTTACCGTCGCGCAGCAACACGCGCAACTCGTCCTGCACTTCCTGTCCGCCGAGGCTTTTCATCCGCGCGCTCTGATGCGCCTGCGCGGAGATCGTCACGTCGTCGTCCAAAAATTCCGCGAGCCGGGCGGTGCCGTGGCTGATGAGATTATGAAAAAGCTGACCGGGCAACAGACGAACCCAGTGCGTCTTGCTGCCGAGAATTGGCGCGACGTAAGTGGCATCGCTCAAATCGTAAGCCCAGTGACATTCGAGATGCACCGGCGGACCACCGAGAAATCCCGAGGCGACGAGCCGCCGCATTTCCATCATCTCTAGGGTGAACTGATAATTGTGCCCTGCCGTGAGCCTTAGATTTTTTTTCTCCGCGAGCGCGCAAAGTTCCTTCGCTTCCGCCGCCGTGACCGTGAACGGTTTTTCGAGATACACGTTGCTGCCGTGTTCCAGGCAAAGCTTGGCGAGCGGAAAATGTCCCAGCGGTGGCGTGGTGATGTGAACGACATCCGGTGAAAACTGTTTCAACATCTCTTCCGCATCGCTGAAAACGCCGGGGATTTTGAAACGCTCGGCGAGCTGATCGGCCATGAGTTTTTCACGGTCACACACCGCCACGATTTCACAGTTGCCGATGCGATGCGCAGCCTGCACGTGTTGGTCGGCGATTTTGCCGCACCCGATGATGGCAATGCGGAGCTTCATTTATATTGGGCCAAAAAGAGTTTCATCGCGTCCACGGTTTTTATTTTCGGCGACCAGCCAAGCAGTTTGTGCAATTTTTCATTCGAGAATGTGTTGCCGCCCCACTCGGCGGCACAGCGGCGGCGGTTGAAAACCGCCGGCAGCTGTCCGTGACGTTTTTTAGAAAAATTCTCCCATAGTCCGCAGCCGAATTTGATGAGCGGATACGGTGCCCACACGGAGAAAAAGCTTTTCACTTCTTTGCGCGCGGCGAGAAATTCCTTGCTGGTCCAACGTTCGTCGTCCACCACGTTGAAAATTTCGCCATCCACGCCGGGCTTGATCGCGGCGAGAATAACTGCATCGGCAGTGTTGTCCACATACGTCATCGGCATTTCGTTGCGTCCGCCCATGTGGATGAAAAAGCCAAACGTGTTGATGCCCACGCGTCCACTCAATTCCGATTTGCCGGGGCCGTAAACCATGCCGGGACGGAGGATCACCCATTTGAGTCCGCGCGTGCGGCCGTATTCCTGGACAAGCTGCTCCTGTTTGAGCTTGCCGAAACCGTAAGCATCGTTGCGGGCCTGCGGTTCGGTTTCGAGCGGACAATTTTCGTCGAGCAACGCGTGCCGCTCCAGATTGTAATTCGAATAAACCGCGAACGAACTGACGTTGACGAAGCGGCGCGGTTTGCCCAGTTCAAGAAACGCATCGAGCAGATTGCGGGTGGCGAGCGCGGAATTCATGAACGCACCGGCGAACGATTTATC
>JANYFN010000002.1 GCA_025362675.1 Limisphaerales bacterium | reverse complement strand
GAAAAACAACGAACAGATTTCGCCGCGCAATGCCTGTTTGATCAGTCGCATATATGGTCGCAGCGGCAGGGCGCGGAACAGGTGCGCGAGGGTGATGCTGGAATCAATGTCCTCGCCCCGCACGCAGTCGGCGCGCTGGGTTTTGTTGGCGGCGGCCTGGGCGGTCGTTTCCAACTGGCCGGGAAAAAACTGGTGGAGCATCATCGTGAGCTGGTTGGAAAACAGCGGCGCGCGTGTGCCTTTGGGCCGCAGCCCGATCGGGATCGGCACGACGTAACTCGCCGAGGCGCAACCGGTGCGCTCATGCAGCCGGTGCAGTTCCACGAGCGTGACGGCGAGATGAAAATTGGTGTCGCCGAGGAAACCGCAGAGCCACCGGGAATTTTCCCCGACGCGCGCGGTGTCGGCGGCAGACAGCGCAAAGATTTTATAGGTCATCGTTGGCGCGGTGGGCGGACGCCGGGTGGCCAGGGAAATGGGCAACGCCTTTTTGAATTGATCGAGCCGCTCCAGTGCGCGCCAACCTTGCCGGACACGGGCGCGAAAATGTTTCGCCTTTCGCGCCCGTTGTTCATACCAGTCCGTCCCCGGTTCGGGAGCGGTCAACTGATCGTCGCCAGCCAGTGCGAGAAAATACTCCGCGCTCTTGGCGTCCATCAGTGCGTGCGCCCAGGTGAAAATCAAGGTGCGTCCAATGAGATCAAAGCGGATCAGTTCGCCGCGCCGGAGGTCGAGCGGTTCGTTGAAAAGTTTTTCCGCGAGGCCGGAAATTTCCGTATGCACCCGGACGCGCGGCGTGACCCGCGTGGGTTTCCAGAGCGGTTTCAGATTCAGCCCGCGCGCGGGCCGAGCGTGCAGCACCGGATGCTGCCGCATCAGCTCGGCCACGCGCTGTTCGAGCCGGGCCGGGTCAACGGTTTTGGAAAGCGTCAGGATTATCTGGCAGGCGTTGCCCGCAAACCCGCGCTGGCGCAGTTCGAAATCGAACCCGAGCAGCAGCGTGTCGCATCCGTTATGGCGCAGGGGGACGCTCATGCAGCAGGCGGACAATGACGGCGGCAACGGTGCGGATGTTTTTCAAGGTTGCCTCGTTGATTTCACTTTCGGGCAGCCACAGTCCGTATTTTTTTTCGATGAACTGGAGCAGTGCCACCAGCGACAGCGAATCAAATCCGTTGGCGACGAGATCCGTGTCTTCCGCGACGGCGACCTGTTCGCTGAAAATGCCCGCGCGCAAAAATTCCAGCAGCTCAGTTTGGATTTGAGTTTGTGCGATCATGCGGCGACGGCGGCGGGGCGGCGGATTTTGCCGGTGACAGCGGTTTTGGCGATGGCGTTGACGAAATGGATGCTGGCCGGAACCTTGTCCGGGCCAAGCCGGGCGCGGCAAAAATCGCGCAGCACTTCGGGCGCGACGGCGTGGTGCAAGACCACTTCCGCCGCGACGACCTCGCCCAAGTGCGGATGCGCCTCGCCGTGAACGCGGGATTCACGCACGGCGGGATGGCGGTTCATCACGGCTTCAATTTCATCGGGGAAAATTTTTCGCCCCGCGAGATTGATCACCGCCGTTTTTCGTCCCACTAAAAATAAAAATCCTTTTTCATCCAGCCGACCGAGATCACCGGTGACGAACCAGCCGTCGGGCATCAGTTTTTCGCGTGGCGTCCACGGGCTGTCATACGCGTCAAAAAATCCCGGCCCGGAAATGACGACTTCGCCGCAGCCGTCGCGGTCCGGATTGCGGATGCGAATTTGATAATCCGGTTGCGGACGGCCCACGGAATCCCAGCGGCCCGCCGGATCATCCACGTTTACGCACGGCAGTCCCAGTTCGATAAGCCCCAGCGCCTGTGTGAGCGGCACGCCGAAGCGTTTGAAAAAATCTTCGGCCACGTCCGGCGGCAACGCGCAGGTGGTGGAGACGGCCAGCCGGACCGAGGAAATTTTGGCGTCGGAATTGTCCCGTGCCAGTAGCGCGTAATGAAACGGGGCCGCGTAAAGCACCGTGCCTTTCGATTGGCTGACCGCCTCCAAAAACGGCCGCGCCAAAACGTGCCGCGCCAAAACAATCGTCGCGCCGACGCCCAGATACAAAACGATGGTGACGAGAAAATGATGCGACATCGGCAGGCACCACATGACCGTATCCGCCGCCGTGATGCCGAGGGATTGGTTGGAAGCCGCGACCCGGTCGCGAATCGTTTCGTGGGTCAGCACCACGCCTTTGCTGGCGTTTGTGGTGCCGGAAGTGAACCGGATAAAAGCAATGTTCAACCCGTGATTGTCCGGCGGCGCGGCGGGAGTCAGCCGCGTAAAAAAAAGATTGCCGAGCAACGGCTGGCTTCCGGCGCGCGGCTTGTGGCTGATCATCGCTCCCAGCCGCAACGTTTCTGCGACGCTGGACAATTCTGCCTCGGTATATTCGGTCGGCATCGGAACAACCCCGGCGTTGATTTTCCAGAGTGCAAAAGTCACCGCGACATAGTTGATGCTGTTTGGGAGGCAAAGCCCTACGCGGCAGCCGGGCGGCACTTCGAGCGTTTGCAAAAGAAGGGAAATGTCCGCGACCTGCTGAACGAGTCCGTCGTAGGAAACCGTGTTGCCACCTTCAATCAGCGCCGGCTTTTGCGGCCAGCGGTCAGCAGACCTGTCCAACAATTCCGTTAGATTCATATGGCAACCCAGAGATGTATTCAGGTTAAGCGAATGTGCTTTTTCCGGTCAATGACAAATGGCCAACGGCCAAAGAGTAAATCGCTCTTTTTAATTGGAAAGTTGTTTATGGTCGCGCAAGATGTCCACAACTCAAACAAAAACGGACGGGACAATCACAGTGGAAAAACGATGAAAACACGAATTATTTTTTCGGCAACTATTTTTTGTTTGTCTCACTTCATCTGCTGGGCTGGCCCGCTACGCGTTGGACGCAGGCGGCAATGTCTCGCTGACAAATAAGGTCAATTTAATATATGTGGTAGGTGCTGTTCCAAATTCGGTGGAAAAATCGGCAGTGACTGCTCCAGCTTTGGTTTTGACGGCACCGCAAATGACGACGTCAGGAATGACCTTCCAATTAAAGCTTGCAAATGTCAGCAACGGAAGAATCGAAATTTCAACCGATCTGGTAAACTGGACAACGCTGACTAACTTTTCCGCAACTGCTCCCATCATTTTAATTGCCGATCCGGCCACGACAAATATCGTAGGGCGCTTTTACCGGGCGGTGTCGCCGTAAATCATGATTGATAAACCGCATCAAGATAAACTTGTTGCGGTGAAAAGTCGTCCGCGCGCGCGAATCCTAAAAGCAAGTCCCCGGCGGCGGTTGGCGGGTCAATCTGGAGCGCAGCCGGTGATGAGGCGAGCAATAGATTGACGCGCCAACCGGCAACCTACACTGGAACGCCCGATCCACGCGCACGGAACCAGCGCGACTGTGCCATTCGCTGCTGCGTGAAGTCAGTAAGCGCAGTTTTTCTTTTTGCTCCTCCGTTGCAGGTGAGTTTCGCCATTCGTCGCTCATAGAATTATTATTATCTTACTAATCCGTTTGTCACTGGGGTTTCGGCGTATGCCCATGTTCCGCAAATGCTACCGGCCCGTCTACGTTTCGGAACGGCTCCCAACCGTATGAGATTCCACTAGAAATTGCCGACTGCTTGGCGCGAATAAATGCAGGAAATGAATCCTCGAAAACGCAGAAGACGACATAAACCGAATCGCCCGACTGGCTATTGAAATAGCTGTTGAGAGCGCCAACATTTTGCCATGGATCAATGCCTTTTCCTTGAATGGGCTCAGCGTTTTCGCTGTCCAGACGTGAAGACCAATTGATGTCTGTCTCGTTTCTGCTGAGATCCGCATTGCGGCACGGGTATATGCGGCCGTAATGGACGATTATGTAAATGACGCGTTTGCCGGTCTCGTGCTCCATTGGCAAGCGGAGCGGTCGCTGCAACTCATTTAGTTTTGCCGTTACTTGCTGCTCCATAGCGACCAATCGTTGTCGAAGGCGTTTGACATTTTCCATTGCCGCCGAAAGACTATTCTGAGCAGCGAGTTTGCGTGCCTGCGTTAACGCCAGTTCCGCATTTAGAAATTTCAGCCGATCCGAAGGATCAGCCGCGTTGGCCGCTTCAAGCTCCTTGCTTGTTTGAGCAATAACATTCAGAGTTTTTTGAAGTGCCTCCTGAAGATCTTTGCGTGTCGAGAGGAGATCCATTTGTTCCTTCCACGCCGCATCGTTTGCCTTTGCGTTAAACGATGCATTAAGTTGCAATGATTGCTGAAGATTGGTCTGCGCAAGAGCCAGGCGGCGCTGTAGCATTTCTTGGCTGTCCGAGGCCGTTGAACTTTGGCTCTTCTCCTTACTTGTAAGCAGCACCACGAGCACCGCCAATAAAATAATTCCACCAAATGCGTTGCACAGTGTATCGAGCAACAAATAGAGGCTGTCGGATGGTGTTTTACGCCGGAGATTCATTTTTTTTCAAGACCTGCCCATTCGAGCAATTTTTGCCACCAACTTTTTTCTTTGGAACGGATTTCCACAACGGGTGATGGTTTATTTGGTTCCGGCGGAGTAACTGACGGTTTTGCGTTGGCGGTGGAGCTAGAGTTTTCGCTGGCAGAAGAAGTATTTCGAGTCGGTGAGGCATCAGGAATATCTGCTGGTGGCGTGGAAGCCTCAACTGACGGGAGCGGCGAAAGATGGGGATTCTTGTCTTCTTCCAATGCATCATAACCAACATCGAATCCCATTTCGCGGGCTGATTTCACAAGTTCTTTGAACAGCCTTATACCCGAGGGTTTGACTTGAAATACCACATATTGGTCTAGCGATTTTGCTGTGTTTAGATATAAACGAAAGGCAGAATCGGTGCCATTTTCATCAAATTTCCTGCGTAGCTCAGGATGGTCAATGCGCTGAATGGTGACGCCAGCGCCATCAACAAAAACAACAATCGGTTCTTTGGAAGTCGCGCTTTTATCGGGGATCAGCCAGATTTGTCCATCTAGTTGACTCAGTTTCAGAAGTTGTGATTCCACACGCGATACTTGTTGATCCAAATTCTTCATTTCACTTCGAGCTTTAGCGTCCTGGCTGGAGATGGTTTCTACTTCCTGAATCACGCCTTGAACCATGGCTTTCAAACCGGTGAGTCCAAGAACTTTGTCGCGCGCGGCTATGGCCGCTTCGCTATCGGCCATTTGGCCGGTGACCGCCGCCCGCTTCTTTTCTTCTTCGGAAAGTTTTGAGCGTAGTCGTGCAATGTCCGACTGTAATTTTTCTGAATTCGGAGCGGTATTGGCACTCGCAAGCAGTTCTTGCAAGCGATGGTTTTGTGAATCCGCTTCCGCCTGATGTGCGAGTGTTTCCTGAAGTCGCTGCTCCAGTTCTGAATTCGCAGCTTGTGAAGCGCTATTGGTTGGCTGACCTAAATCAGTTGCCAGTAACAAAGCGACAAAAATTAGCACTCCGCTGACGGCAGTAATGATGTCAGCGAATGCGAAGAAACTAATCTTCGAATCTAGGCTTCTCAGCCGGCTGCTCATGATTGGACTTCAGCGGCATTTAAAGCAGAAGGCGATTGCCGGTCTGCTAGGCGGAGTTTGGCGACAATGTGCGAATGGCAGTAGTCGTTACATTCATCAAGAAAGGCCATCTCTCGCTTTTGCTGAAACG
>JANYFN010000035.1 GCA_025362675.1 Limisphaerales bacterium | reverse complement strand
ATGTTTGTTCGCAAATCGAGCGCGTCCATCCCATAGGTGTAACCATTCAGCGTGTGCCGCCAGTGGTCTTGCAAGGCGGTGCTTTTTAACCTTGCCAGTGAGTCATAGCTGTTCGTGATGTAAGCGCCGTTGGGCAACCTTATCTGGCTGATCAAATCGGAGCCAGCCGGGACGGGCTGGCCTACTTGGGCGGCATACTCATACAGAAAGCTTCCGGCCATGCTGGTGGTGTTGGTCAGGCGCCACGCGGCATCGTAGCCGTAGCTTTGCGTCCAGTTCGTTCCCGACTGCTGGATGGTCAGCAATGTTCGCAGGCCGTTGTTGTAAGTGTGGCTCACCGTTGTCCACGCATTGCTTTCGGCGGTCACGCGGCCCAGGGCGTCGCGCGTGAAACGGGTCAGGCCGGTCAAGTCATTGAGGCTCGTCAACTGGTCAAGCGAGTCGAAGCCATACGCTAGGTTCAAGTTTTGCGCCGCGTAAAAGACATTCGTCACATTGCCGACGGGATCACGCGAGTAAGTCGTGTTCCCCTTCTCCGGCGTCCAGCGGTTGGTGAGCCAGCCGTTCGCATTGTATTGATAACGAAAGGCGGTGCGATTCAAGCCGTCCATCTTGTTCGTCACCCAGCCGTATTGGTTGTATTGCCAAGTGCGCGTATGATTCAGGCCATCGGTCAAGGAAGCCAGGTCATCCTGGGTGTTGTAAGTGTAGCGGGTCACTTCCAAGTTGGCGTTCGTCTCGGCCAGCAACCGGCCCGCACCGTCCCGGCCATAGCCTGTAACTTGGCCATCCCGGTTGGTGTAGGCCACCAACCCGGCAGCGGTGTAGCCATAGCCTTCGCTGGCACCATCCGGCCAAGTGCGCTGGAGCAATTCGTTGAGGGCATCAAACTCATTCGTCAGGCTGATGCCGTTGGCATCGGTGACGACGACCGGCCGATTGACCAAATCATAAACGGTCTGCCGCAACGTGTGGTTGAGACTATCCGTGACGCGGGTAGGCAGGCCTTGAAGATTGTAGGTGAAAGCCAAGCCCCTGCCCGAGCCATCTGCCACGCTCGTCGTGCGTCCGGCCAGATCAATGACATAATTGACGCTGCTATAATCAGGAAAGATTACGTTGGTCAAGTTCCCTTGATTATCATAGTTGAGCGTGGTGAGATTGGTCAGCGCGTCGAGAATTTGATTCAACGAGCCGCAGCCGCACCAGCCATAAGTGGTCACCGCATGGTTGGCATTGGAAACGGTGGTCAAATGTTGCAAGCCATCGAAGGTAAAGTAAGTCCAGTTATCGAGCCGGTCTTTGCTGCCTACTAGATCAAGCCGATAATACCGATTGGAAATGGTGGTGTTGTCAGGAAACGCTCGGCTCGTCAGCCGGTTCAAGCCGTCAAAGGTGTTGGCCACGGTCAAGCCGCGGTCATCGGTGACATTGGCCGGCAGGCCCGCGAAGTAACCATTGACGCTAACTGACCGCCCGCTGGGTAAAATGGTGGCCTGCTGCAAAAAGTTTGCCAGCGCGGGGGCGGCGGAAGCCGGGTAGTAGTTCAGGGCAAAGCTTTGCCCGGACGGAAATTGAACGCCCGTCAGATTCCAAGTGTTGCCCACATCCCAGCCCAAGGTGGTGACTTGCTGCAACGCATTGGTAACGGCGACGACTTGATGATAATTATTGTAGCCGAAATTGACATATTGCCCGGCGGAATTGCTGATGCTGGCCACGTCCACGTTGTTGGCGTAGGTGAACCAGTTGGTCAGGAGACCGGTGGAGCCATCGGGTTTGGCATAGGTGCTTTTCCGGTCGGCAACCTGGCCGGCACCCGTGGCGGCATTCGTGGGATAATAGTTGTAGGTGGTGTAGTTGACGCTGTTGTCCGGCAAAATCCGGGCAACGCAAGCGATCTGCGGACTGCTGCCGACCAATTCCGGCTGGGTTTTCCCGGCATAGCCATACCAAGTCCGGGCGGCTTCAACCTGCCCGGCGGCATCCGGCGACGGGTCGCGCTCGCTGCCCAGCGATTCGGAAATCGATATGTTATCGGCCTGCCAGAGCCAGTTCCGCACCCGGCCTTTCCGAAAATCATTGACCGTCAACGCCGCGAGCGCATTGGACAGGTTGTTGGGCAGCAGTGCCTGCACGCCCGGTGACAGGGCCGCAAAGTTCCGGCGTCCCCAGTGAATAGTGTTTCGGTATTCCAGAGTTGGATGGTTCACTCCGGCGGTGCCATCGTCAAACAGCTGGCCGGAAATGGCGGGGGATTGGCTGGTGGTGGCCAACAAGGCGGTTCCGGCAGCATTGTAGCCCCGGTGCAGATAG
Source organism: Limisphaerales bacterium (assembly GCA_025362675.1). Classification (GTDB taxonomy): domain Bacteria; phylum Verrucomicrobiota; class Verrucomicrobiia; order Limisphaerales; family UBA11358; genus UBA11358. The sequence goes on along the minus strand of JANYFN010000035.1, from coordinate 9,952 downwards.
TAATAAAGCTGCTGCGCCCCGGCGGGTTCGCTGATGTAGATGGCGCGCTGTTGAACTCCGTCCGTCGCCGAAGGCTCATTGAGTTCATAGAAACTGAAGCCGGTGCTGCCGTAGGGGGTGGTCAGGTTGGTGATCAGCCCGCTGGATTTTCCGTAATTGACCGTCGTGTCCGGGCCGTAGGTGTAAGTGCCGGTGGCGGCGTGATAGTGCGGCACCAAATTGGTCGTGGCCGTGCCGGGCGGGTATTGAAAATAGTTGGTCAGCCCGGCGGCATCTACCAGATAGCTCAAGAGGTTGGTGGTGCCGGTGTTCGTGCTGTAACCGAATTGAACCTTGCGCCCATACGGGTCGTCTATCTCCCCCAACTGATAAGGGTCGGGGGCGGGATTGGAAATGTTGTTATACAGAGTGTCGGAGGTATAAACGAGCAGGTTCGTCCGTTGGTCGGGATCCACCACATAGCGCACGCGAAAACCGGCGGTCGTGGTAGTGTTAAAGTAAGTGAGATAAAATACATACTGGTAACCAATCCGGGTAATGCGTCCCTGCGGGTCTATTTTTTGGGTAAGCAGAAAGCTGGCGGTCGTGTTGATGCTGCCCAAATTTTGCGGTGAAGTCGGATAACGGATGGAAAGCCCATACACTTCCTGACTACCGTCCGGGTAAACCAACTTGAAACCGACGCCTTGGTTTTGATCGCCCCAATAAATGCCGTTGGTGGCCAGCGTGGGGGTATTAGTCCAGATCGGGTAGCCGCCACTGTAAAGGGGCTGCAATTGGATGAGGCTCCCCGGCTCCGTCAATTGCGCGCCGCCATTGGTGTTGTAAAAATACGTTTGGTTTCCGTCCGGGCGGAAGGCCAGCGCTTCATAGCCTTGAGCCGCCGGAGAATAGACTGCCCCCGGCACCGGGATGGGATTTCCTTGCACATAACCCGGATGCGCGGCATAGCTTTCATAGTTGGCGTTCCATACCTGGATCATCCCCTGCCAGTTATGGCTCCAACTGCCCGGAATGCCGCTGCTGGTCATGACGACGGGATAAAAAAACTGGTTGTTGGCGTTCTGATATAACGCCGATGAACCATAACGGTTGACACCGGAGAGTCCGTTCTGCGAGTAATAGTAATTTGGAATCTCGTCAATTTCCGGGAAATTTTTCCGCTGGCAGTAGGTGAATTGAAAGGCCATTTCCTGACCGGATGACAGCCGGTAACTCAAGGGCGTATCGGACAGCCACAGGCTCAAGTAGGGATCGCTAACCCACCACCGGGGCATCCCGCAATCGCTGCACGTTTTGGCCGGGGCCGGCCCGCCGGCCAAGGCGGGAAGCTTGGGGCAGCCACTGTCCTGCCAGTTATGAAACCGAGCCGAAATGCACGCCCCCGCGTGCGCCCGCACCGAAGTCAGCCCAACCATCGCCGCCAAAACCAGCCCTTGCCATTTATTGCTCATAACAGTTTTTGAAAAATCAGTTCACGCTGCTCACCCAAATTGAAAAGCCTTCCGAGGTCTGCGGGTCGGTGCCGTAAAGGTATTCCTTCAAATTGGTCAGCCCGTCCTGATCGGGGTCGCCCATTGGGTTATTGCCGGTCTGGTTGAAATGCAGCACCTGCCAGCCGTCGGGCATCCCGTTCAAGTCGGTGTCCACCTTGTAGGGGTCGCTGTGGCTCACCAGCCGTTCGTAGGCGTCCGTCAGGCCGTCGCCATCCGAATCCAGCGGCGTTCCCAGGATAAAAAAGGCGTTGGCGGAACCGGGTTGAAGCGCGTAGCGGTTGCACGTCAATCCTTCGCCCTGCCAAACCCAGCCGCTGTTGGTCAGGCTGGAACCCAGCGCCGCCGTCACGAACACGTCATACCACGCGCCGCTATAACCGCCCGTGATGTCAAATTTGAATACGGTCGGCTGGCTGACCGAACTCGCCGCCACATTCGCCAGCCAGACATTGCTGCTGGTAAAACAGCTTGTGCCTGTGCCTTGGTATTGTAGAAAGCCTGATCCGGCGACAATGTTGAAAGCGTTCGCCGAAAAATTGGGCTGCCACAAGGTCGCGCCCTGCGCGTTCGCGTAGCTGCTGGACATGGCCGTGTTCCACGGACTCAACATATAGAACGCGTATTGTTGCCGGTAGATTTGCGCGATGTTGGTCGCATCCAGCGGCACATTATAGGTGGCGAAACTGTTGAACAATCCATGCGCCTGCAAGTTGCCCGTGGCATCGCTGCCGACAAAAAATCCGCTGGTCAACGCTCCCGGATAAACGGTCAACCCCGCGCCGTTGGTGACGAGCGCGCCGTTGGTGACGAGCGCGCCGTCGAGATACAGCGCGGTATTCGTCGGGCCATAGGTCAACGCGACGTAGTGGAAATAATTCGTTGTCCACGAAATCGGCGCGGACAAATAGGTGACGGTGTTGCTGGAAAAATCATTCGTCTGTGCCGAGAAGAAAAAATTGTTGCCGGTGTCGTCCGTGTAAAGGCTCCACCAACCAACGCTCGCATCCGGCGTATAGCTGCCCGCTTCAAACAACCGGGAGTATTGCCCCGGCCCGAGGCCGCCCGCATTGGTGCTGCTCCAGCTTGGCGCAAACCAAAACATCACCGTGCCAGCCCCGGCGGTGAAGTTCGTCGCGCCGTTCGTCTCGACCACGTTGTATTGCAGCCGCGCCGGTAAATTGGAATCCACAACGAGCGAATAACCATTGCCAAGATAAGAGTTGGCGAGATTGGTGAACGACACTGGCGCGTGGCCGTGGTCGCTCGTCCAGCCGGTGCTATTGGTGAACGACCACGTTTCCAAAAGCCCGTTGGTCGGCCAACTGGCCTGTGCCCGCGCGCCATTTCCCGCCAATAAAAAACCCGCGACATAAAGGATGCGAGTCAGGATAAAACCCAGTTGAAAGGCGGTTCCCCCGTTGTCTTGATTTGTTTTCATGGTGATCGCAATTTCCCGGAGCCGTTACGCGCCTGTCTTAGCCCGCCCTGCAAATTTGTCAAGCCGAATTGAGGTTCGGAATTCCGAACCTTTTGCCGCCATCGTTCCCCTAGCGTTCAGGTTCCAAAAACGGAACATGACCAAGAATCCCCGCAACCTCGTCGGCCCGCAAATCCGCCGGTTGCGCGACCAGCAAGGGTTGACCCAACCGATGCTGGCCGCGCGATGCCGCCGCTGGGGCTGGGACTTGAGCCGACAAACCTTGGCCAAGATTGAAACGCAGTTGCGCTGGGTCTCCGATTTTGAACTGCTCTGCCTCGCGCGGGCACTCCGCGTCGAGCCACCGCAACTGTGGCCCGCCAAGGAAAAACTTCCCCGCCTGCTGGAAGACTTTTTCCAGCGGCTCGGCCGCGAAGTGGAATAGCCATCGGGTTCAGTTTTGAGTGACCATTGCTTCATGGGAACGGGGATTGCGGAGATGGGTCGCGCTGCGGAAAAACGCCATCATCATTGCCAGCGGCGTTTCGTCTTCCATCACCAGAATTTTTGCCCCGCGTGCCATCATTTTTCCCATCATGCGCCTACGGGCGTATAACGTGTCAACATCATTTTCCGTTAATGCTATGGGGTGGTCAAATCCAAGCCTGATATTGTTTGTGCATCCGTCGCTCGCTTGCTGCGTGAAAAGCGGATGGCGAAAGGTCTTTCTATGTATGTCGTCGCCAAACGTGCCCGGCTGTCTCATTCGATGGTTAACCGGGTTGAAAACGAACTGCGCAGCCCCACGCTTGACACCTTGCTGCGTATCGCCGTCGCGATGGAAATTGATCTTTGGCCGTTGATTAAGCAGGCGGAACAATCGCTCAAAACCGTGGCGGATAATTCGGCCAAGTGAAAAGAGTTTCAGTGCCGCATGAAATAGCCAAACAACCCGCAGCCGACGGCGATGAGGATGAATGTCCCCAACTGGTTGAACACTTCCCGCCATTCCATGCTCCGTTCGTATTTCTGGCGCGCTGCATTCAGGCGTTGCCGCTCGTCAATGTAGGCTTTGGTGATGCGGTTAGTTTCGTTTAGGCCCGCCTCCATCTGCCGCCTGATCTCGCGCGCAAACTTCTCCGTCTCGTCCAGATGCTCGCAATGTTTCGCCGCGACTTTTTCCATCGTCTCCGTGTGGAACGCCACGGTGCTTTCAAAGGCCCGGATTTTTTCGTCGCCCGCCTCGCGCAAGGTTTTCATCAACACAGCCTGTTGCTGCTGTTGCGCGGCCAGCTTTGTTTCAAACGCCGTAATTATTTTTTGCAGCGTCCCCGGCATTTGCGCGGCGGCACGCCACTGCGCTCGCGTCAGCAACGCCAGTTGCACCGGAAATCCGTTTTCATCGCCATTGCCCCACTCGCGGAAAATTTTCCGCAGTTGCTTCGCCTCGTTGGGCGTCAATCCTTGGCCGAGCAAATCAAAATCGGTGTCTTCCATAAATTCATTCTCCGTAGTTAAGCTGTGGTTGAACTTCGGTTTTCACTTTCGCCTTTGCCGGGGCAGATTTTTCTTGGGGGACAAATTCCGTCGGCAACAGCAAACCGGCAATCTCGTTGTATTGGGCGAGCATTTTTTGCATCGCCCATTGGATTTCCCCGGCGAGCAATCGTTCCAGATGACCGGCCTCGACGTGCGACAGTTCGGCGAAACTCAACCCGCGTTGCGCGATGGCCTCCGCCTTTTCAATCGCCAGCAACGTGGTCGGCGTGATGGCCGGCAACGTCACGGACTTGGCCCCGAACTCTACCAACTGTTTTTGCAGTTGCGAACCTTTGAACAAATCACCGCGCGCCTTCGCGGGATTGTGGACGACGACATAATCCACCCGGTCGCCCGCGTAGAGAAACAGCTTGCCCACGTTGGTCATGCTCTCCGTGTCGTCGGTGGGGAACAAAAAGAACGTGAGGCGCACGCCTTGTTCGGCGCACACGTCCAGCACCTGCAATTCTTCCATCGCCCCCAGGATGAGCGCGTCGGCCTGGGCGCGGGTGTCAATGATGTGAACGGGCGCGGCCTCTTTCAGCACGCGCCGGAACAAACTTAACAGCGCCGTCTTGCTCTCGTGTTCGTTGCCGAGTTGATACGAGCGAACGGCGTCAGGATGCCGTTGGGCAAACGTGTGGTGGCGGTCGTCGAGGTCAGAGCCGTTCCACGGCACGCCCAGCCGGTCGAGCCAGGCGGTGCGAAATTCGGCCTCGAAACTTTTGCCGAGATTGCCTTTGGATTGTGGATTCAGATGGATGCGTCGGGTAGTGTTCATATATGTGTGGGATCGTTTAGGTTTAGGTTTTCAGGATTCGGTTGCCGAAAGGAACGCGGCGGCGGTATTGCCGCCAGCACCGGCTGGCGCGCCGGCATCGGTGGCTGCGCGACTAAAGACATTGGTGGCCGTGCCGCAGGCACTTCCCAATGGGAACGTAACTGCCGTTTCAAGTGCCGCCGATAGAACTGGTGCAGCCCTTGCAACGTGATGTCGCAACCCTGCTCGGTGCGGAGCCGGGCGGCGATTTCCTGCCACGTCCGGCGCTGCCGCCGCTGCTCGCGGATGAAATCCACGAACGATTCGAGGCGGCTGCGATAAGCGCGTCCGCCGCCCCGTTTCATCGGCCGTTCACTTTTGGCTTCCATTCGCTGAACAGTTTAGATCACTGTGCCTGACCAGCGTTAGCGAGTAACCGGAGAGTAGGTGCGAATGGTTAAGGAGTTATGGGCGAGTAGCCCTTTGAAGTGTTGAAACCCGTTGAATGGTGTTGAATGCCGACGTTGAATCGTGTTGAAAGGCGTTGAATTCATCAACGCGTTTCAACAGATTTCAACCTGATTTTTTGCCCGGCGGCGTTTAGCCGGAAAAACCTTGGCGATTAGCCAAGGGGTAGGACGTCCTACCTTTAAGCTGACACATAGGAAGCAACACCTTGGTTCAAAATTGAACCAACATAGATGAAATGTGGATGTTCGTTCTAACCTTGAATGAGGATGGAACACTTGAAAATGGATGAACCAAAGCCCTGAAGGTTCGATGCTGAAGCCGGAGCGAAACGAGACGACTGTGAAGTGAAGCGCGGATTTAGCATCGAACCTTGAGGGCGGAACCGGATAGGTTGTCCATCTCTGCGGCGTTTAGTCTGGCCGGTTTCCGAGCAGCGAAGGAAAGCCGGTCAGTCTAAACGACGATTATTATTCGCGTGGAAAAGTTCGTGCCTAGTCTACGTCGGCATAAACACCCTGGTTGCGTTCAGGATAGCTTTCGTAACCGTGTTCAACCAGGTGGAACATTTTTGCCGATACACTTCCGGGGTGTAAGGTTCGCGGCAAACCGGTAACCGCATTGATGGCTCCGGGGGTTGGCAAGCTGGTGGGTGAACACTTTGAACCGGTCTATGCCAACATGGGCATCGCGCTCGGTGCATCGGTCGGTGGGATGTCCAATATTCCGGACTGCTGAAAAATAGTTTCCAATAAACCACCAGTCCGGCGGGGTTGATCCGATAGGAGAAGAAAGTTGCATTTGTGCTGTCCAGTTGTTTTTTAACCGGCGCGCCCCCCGAATACTCTTGGAAACGTTATCGTTGATGACATCGCAGCCAGTGTTTTGCCCAGCGTAAACTCTAATTTTAAGTATGAATTTGACTCGCAATCGCATTGCTAAAGAATGCACCGTAATGAAACGGACTTCACTGCCAGTCCTGGTTGTTTTCCTGGGGTGGACTTTTATCGCGAACCTTTTTGGTCAGACGCCGACTTTGGTAGACCTTGAAAAGATTCAAGACTTGAACAACCGGGTTCTCGCGATGTATGGGCGGGGACAATACGCGCAGGCTTTGACCTTGGCGGATGAGGCGCTGAAATCAGCGCAAGAAACGCTGGGCCCGGATCATCCGATCGTCACCGATTGCCTGAATAACTTGGGTGGGATGTATGAAAATCTGGGGCGCTATCCGGAGGCGGAGGCAATGTTCAAACGTGGGCTGAAACTGCGTGAAAAAGTGCTCGGCCCGGATCATGAATATACTGCCAGGAACCTGAATAATCTCGGCCTCCTCTATATTCTGATGGGGCGATACGAGGAGGCCGAACCGCTGTTGCTGCGCTCGCTGGCCATCAATAAAAAAGTGTTGAGCTCCGACAACAAGGCCATTCGGACGGACACGCTTAGTCTGGCGAACATGTATCTGCAGATGGGTGAATATGACAAAGCGTTGGCGGTGGCAGAACCGGTGTTGCCCATGGTTGAACAATTGCTCGGGCCGGATCATTTGGAAGTGGCTCAAACCTTGGATATGTTGGCTTCAATCCATGTCCGCATGGGCAATTACGCGAAAGCGGAGCCGCTGTTCCAGCGGTCGTTAAAAATACACGAGCAGAAGCAGGGCAGCGACCATCCGGATTTTGCCTTGAGTCTGTATCGGCTCGGAACCCTGTATCAGCAAATGGGGGATGCCGCCAAGGCAGAATCTTATCTCCACCGGGCCATCTCCATCCTAGAGGTGAATCCGGGTGAGGCACATCCTAATTTTGCCAAAACGCTGGCGAGTCTCGCCATCCTCTACCTGAGCATGGACGACTTTGGCAGGGCGGCACCAATGTTGAACCGGGCCTTGAGCATCGAGGAAAAAACTCTCGGGGCGGATCATCCGGACTTGGCCAATACACTTATGGCGATGGCGGGTTTGCAGGCAGCCACCAACAATCCGCTGGCGGCCATCAAACTGGGCAAGCAAGCCCTGGTCATCTACGAAAAAAGACTGGGTCCAAACCATCCGCTCACGGCGTTGGCGATGATGAATCTTGGGGCGAATTGTCTGGCGGCAAATAAATTATCCGAAGCCAAAGACTATTGCCAACGTGCCCTGGTCATCCAGGAAAAAACCCTTGGCCCGGAGCATCCTGAATTGGCCAGCTGCTTGAACAATCTCGGGGCCATCTATGGCCGACAAGGAGACTACACAAATGCCGGTGCGATGTTTCAACGGGCGCTGGCGATTGACAACCAAGTTTTGGGAGCGACTCATTTCCACACACTAATGCCGCTGGTCAATCTGGCGATGACTTGCTTTGATCTGCAAGACACCAATGGGGCGTTGAGTTACGAAGACAAGGCCGAGTTTGCCCGCCGGCAGATATTGGACAACATCCTGTCGTTCACTTCCGAGGAGCAACGCCTAAAGTTTGGTGCCCAAATCAGACCTTACACACTGTTCGCCAGCCTGAACGACGCACCCCGGCTGGAGCAGGCAATTCTCAATCACAAAGGTCTCGTGCTGGATTCGCTGCTCGAAGATCAACTGATTGCCCGTGCCGGAAGAAGTCCTTACGATCACATGTTGATTGAAAAACTGGCACCGGCCAAACGGCGGTTGACCGAGTTTATGATGACCGTGCCGAATGACCTTCGGCCAGCACCGTTGCATTTGCGGGCGCAACAGCAGGAGAAGATTGCGCTCGGAGTAGACGAGTTACAAGGTGAATTGGCCCGGCGGGTTATGGGTTTTGGCAATGCACGCCGCGGATTAAATGTGTCTGCCGATCAGGTTCAGAAAGTCATTCCCACCAACTCAGTTTTGGTGGAATACATCGCTTATGATCACTACCTTGGCAAAGGTGCTTGGGAACGGGATTATGGTGCGACCGTGCTTAACCCGACCGGTGAACCGCGCTGGGTGAATCTCGGCCCGGTTACCAACATTGATCTCAACATAGCACAATACCAACGGGCCATCCGCCGGGCGGAGGCATTCAATAATACCAACGAGTTGTCGCTGGCATTGACCCTGCATCTGCTCGATCGGCTAGTTTGGGAGCCGGTCCAGAGACTGTTTTCGCCGGACACCAAGTTTGTCATCGTCAGTCCAGACGCCCTGTTGAATTTTGTTTCGTTTGCAACGATCCTGACGCCGCGAAATCAATTTTTGGCGGAGCGATATTCTATCCGCTATGTGGCCAGCGGGCGCGACTTGTTGCATGAACCGGTCAAGCATCCGAATCCGGGAATGGTGATTTTTGCCTCGCCGGATTACGCCAGCGGAAGCCAGACTAATTCGCCGGAGGCCGGCGTAAATCTCGCCCCGCTGCCATTTTTCTTAACGAATGCTTTGGCGATCAAGACCCAAGCTGAAAGTTGGAACTGGCCAGTTCAGATTTATTCTGGAGCGCAGGCCACCGAGAGCACACTTCGGGAAATTCATCCTCCCTCAATACTGCAATTTGCCACCCACGGCGTATGGTTGCCGGAAACCATCAAAGGCCCTTCGCATTTTTATTTTTGGAATCTGTTGTTCGACAACGGAGCAAAGGGATCAAAAATATTGCTCCTCAACCCCATGACCCGGAGCGTTCTGGCTCTGGCGGGCGCGCAACCAACATTGAACGCCTGGGCGCGGGGCGAAATCCCGGCGACGGAAAATGACGGCATCCTTACCGCCGAAGAAGTCGGCGGTTTGGATCTGCATGAGACTTGGCTGGTGGTTTTGAGCGCTTGCGACACCGGCATCGGCTCAACTCAATCAGGGGAAGGGGTGATGGGGCTGCGGCGTGGGTTTGCGCAGGCAGGCGTGCAGCATCTGGTGATGACCCTTTGGCCGGTTTTTGATAAATCCAGTGGGGAATTAATGGTGGACTTCTATTCGGCGCTGCACGAAAACAATAATCCGCCACTAGCCCTGGCGGAAGTGCAGCGCAATTATCTTACCAAATTGCGGACGAAATGGGGTCTGGTGCCGGCGGTCGTGCTGGCGGGTGCTTTCATCGTCAATTCGCAAGGAGACGAGTGATCCTGTCACCAAAACGCGACGAAGGTATCAACGTTTCAATCCGGTGTGACACATTCCACGGTGTTTCAATCCGCGCCCCGGTCACGCGACCGGGGCGACCTTTCCAAGTGGACGTTTCGGGAAACACCAAGACGTTTCAATCCGCGCCCCGGTCACGCGACCGGGGCGACAGCCTCTAATTTATCTTGCCAGCGCAACGTCGCGGTTTC
>JANYFN010000020.1 GCA_025362675.1 Limisphaerales bacterium | reverse complement strand
TCCGTCTCCACCGTTGCCCACGTCTTGCCGAAGCGCGTGTCGTATTCCAGCGACGTGCGGGACGCGTCGTCGAAACCGGGTCCGCGACCAAGGAAGTCATACCACTCCGCCCGCACCCGCGTCGGCACGGCGCCGAGGATGTAGTTGAAGAGGTCCACGAAATGGATGCCGTCGGCAAACATCACGCCGCTGTCGTTGCGCGGACGTTTGAAGCCGCCGAAGTGACCGCGAATCATGTTCACCTTACCGAACTCGCCGTTCTGCACCGCGTCGCGCAGCCACAATGTCGCCGGATCAAAGCGTAGAATGTGTCCGACCTGCAAAATTTGTTTGTGCTTCTCGGCGATTTCCGCGAGCGCTTTGGATTCTTCGTTCAACAGCGTGAGCGGTTTTTCCACGAAGACATCTTTGCCGGCTTCGAGAAATTCTTTGCAGAGCGGAAAATGCGATTGCGCCGGCGTGACGATCACGACGCCGTCAATCTTGTTGATAAACTCTTTGTAGTTCGTGGTGAGGCGCTCGGCGGGAATGCCGATTTTGCGGGCGGGTTCGAGCTGCTTGTCGCCGACTTCCGCGACGTAAAGTTCAATAGGCAAATTATTGAGATTGCGAAGATGATTCGCGCCCCACCGACCGAGACCGAGCAAAAGAATTTTTGTCATGCTTGCCGCGCATTGTTTCACAACCACGGCAATTGCGACAAGACAAAAGGCTGGCTTCTAATTTTTCGAAGTTGGTTAAGCTAATCCGATTTCACTCGGAAAAACTTTTGAGGAACGGCGGTGATGTTCGTCTCAAAATGCACGCCACCGCCAGCGATGCTGCCGCTGACATCCGAGACATCGCTCCAGTGGATCAAATCGGGCGAGGATTGAAGAATACCGAGGCCGTAACTCATCTGGATGCGCAGTCCGCTGTGAGGCGGCAAGTGCAGCGCGGGCGGCAAATACCCCGAACTGTTCAGCGCGCTGGTTATCATGTGGCCAGGCGGCGGCTCCATCGGCGGCAGTGCGGCGGCGAGGTTGGTGTAGAGCCGGTCGCCCGCCGAGGTCAGGGTCGAAGGAAAGGGAATGCGTTGCAGCAAAATCTGACCGCGCACAAAAGTTTCGCCACTGTTCAGGGTAACTAAAATCAAACCGTCGCGACTGATATCAAAATGATTCATCGCCGAGGCAGTCGCGGCTCCATTGGTATCAACCTTGAGGTCGCCGAGGCTCGCCAAGTCAGAGGTGTTGTAGCCTTGCAGCACGAAGCTGTTCGTATTCACGAGCCGGTTTTGCGCGTCGAGATGCAAAGCGCCGAACCGCGTGGCGTAAGACGTGCCGCCGACCGGATCGCGCACGATGAAAAATAAATTCGGCTGAACGATTGCTAAATCCGTTGAATTGCTGCTGAAGTAAATCGCTTCTTGCGCAAAGAAATTTAGGGTTCGCCGCACGGCGAGGGTGGATTCGTCGGCATATTTTAATTCCAGACAGCCATCGGCGATCGGCCTGGCTTGCGGGAAATTGGCTGGCGCGTGCCACAGCGTCCAAGGTCGCGTGTTGGTATCAATAAGGCAGGCACCGAAATTGGTGAAGGTCAGTGACTCAGGATTCGGCCCATCCGCGAGGAGAATTTGCCCGCCGAGAATTCTTTCCCCGTCCGCCAGCCCGACGACCAAATACCCGGCGCGATCAAAGTAGTAACCGCTCAGCGGGACATCTTGAAGAAATGGCGTCGGGTAACTCGTCTGCAACCGCAAATCGCCAATCGTGGTTATCATCGGATCGGCATAGCCCTGCACGCGCAGGTTGGCGTAGTTCACGAGATAGCCATCCGCATCAAAATAAAAGGCACCGAGCCGCGTGGCGTAAAGCGCGTTGGAATTCGTATCCCGCAAAATAAAATAGCCGCGATCCACCAACGACAAATCCGTGCCGACGCCCGTTGAGGTTAATAAACTTTGGCCAAATCCGCCGAACGGTGCGTTCACGTCCGCGATGGATAATTTAGAAATCGGCAGTTCGTATTCGCCGCTCACGATGATCCCCGCGCCATTGGTGCCGGGAAAGGTCGTCAGGAAATTTCCGTTGGTGGCCCCGGTTCGCATCCCATCGAACCACACGCCAAGAGAATCCGGGTCGGAAAATTTTTCCAACACGATGCGGCCCACGACAGCCTGGGAGCCATCCGCGCAATGCACGAAGGCATTGCCATTGGTCTCGATCCAATAACGATCCACCATCGCCGTCGTCCACAGCGCCCGGATCTGCAAATCGGAAATGTAGGCCGGTTGCAGCGGGTCAGCCGCTTGCAAGCGTGAACCGTTGTTCGCGACCACGTAGCCATCCATGTCCAGCCGTAATTCTCCTTCACGAGTGTAATAAGTCCCGCCGCTCTCCGTATCTTTCACGATGAAATAACCGTCGCCTTGAATCCGCAAATCCAGCGGCCAGCCCGTCACAAAAATCCGGCTCGGCCCTTGGGCGAAAATGGAAACGGTGGAGAGAAGCAAAGCCGCCCAGAGACTTCGGCGCCAGCGAACCGGCAAAAATGTCCCGGCAATTTTTTCCGCTTTTGACCAAAATTTTCCCGATTTCGAAGCTTTTTTATCCATGCCGGATGTCAAGCAATAGATGTGCCAGCGCGGCTGTGGAAAAATCAGCCACTGACGATTCAGTGCCGCTCGCCCGCCGGAACATTTTCCGGCCGCAAAATCACTTCCCGCCCTTTCCAACATTTCTCGCCAAAGTTATTCAGCAAGCCCAATTTGTCGCGCCAGGACATGCCGTAATACGGATTGTTCGTCGGCCAGAACGAGATGATGTCCACGCCGATTTCCTTCGCCATCTCGATCGCGCGCGTCAAATGTTTCGGATGGTCATTCCAGTTGAAGAGCAGATATTTCCATTCGAGGATCGGCTGTTTCGCGCCTTTGGCATCGCGGTATTTCACCATGTCGCGCATCGCGGCGTGGGCTTTTTCAAAACTGCTTTTGCGCATGTATTTTTCGCACATCTCGTCGCTGATGCCGTGAACGGAAAATAAAATCTGGCTCACGTTCAACGCCGCCTCGCGCTTCGCGTCGGTGTTCAACAGCACGGCGTTTGACGAAATGACAATGCGTGCTTTGGGATTTTTCTGGCGCAGCAACGGCAGTTCTTCCGTGACGCGCGGCGACAGAAATGGCTCACCCAAATTCAGATAAAAAATCTGCTCCATGCCGAGGCTGGCCGCGAGATCAGCCATCTTGGACAGCTCGGCGAGCGGCATGGTTTTCATGCTGCGGATGTTCGCGGCGCTGTCGCGGGCGCAGCCGATGCAGTCCACGTTGCAGACGACGGTGTTCTCCAGCAGCATTCCTTTGTGCGGCAGGCGCGTGGGCATCGGCGCGGGATTTTCTTTCGTGAGCCGACGCAAATCTCCGCAACGCGTGCAGGTGGGAATAGGGATTTTTCCGCGAATTAAATCAGCTTGAAATTTTTTGGCGACGGGGCCGTGAAAGACTTCCTCGAAAGAATTTTTCTTGAGGTCGCCAAGATGTCCGGAGCCATCGTAATCCTGGCAACTGCACGAAACAGTGAGATCGGAATTGACGGTGATGCCGTATTCGGAATCGCCGACGAGCGCACCGCAATAATAGCCGCGTCCGGTGATCTTGGCGCGCGTCTGGTAAAAGTGCACCAGCGTCTGCCGCAGGAAATCGCTCACGCGCCAGTTAAAACGCGTTTTCGGGTCTTTGATTTGCCGAGCGGTGGACACAGTTGCCATGTAAGCAGGATGGTTGCGCGCTACGATTTTGGCAAGTTGTTCCCGCACTTCGGCCGGCGGCGGTAGAAAATATTTTTGTTCACGGCCAGCTTCTGCGAAGATTTTTCAGAATCGGATGAATGACCTGAAATGAGCAGCCCCAAACTTTATCACACACTCGCTGACGTCGTGCTCATCACGCATGTCGGCTTCGTGGCGTTTGTGGTTCTGGGATTGGGGTTAATTATTGTGGGCGGATTTTGCGGCTGGAAATGGATCCGCAATCCCTGGTTTAGAATGATTCATCTCGCGGCCATCGGTGTGGTCACGCTGCAATCCTGGTTTGGCATTACCTGTCCACTCACAGTTTTAGAAATGACTCTGCGGGAACGTGCGGGCGATGCCAGCTACCACACCAGCTTTATTTCGCACTGGCTCCAGAGGCTGCTTTTTTATGAAGCGCCCGCGTGGGTTTTTGCCGCCAGCTATACTTTATTTGGCCTGCTAGTCGTGGCCAGTTGGTTCAAGTTTCGACCGCGCAGGTTTAACTCATCAAAAACCAACAGGTGAATCCGCCCGGCCCGCCAGTATCTTATTGAAGTCGGTTTAATCCCTTGTCCACAGCCGCACTAAAAACCGCTGCGGTGATTCGCGCATGATGTCGTTCAGCAGTTTTTCCAGACTGGCCGCTTTCGGTTCATGGAGTTTCAGCGCGAGCACAAGCGCCGCACCAAACACGAGCGAAACCAATGTAAAAAAGATTGTGTAGTGGTTCCAGCGCAAGCCCGCAAACAAAGCTTCGCGATCGCCGATCAGATCAATTATCAGTCCCCACACAATCGGAGCCAGCCCCAGTGAAACGCTCGCAAATACCGAATACAGAACGAAAAAATGATTTCTTCCCTGCGCCGGAATCGTAGCCATCACAAGGCGATAATTCGCCATGCCCACCAGCGTGGCGAACAATCCCATGAGAAATTGGAGCGCGAGAATCACCGGCCAATGCGCCGCGAGCGCGCCGCCCGCAAGCGCAATCCAGCCGGACAAAATCAGCAGCCACATGACCAAACTCAAACTCAAGATCGGTTTGCTGCCGACGTGATCAAGCCGATGGCCGAGCAACCACAAGCTGCTTAAACCGCCGATGAAAGCGACCGAGGTTACGAATAAAATATTTGCTTCCGTCAAGCTGGTCTCGGTTTTCAGAAACGCGACGGTGAAGGTGGAGAAGCCGCCATACGCCAGCGCCCACACCATCACGAAGCGGAGCAATTTGTAAAAGGGCGGATGGCGCAGCATGGCGAGCCACGGGATTGGTGCGCCGGAAGAACGGACGGCTTCTTCCGTGATGACAACATCCGGCACGCGATTGAGAAACAGCAGACTGATGACGCCCATCACCGCGCTGAACGCAAAGACAGCCGCGAACTGCCACGCGTGCGGATTTTTTCCGAGGCAAAAAGCCGAGACGATGATCGTGAGAAAACTGCCGAGATTCGCCATCGCCGCATCGCCGGAAACATAACGACCCCGGATAGTTTCTGGAACCAATTGCGTGATCCACGGCAGCCACGCGCAACTGGAAATGCCACGCACAAAATTGAAACAAAACAGCAGCGCGAGCAACAACACCAGTCGCGTGGTGCCGTCCAGAAAGGTTGTCGCCAACGGCACCAGCACCATGCCGAACGTAAAGAGCGTCCGCGAACCCCAGCCCGCCAACACAAAGCGTTTGTAGCCGATGCGGTTGATATATTGTGCCGCAGGAATTTGCAGGACAACCATCAACGGCATCATGCCAGCGATGATTCCGAGCACGGTGGCATTGGCGTTGAGCGTCTTCGCGTAAAGGATCA
The DNA here is from genome assembly GCA_025362675.1 of Limisphaerales bacterium. Lineage (GTDB taxonomy): Bacteria > Verrucomicrobiota > Verrucomicrobiia > Limisphaerales > UBA11358 > UBA11358. The sequence continues at coordinate 11,842 of JANYFN010000020.1, read as the reverse complement.
TCGGGCTGCCTAGCACGATCTGAAACGAGAGCGCGTTGAAGGCGGAAAACTTCCAGGCGCTGCGTAATCCGGGCGGAAAAACCGGCGACGCGACCAATGTTTTTGCTTCAGTCGGTGGAATCATTTCTTCGACGTGGTCGTCTTGCGCGTTTCCACTTTTTTCTCTAAGTCATCAAGATCCTTACGGAGTGTGCGATTCGCTTTTTGCAAATCCGTGAGTTCCGAGCGTAGGTTTTTGAAATCATCCACCGGCTTCCGCTCGGCGCGCAACAACGTCACCGACTGCTCGGCGGCGGCTTGTGCTTTGCTTTCCTTGGAAGCGGACGCAAACGTTTCCAACACGGCAATCGCTTGCGGATCGCCCAAGGTTCCCAGTGCCGAAATCGCGCCGCGCTGCACAGTCTGCTTCAGGTCATTCAGATGTCCCACGAGAAATTCCCGCACGACGCTTTTGTTTTCCTCGTTGCGCGCGAGGTAGGCCACAGCACTCAAACCAGAAGTAAAAACACGCGCGGGCATTTCCTGCTCGCGTTGTTTTAAAGTTTGCAGCAGCGGCGCAATGTAGCTCGGATCATCCTGCGCTCGCATCGCACTGATGGCCGCGCCCGCTAGTTCTTCGTGAAATGATTGTGAATTCAAAAACTTAACGAGCAGTTCGTGAATCTCCGGCTGCGCGCTAGTGCCGAGATTGCGAATGGCTTCAGCTTTGATGTCCGGATTTTTTTCATCGGCCACCACGTTGCGTATGAACTCAGCGGCAGATTCGCGGAAAAATTTTCCAGCCGCTTCGACCACGGCGTGCCGCACTCGCGCGTCCGATTGTTTTCCCGAACCGAGCAAGGCCGCCAGCGCCTCATCGGTATGAATGGAGCGCAATGCCTTCGCCGCTTCAATGCGCGCGCCGAAAAATGAATCCTGATTGAGCGTTTGTTTCAAATGCTCCACGGTTTCTTTGTCCTGTGAATCGGTCAGTTGCTCGATCGCCAGCAAACGTCCGATCATGTCCGTCTGGTCATCGAGTTGCGCGAACAACATCGGCCTTGGCAATTTGAAACTGGGCTTCGCAAGGAGCGTGAATTCAGGATCCACGCGCACGATTTTTGGAGCGGAGTCCAACGGGAAATAAAAATCACCGGACAATTCTTTCACCTCAAACGCACGATCCACGGTGCCAAACTTGCCCTTGAAGCGAAGCGTCAGCGGCGTGTCAAACAACAAAACGCGATCGCTGATTAGTTGCTTTTGGCGAATGGAAACCTTCGCCAGCTTGGCGAGTTCGTCCCAGGAATATTCCACTACAAGCTCGGGATAATGGGCGTGATACAACCATTGATCGAAGAATTGATCAAAAGAGCGACCAGACAATTCTTCAATCACTTTGCGCAAATCTTCCGTGGTGACGCTGCCATAACGGTGACGCTCTAAATGGGTCTGGATACACTTGCGATAAAGCTCCTCGCCCAATTGTGAACGCAGCATGTGCAACACCCATCCGCCCTTAGGATACGCGAGGTAGCCGAACATTTCAGACGGGTCTTTGAAGTCTCGCCGCACGATCGGATTTACGTCATTCGCCACGCCGGTCACGCTGCGCGCCATGCCATACAAATCGTAAAGCAGCGCGTCGCGCCCGTTCTTTTGACCTTCAAAAAGCACCTGATAATACGTGGCAAAACCTTCATTCAACCAGATGTGGCTCCAGTCTTTGCACGTCACCAAATCGCCGAACCATTGATGCGCCATTTCATGCGCCACCAGACCTTGGCTACTCCGGATAGTTTCCGAGGCGGCGGTGAACAGCGTTGAATCGGTCAACGTTGTCGCACTCGTATTTTCCATTCCGCCGGCGACAAAATCGTTCACACAGGTCTGGGAATACTTGGCCCAGGGAAACGGCACGCCGATTTCTTTTTCAAAAAAAGTCATGATCTCGTCCGTTTCGCGAAATGAATTGGCCGCTTCCGCAAATTCCGACGGCGGCGTCAGAAACGTTAGCGGCACATGGTTGTGTTTGCCTTCGAGTTTTTTGAAATAACCCGCAATCAGACTGATGAGATAATTCGCGTGCGGTTGCTCCTGCGACCAATGAAATGTGGTCAAACCCGTCGCCGCGTCTTTACTCTCGGAAACCAAGCGGCCGTTGGAAATCGCCGTCATACCCGCTGGAACATGACAGGTTAATTCGGAAGTGAATTTCTCGTTTGGCGAATCGAAACACGGATACCAATGACGCGCTTCCACTTCTTCACCCTGAGAAAAACAATGCGTGTCGCCAGCTTTGTAACCCATCTGCGGCGTGCGGAAATACAAACCCAAATCTGGCTCCGCATGATATTTTATCGTGACGCTCGCCGTCTTGCCCGCCGGAATCGCTGCCGCAAACGTGATGATCAAATGATCTGCCGTGACTTGAAATGCCTGAACTTTTTCTGTGGCAGTAACGGACTCGATATTTAAATCCACGGCGTCGAGGCGCAGTTCTTGCGCGGGCTTAACCATTGGTTTGAATTGCAGCGTGGCCTGACCGCTCACCGTCCGTTGTTCAAAATCCGGCGTCACCTCTAACGCGAAATGCAACACGTCCACTTCTCGATCCGGGGCATAGTTCAAATGCCCGACGGCATCTGGCGGCACGAGAAAACTCGCCGACTTGATGCACGCTTCGCCAGTTAGCACGTCATCCGCGAAGGCATAGCTCAAAAATATAAAAATGAAACCGAGCAGAATGCCGCGCTGGATAGTTGAACTCATAGAAATCCTTATTTGAGCAAGATGGTGGTTTTTTAATTCGCGGACAAGAAAACATTCCCGGCCGGTAATTTCCACCGGCAATAATTTTTGGCGAATTATTTCCCGATGCAGAACGAGCTGAAAATGGTGTCGAGCAAATCTTCGGTCGTGGTCTTGCCCACGATTTCCCCGACGGCGTTCGCGCCGATGCGCAGATCCATCGCGACGAGTTCGAGCGTGGCATCGGCACGCAAGGCATCGGCCGCTTCGCGCGTCGCGATCCGCGCGCGGCTCAACGCGTCTTGATGGCGCGAGCTGATAGCTACCTGCAACATTTCGGCGCGAATTTCTCCGGCCCAAACCATACTTTTGAGCGTGTCCTTTAATGCTTCAATCCCTTGCCCGCTCAAGGAACAAACGTTGCAGATTGCCGGTCGCGGATCGCCGGCGGGCGTGGGTAAAACGAGCTTGCTCGGCAAGTCGGTTTTATTCAGAACGAGGATGCGTTTTTTTTCAGAAAACTCGGCAAGATAATTTTTATCTGCGTCCGTCAACGGCTCGCTGGCGTCGAGGACATGTAGAATCAATTCAGCTTGCGCGAGCGATTCGCGGCTGCGGCGAATGCCTTCAATCTCAATCTCGTCGCGTGATTCGCGCAAGCCGGCGGTGTCGATGAATACTATCGGCAGGCCGCGAATATTGGCCGTTTCTTCAATGGTGTCACGCGTGGTTCCCGCGATCGGCGAGACGATGGCGCGGTCGCGTCCGAGCAGTTGATTCAGCAAGCTGGATTTGCCAGCGTTGGGCCGGCCGATGATGGCGGCACGGATTCCGCGCCGCAAAATCTGGCCTTCATCGGCGGTGCGCAGCAGTTCATCCATGAACACGATGCCGTCTTCCAACCGTCGCAATAAACCTGCCTTCGTATCCGGCGTGATGTCTTCGTCGGGAAAATCAATATGTGCCTCGACATGGGCGAGTGTGTGCATCAAATCGTCGCGGAGCTTATTGACGCGTTGGGAAAGTTTGCCCGCGAGTTGCTCGTTGGCCGCGATGAGGGCAAGTTCGGTGCGCGAATGGATCAAATCCGCGACGGCCTCGGCTTGCGCGAGATCAATGCGACCGTTTAGAAATGCGCGTTTGGTGAATTCGCCCGGCTCGGCGAGGCGCGCGCCATTTTTCAAAACGGTGTCCAGCACCAGCTTGGCGGGGAGCAATCCGCCGTGACAGGAAATCTCCACGGTGTCTTCGCGCGTGAACGTGCGCGGCGCGCGGAGGACGGCGAGGAGCACTTCATCAATCACAGTTTCGCCCCGCACAATTTTGCCAAATTGAATCGTATGCGTCGGCGCGGCCGAGGGCTTGGAAGATGATTTTCCGACGGGCAGAAAACATTTGTCGGCGATGCCGAACGCATTTTCACCGGAGAGTCGAATGACCGCGAGACCGCCTTCGCCGAGTGGCGTCGCAATAGCGGCAATGGTTTCGTCGAACATGGAATCAGGTTACAGGCTGGAGGCTGACGGTGGCAAGTTTGGCGGGTAAGATACCGGCTGGAAGAGCGCGCTTATTAGCGTCCGCAACTGCCGATTTGATTTTTAAAATCTTCGCCCTGCAAAAATTGGCGGGCCTTCTCGTAACTTTTTTTGAACAGGTAATGATGCAGCCGGGGATCCGTGTGGCGGGGAAGTTCTTGGGTGAGCTGGTCTAGCCGCGCGAAGATCGGCAGCAAATTTGGTTTAGGATTCGCGGTGGCCATGGACTTCACCATCGCTTCCAATTCCAACAAGGTGTCTAGCAAAGTTTTTTCGAGCGCGCTCATAAAAAATATTTTGCCAGCCATTCGATGAACCATGAATGGCGGTTGCTTACTTCGCCCTGCAAAAACATGGTCGCAAAAATTCGCGCCACGCCGGAGGTCAGCACCAGGATGATGATCGCTGTGAGATAGATGCCAAACGTGTGCGTAGGGTCTGGCTCCAAGACACGCGGAATGCCCTGATACAATATCCAGATGACCATCCCGATCCCGAGCGCCCAACTTGTCCACGCGTTCATCTGCGGCGCGGCATCCAAGAAACGTAACAGCAGGAGCGGGCTGAAACCATACGCCACGACCGCAAACGCCTGCCGGTAGCTGCGTTTGCCGTGAAACGTGTTGCCGGCAACGTGCAACAGCAGCGCGGCGATAAAGACCATGAGTAGCAAGGCGACCGCTTGGGTAGATTCAAAGGCCTTGATTTCCGGGAGGGTAAATTGTTTAAAACGTTCAAATTTCGGCTGCCACTTGCCGAACTTCTGCAAACTCCAGCCCTCCGCCACCGTGACCAACAGGATCATCGGCACCAGATACGTCAGCAGGATAAAAAACAAGCCGCGCTTTTTTCGCGCAACTTTTTCCCACGTCGCTCCCGGATCGCAAATCAGGAAAAAGACCTTGAACATTGGGATGAATCTAATTCATTCGCGATGGTAGTGACAATAAAATCTACCGGGAAATTGTCGCCCAATTAGAATCCGCTTTCGCGCCGACGCGGCACGTGATTTACTCGGCGCATGAAAGTTGATTTTGGTATCTGGAGCTGGCTCACGCAGGCCGTCATCGCCCTGGTCGTGCTCGCCATCTTGATTTTTATTTTTATGACCTACCTGCCGCTCATCCAACAGAATGAGCGGATTCGCCGAAATCTGGATCAGTTGCAGACCGAGGTGGATAAGCAGGTGGAAATTTCCAAACAGCTCAAAGGCGAAATCGAAGCCCTGCGCCACGACCCGGAGACCGTGGCCCGCCTCGCCCGTGAAAAACTTGGTTATGCCAAACCGGATGAAACGGTGATCCGGTTTGAATCGGCGAGCACCAATGGTGTCCGCTAATCTCTTCGAATAAAAAACGCCGCCAGAGAATTCCGGCGGCGTTTTGGTTTTCACAATTATGCATAGAGCGGACCAAAAATTTTGCATGCGCGATAATCCGCGCCTTCCAAATCCGCCGTGCCGAACGTCGCCCAACTGCTCGGCCGGAATAATTTTTCCGCCGCCACGTTGTGCATGTAAACCGGAATCCGCAGCATCGAGGCGAGCGCAATCAAATCCGCGCCGATGTGTCCATAGCTGATGGAGCCGTGGTTCGCGCCCCAGTTGTTCATCACCGTGTAAACATCACGAAATGCGCCCTGCCCGGTCAACGTTGGCGCAAACCATGTCGTCGGCCACGTCGGGTTCGTGCGCTGGTCGAGCGCCTCGTGGACGTCTCCGGGCAGATCCACGGTATAACCTTCGGCGATCTGCAAGGCCGCGCCGAGACCTTTGACGAGATTCAAACGGCACATCGTCACGGGCATGCCGCCACGCGTGAGGAAGCGCGTGGACCAGCCGCCGCCGGGGAAATATTCCGTGATGCTCGGATGCCACGTCGTCGCGCCCAAACATTTTTTTGCTTCGGCTTTTGAAATTTCCCAGAATGGTTTCATCGCCGGTTTGCCGTCGCGCGATTGCTGTCCCGTGCCGTCGAGCGTCGCGGGACCGGAGTTGATGAGATGCAAAATTCCATTCGCCGCGTGACCATCGAGCGTGTGACCGGAAACGCGCTTCACGGAATCAGGACTCCAGTAAGTGCGCACGTCCGCAAAAATCTGCGGGGTGTTCGTGAGTAGATGACCGAACAACATCGAAGCGCCGTTGAGACAATCATTTTCCGTGGCAACGATGTAGGGTGCGCGAATGCCGTTCCAGTCGAAGGACGTGTTCAAAATCGCTTCGAGAAAATCGCCGTTGGGCTGATAATCCGTCCATTGGCGCTGGCCTTGGAAACCGGACGCAATGGCGTTGTGACCTTGCGCTTCCTCGCCGAAACCCATTTTCGCGAGCGCCGGATTACCGACCATGAGATCGCGCGCGATGAGCGACATCTTGACGGAAACTTCCCATTCGTTGTTGAGTGATTTGCGCGAGCGCTTGGTCTTGGGCGAGTTGTAATCTTTACCTTCGGGACAATTTTCCTTCACCCACGCGAGCGCTTTTTTGTATTCGACGGGATCAAAAATTCCTTTATCCATGCGACGCAAAAATTCGGTCATGTCAATCGTCTCGACGCGCATGCCGAGATAATCCTCGAAGAACGGTTGATCCACGATGGAACCGGCGATGCCCATCGAGACGCCGCCCATGCCAAGATAGGATTTGCCGCGCATCAACGCGACCGACAGACCGGCGCGGACGAAACGGAGAATTTTTTCCGACACATCGGCGGGAATAGATTTATCACCGCCGTCTTGAACGTCGCGGCCATAAATGCTGAACGCGGGAATTCCTTTTTGCGTGTGACCCGCGAGCACTGCCGCGAGATAAACTGCGCCGGGACGTTCCGTGCCGTTGAAACCCCAGACGGCTTTCGGCACGGAGGGATTCATGTCCATCGTCTCGCTGCCGTAACACCAGCACGGCGTGACCGTGAGCGACACGCCGACATTTTCGCGCGCAAATTTTTCCGCGCATGCGGCCGCTTCCGCCACGCCGCCGATGCAGGTGTCGGCGATGACACATTGCACCGGCTCGCCGTTCGGATAATACAGCGCGGAAGTGATCAGTTTCGCGGCGGACTTCGCCATGTCCATCGTTTGTTTTTCGAGCGACTCGCGCACACCGCCGAGGCGACCGTCAATCGTCGGGCGGATACCAATTTTCGGAAGGGAACCGTTGAAGATAGATAGTTTCATTTGTTTAAAATTAAATTATTAGGCACCGGCGAACGATGAGAATAAATTCCCGCGCCAAGGCAAGGCAAGTATCTTCTCGGCCAGTCTAGGCGCTGAATTTCCTGAAGGTTTAATCGACTCGCCCGCTTAGATCTGCGAGGCAGCCGTGCGTTTAAGCATGACCTTGATGGCGGTGGTCATGTTATCTTTGAACTGCGGGTCCGCCTGCAATTGTTTCCAGACGGGCGCGGAACCGAATTTTTTCCAATGCTCTTTGTGCGCGTCCATGTCCACGCCACAGGTCAGGTAAACCAGACTGGGCATCACGGGGCCGGTGAGCGTGCGTCCGTAAAAAATCGGCGCGAGACCGACTTCTTTCATCACGTCAATCTCGCCGCTCTCGAACATGTGGATTTTACTCAGGCCTTTGGCCTCGCTCGAACTAATGTAAGTGCGCAGTTCAAAGACATTCGGCTTTTTATCGGGCAACGGAAGGTTCAAATATTTCATGCCGTCGAACGCGACGAGCAGCGAGGTTTGAAAACTTTCGTAGGCGGCGTTGGTCTTCGGTGCGTTGAGAAAATCCGCGCCGGCTTTTTGGAGCTCGATATCAGCGGCCAGTTTCGCGGGAGCGGCGGCAAAAGCCTCGGCGGAAATGTGCGGGATGAAAACGTAAATCTTATTTGTCTCCGAAGCCTGTAGTTCGGTGAACACGCCAACGGGCTGGCACCCGAGACGGTTGTAGGCTGGCACCGCCGCGTGCTGCCAGTAGTCATTGATGCGCTGGCGTTGCGCGTCGGATTTGGCGGTGTAAACGCGCAACTCGTAATATTGCGGCGGGCTGGCATCCGCCGCGTGAAGAAGCAAAATTCCGCCCACAAACGTGAGCGCAATGAACAGGCCGATGCGTAACGATGGAAACAATTTCATCCGGGCATTCTGCTGGCAATCGCGCCGCCAGACGAGTGTTTTCCTCGAACTGATTACGCCCAGCTTTGATTCGCTCAGAGTAATTCCAGCACGCACTGCAACTCCGCATCGGTGTTGTAAAAATGCGGCGAGAGGCGAATATATTTTTGTCCTTTGCGATCCGTGCGCAGTGAGGTGACGACGTTGGCGGCGGTGAGTTTTTGATGCAACGCGGTCAGGTCGTGGCCGGGCTGGAAAAAAGTGGTGATGCCGCTGGCGTTCTCGATTTTTGGTTCCGCGTTCAACACCGCGTATTTTTTTTCGCGCAGCGCATTCACAAGCCACGAACGTTTACGCAATAGCTCGCGCGCGATTTCTTCCACGCCGATCTCGAGTGCGAATTCCATCGCCGCCAGCAGGCCGATGACGCCGACGAGACCGTGCGTGCCGGCTTCGAATTTGACCGCGCCTTTACGGAACTCAATAGATTCTTGGGCAACAAAATTGGGGTTGCGGACGTTGTGCCAGCCGTAGATCGGTGGATTTAATTTCTCCTGCAAATCAGCTTTCACATAAAGCACGCCCGCGCCACACGGGCCGAGCAACCATTTGTGCGCGTCGGCCGCGAGAAAATCCACATGGTCCACATGCGTGGGAAAGGCGCCGAGCGTTTGGATGCCGTCGAGGCAGAACAGGACGTTGCGTTCGCGAAGAAATTGGCCGATGGCTTCGTGTTCGAGCCGGAAGCCGCTGATGAAATGGTTCGAGGCGAGCGCGACGAGCTTGGTGCTTTCATCCACCTGGCCCATCACATCCACGGCGCGGATGATGCCGAGACCACGCGTGTTGATAAGGCGCACTTGCACGCCCTTCGCGGCGAGCGCCATCCACGGGTAAACGTTCGAAGGATAATCGTCGTGATAAATCAGGATGCTGTCGCCTTTGCGGAAATGCAATCCGGCAGCCACCATGCTCAAGCCAAGCGAAGTCGGGCCGACGAGTGAAACTTCATCCGGCAGACAGTTTAATAATTTGGCACCGGCTTTACGCGCGTCATCAAGACGATGCAAAACGAATTCTTCCTGATCGCCGAGCGTGGCTTCGTTAGCGCAATCATTCATCGCCTGCGCGACGCGGCGCGGCAACGGGCAGACGCCAGCGTGCGCGAGAAAGATTTTATTTTTGGCGACGGGAAATTCGTGTTGGCGGAGTTCTTCGTTCGAGAGGATTTCGGTTAGGGTCATAAAGTATCAGATGGATTGCATCATTTGCCCGTAGTAGTTCATCCAGAAGTGGATGACGTTCCATGCCACCAGCATCGCCATGGAACCATAGATGACGCTGTTCGTGACGCGGGTAAAAAATTGCAAAGTGCGGAAGCCTTCATCCTCGTAATATTCGCGCAACCGCGCGAGCGCATCGTCTAACTTGCCGCTCACCTCACCGGTTTGGTAAAGGTTGTGGAAAAGCTCCGGAAAATACGGGATGGCAGAAACCATTTCCGCGGGCGTGACTCCGGCGGCGACTTGCGGCAGATACGCTTCGACAGCGCGTTGCAGACGGGCCGAACCGCTGGCATTCGTGGCCAGCTCCCAACTGGTGATGACGTTGACGCCAGCATTGTTCAGCGCCTCGAGCGCGGAGGCGAGTCGGGCGAGCGCCAAATATTTCAAAGCTTTTCTCAAGATAGGAATTTTGGAGGTAAAAAATTCTATGAAGCCGCGCCAGCGTTCACCGCGACTGCCTTGCGTCGCGAAAATTAAAAATAAAACAGTTCCGTAAAGCAGGCCGAACACAACTGCTTTCTCGATGAGAAACGGCACGCAGCGCGCGTAGTCGTTGTTCACGATTCCCAAGGCCAATTCTTGAAGAAAGGTGATGGGAAAAACCAGCAGGAAAACGTGCAGCGTGGCAACCGTGACGATCAGCCCGGAAATAGTATCGCGGATGATTTTGGCGCGCGTCGCGTAATAGCGAGAAAGTAGTTTAAAACTAGCATCGAGGCGACCAGTTGTTTCGCCGACCGACAACATGGCGATGTCGAATTTCGGCAACCAGCCTTTCACGCGTTGCATGCTGTCGGTGAAGGTGTGACCTTCGCGCAGATGCACCAATAGTTGTTGAATCGTCTTGCCGGAACTGCGAAGCGAAGAATCTCGCGAGGCCATTTCCAATGATTGCTGCAAAGGAACTCCCGCCGCGATCATCGACGCAAGCTGGCTGTAAAGTTGCGAGCGGCGGTTGAGTTCGGCGGGCGTGACCACAGGGTTCAAGGTCTCAAATCCAAAATCAAAAGTCCAAAGTTTCCGAGCCGGAAACTTTGGACTTGGAGCTGGGAATTGAAAATAAAATTACGCGATGGCGCGGTCGAGGCTGGCCTTCAAATCGCGTTTGCTTTTCGCGCCGACCATTTGTTCGGCGACTTGGCCATTCTTGATGACCAGCAACGTCGGAATCGCGCGGACACCAAATTGCGCGGCGAGCCCTTGATATTCATCAATATTGACCTTACCGATTTTGACTTTGCCTTGGAATTCCGTCGCGAGTTCGTCGAGGACGGGGGCGATCATTTTGCAAGGGCCGCACCATTCCGCCCAGAAATCCACGAGCACCGGAGTGGTGGATTTGAGGGCTTCGGCTTCAAAGTTATCTTGCGTAAAGGTGACAATCAGTGGTGAGGCCATAAATTATTAAATCAAAATTAACTTTGGAAATTTTCAACGGCGGGTTTTAAAACGAACCACCAAAAGTAAAAAGTTATTCCTACCCCAACCAAACCTGCAAAACCTGCAAGGTAAATCAAAACCTTATCAATGCCCTTGATGGACGGGGCACCGGAAGTCGCCGTGCGCGTGGCGACGGGCGCGGGCTTGCCAATAGGAGCACCCGGCTTGGCGGGCGCGCCGGCAGTTCCCAGTTTGGCCGCAGCGGGGGCTGGTGCGCCACCGGTTTTCAGGGCAGGGGCTGATGTCGGCGGCGGCGGCGTGATGGCGGCAGGAGCAGAACTCGGAGCACCGGTCGGTCCGCCGGGCGGCAGCGTCGGCAATTTGATAGTCGGCGCGGCAGTCGGCTTCGGGGGCAGATTGATGCGGACGGTTTCTTTCTTAGGTTGCACCTTGCCGGTTTCTTTTTTCGGCGGCGGCATGGCACCAGTCGGGACGGAGGGAATGAAAGGAGCCGGTGCCGGTGGATTCGGGTTGGACGGTGGAACTTCAGCCATAATATTGTTGCCCAAGATAAACAGGGCGTGGGTGCTGTCAAATTTTTATTCTGAAACAAAAAAGTTTTTTCATCGTCGCCGGTGCGTTCAACGCGCGACTTTTTTCAAATTGGCACAATCACCGCTTGACCTTTGGCTAGGCGCGGTCTTAACTGTTGGCGATTAGGCGTATTCATTCATGCTCGAACAATTCAAAAGCCTGTTTTCCAATGACATTGGTATAGATTTAGGGACTGCCAATTCCCTCGTCTATGTGCGGGATCGTGGAATCGTCCTGCGCGAACCTTCC
>JANYFN010000276.1 GCA_025362675.1 Limisphaerales bacterium | reverse complement strand
CACCCCAAGCAAGCGCGCTAGCCGGGCTACGCTACGCCCCGATCCATAGATTTTATTGGGTGAAATTGCGTTTTTAAAAACTCACAATTTGCGTTTTCTATACTGTCGGGATGAAGGCTAATTCATCCGAACGTAAAAGCTAACCGTAGCAGAAAACTCCCGTGGCAAACTTGGTTCGTCACGTCCAATCTGTTGTTAATTATGCCCGCATCCGGGTGCGTAGCAAGCTCATTTGGAAAACTCTTAAGCGCGATCGCATCAGTGTCGCCAAATTGCGTCTCGGCGATTTCCATAAAGAGGAGCGGCAGAGGACATTCCCACCGTCCGCCGTTGGCTGGGCCAACGAGCCGGTGCAAGTCGTGTGATCCGAAAAATATCTAGAGTCGGCGAATCAAGCAATGGAGCGCGAAGTTTTTGAGCAAGAACGATTGGAAACACAGACGCTGCTGGAGGAATTTGAAGCGCGAGTCGGAAGTGCATGATCGAGGCTGTCTCGAAAAGGTCAGGCTTGGTATGAAATTACCTCGAATCAAATAAAATAAATTTATTGCGGCTGATATGGCTAACTCAGTTCCCTCGCGCATTAGTTGAGTTACGATCTGCACTGACTCTATGCGCGGCGGCACTGAGCGTGGGTGGACGGTAAAGCCAGATTGAATGGTTCAAGTGCCTTCCATTTCGAGTGGTTTGGCAAAGGGTTCCATTTCCGAGATGGGTTGACCGAAGGCCATTTTTGGATAGGCATTGGCTTCGGTCGCGATGCCGACTTCAAGTAGGAACGGGGTGTTAGGATCGGCCCAACATTCGGACAGGGCTGCCAGCAGTAGCGAGGGGTCTGATACATAAGCCGACGCAATCCCATAAGCCTGCGCCAAGTTTTTGAATGAGGGAGCGGTGTAGCCCCACAAGGTGGATTGGTAACGGCCTTTGAAGTAGGATTCTTGGAATTGGCGAACCATGCCGTGACACTGGTTATTAAGGACAATAATCTTCATCGGCAATTTTTGTCGGACTACCGTCTGCAATTCCTGAATGTTTAGTTGGATTCCACCATCACCTGCGATCACAACTACGGGACGACCCGCGGTCGCCAAACAGGCGCCAATGGCGGCAGGCAGGGCAAATCCCATTGCCCCCATACCACCGGAAGTTAAAAATCGTTGGCCAGCTCCAAGGTCAAGCGATTGGGCAGCCCACATCTGATGTTGCCCCACATCCACCACAAAGGCGCTGGCATCACCAGCAAGCGCAGAAATTTGGTGCATCAATTCGTTAGGATTAATACCGCTCGTGCCGGTCTGCTCGCCGGTATCCGGCCACTGTGCTTTGAGCTGGGCGATGCGAGCAGTCCAAGCTGGGAGCGAAATGGCAGGAACGGGATTTTCTTGGGCATAAGAAAAGAAAGGCGGTAATTCACTGACCAGCGGATGACAACCCTTGACCCGGTTGTTCAACTCGCCAAGTTCACAATCCACATGATAAATAAGGCGATTTGCTTTAAAATTATCAGTGTCTGCCCCAGTCTGACGGACATCCAACCGACTACCGACTACGAGGAGAAGATCGCATTCACTTAGGACGATGTTGGCCCAGCGGTTGCCATAACTGCCAATTAGTCCAACGCGGAGTGGATGTCCCGCCGGCAGGACATCTACGGCCATGAGTGAATGAACGACTGGGATTTGGAGACTCTCTATCCAGATGCGGAAAGAATTAATCGCGTTGCTGGATCGGATTCCACCCCCGGCTAGGATCAGCGGACATTTTGCCCGGGTGATGTCCAGGCCGGCGTTTGCCCAAAATCTAGCGACTGCTTCACTGGTGGTGGCGGGAGTCGGGTGTGAAGCGGGGGTATGCAGATATTTCAGGTCAGTGATCTCCGCGCGTTGCACATCCATGGGGATGTCTATGAGCACGGGGCCGGGGCGCCCGGAAATCGCTAGGGCGAAGGCTTCTTCCAATAAGCGCGGCAGGTCGTCAGGGTTATTGACCAGCCAGGCGGCCTTGGTCACAGGCACAGCCATGGCGACGATATCGGTTTCTTGAAAGCCTAGTTGACGGATAGCGCGGTCACCTTTTTGTTCATGACGGTTGACCTGGCCAGTAATAAAAACCGCCGGCGTGGAATCGAAGTAGCAACTGGCGATGGCGGTGAGCAGGTTGGTGGCGCCGGGGCCGCTGGTAGCCATAGCTACACCCGGCACATCACTCATGCGACCATAACCTTCAGCGGCAAAGCCAGCCCCCTGCTCGTGGTGCATGCTGACAATCTGAATTTTTGTCTGTTGATGCAGGGAATCGAGTAGAAAAGTGATCATCCCTCCTATTAGTTCGAAGACATGGGTGACCCGACGATGTTCGAGATAGCGGGCAATATAGTCGGCAGCTTTCATTTTAATTTAGAGGAGTTAAACTCGGGAATTATAATTGGCTTTATTTACTTCCACCAATTTGCGCAGGCCATCGACAATTTTAATTTTCGGCTCAAATGCAAAGACCTGATTGAATCGGGTGCAATTACCCTCCATGTGCATAGACTGGCCAGGACGGTAAGCAAGCGCGCCGAACCTCGGCTCGGCTTGGCCACCAGTGAATTCCTTAATGAGGAGCACCACCTGCTTCAGAGATATCGAAGTGTTGGAACTCAAATTATAAACCCCGCTTTTTTCCGGCTGGCACAACACGCTCAGTAGGCCTGCCGCCAAGTCATGAACGTGCAGGTAATCGTAGCGCTGTTCACAGCCGGACAATGGGAGTGACTGGCCGAGATTCATCTGCCGAATCAAATTAGGAATAAACCAAGGTTCAGCTTCGTCCGGCCCATAGACGGAAAACAGCCGCAGCCAGACCCAAGACAGTTTGTTTTGCCGGGCGTAACCTTCCAATAAAGTCAGACAAGCCTGCTTGGTTGCACCATAAGCCGAATCCGGTTTGCCGGGATAACTTTCGTCCACTCGCCCGTTGATGGGGCCGTATTCCGCCTGCGATCCCAAGGCAATAAACTGTTTAAGGTTGGTTGCGCTGGCGATGTGTAGCAGGTCGGCAAATAGGGTGAGGTTGGTGGCTTGCAGTTTCCAGTCCGCCCGTTCGACTGCGGTAACTCCGGCCCAAGCGGAATGAATGATTGCTTCAGGTTTTTCCGCGATAGCGCGCTGAACCCAGTCGGAAGCCCCGGAGTCAAGCCAACTGACTTGTTTTTGAAAATCCGCGCAGCGTGCGATGCTAGATTTTGCCCGCCGAAGCGCAACCACCTCGTGTCCAGCCGAGACGGTTGCCCTGATAATATGGCTGCCGATAAATCCCGTGCCGCCGGTGATAAGAATTTTCATTGCTTAGACTGCACAAACCGCCTGATGGTTTCCACCATGTAGTCCAGCATCGCTTTAGTCAGGCCGGGATAAGTGCCGATGAAAACCGCCTCGTTCATGATGCGATCTGCCCCGGCCAGATCGCCGACGACACGAAATGCAGCGGGTTGTTGTTGGCGCAAGCTGACGAAGGCTGGCTGGCGCACAAGGTTCCCACCAAATAGCATCCGGTTGCCGATCTTCGCCTCGTCCAAGTATTTCACAAATTCGCCGCGCGTGAACGGCGCGGATTTTTTTATCAGCATCATGAAGCCGAACCAAGAACATTCGGTCTGATGGCCGGAGTTGTCCCAAGCGAACCCTTGCGGCGACCACGCCGTGGCGTGGGTCGGGAGCTGGAACTGGATGAATTCCTCCAAGTCGGCGAGACCGGCGCGCAGTTGGTTCCAGTTGTCCATGCGGGCCTGAACGAATGCGGGGAGTTTCTTCAACTGTTGTCGGCCAATCGCGGCCTGCGGATCGAGTGGTTTTAGATTGTAGCCAAGATGCGAGTAGATGTATTTGTGGTCATAGCCTTCTGGGAGTTCGCCCAGTTTCCATCCGAACCGTTTGTTACAAGTATTGTCTTTGCCGCTCGCGCACCAGCAATCGCGCCCCCAATCCCGGAAACTTTCGGTCAACACTTTCAACTTCATGTCACGAATGACATTCACCGAACCACCCTCGCCCATCGTCAAGTGATGCGGCGGATAGAAACTTTGCGTGGATAGATCGCCGAACGTGCCGGTTAGTTTCCGGTCGTAGCGGCTGCCCAGCGCATCGCAGTTATCTTCGATCAGCCAGAGGTTATGGCGCTGGCAAAATTCCGTGACAGCGGTCAGGTCGAAGGGGTTGCCGAGCGTGTGCGCCATCATCACAGCCTTGGTTTTGTCAGGCGTGAATGCGGCTTCAAGCTGGTCGGGATCGGCGTTCAAGGTGGCTGGGGCGTTGTCGATGAACACCGGCACGCAGCCGTTCTGCAAAATCGGTGCGACGGTCGTGGGAAAACCGGCGGCGGCGGTGATAACTTCGTCGCCGGGACGCAACTGGCGGTCGCCGAGCTTATGGCTGGTCAGCGCGGACAGCGCGACGAGGTTCGCGGAGGAACCGGAGTTGACGAGTAGAGATTTTTTGACGCCAAGAAACGCGGCGAGTTCGCCTTCAAACGCGTCGCCTTCCGGGCCAAGCGTGAGCCAGAAATCGAGGGTCGCGGATACTGCCGCCTCGACTTCTTTCTCGTCGAAAACGCGGCCCGCGTAGGGCACGGTCGTCTGCCCGGGAACGAAGGCGGGGCGTAGGGCATCTTCGCCCGGACGGTTCGCTGCATGCGTGGCGGCGGAAAATTGACGCGTGAGGCGAAGGATTTCAGCTTTGATTTCAGCGGGTGATTTCGACATGGGAAATTATTTTGTAGCCCACGCGCTATTTGCGGCGCGGGCGGCGGCTTCGTATTCGGCAATTTGTTGAAGCGTCAGTTTTTCCGCCGCTGCGGCATTTTCGTTCACGCCGCGATACCATGCCACCGTGCGAGCGATGGCGGTTTCAAAAGACCAAGCCGGTCGCCAGTGCAAAAGTTGTTTAGCTTTTACGGTTGAGAGCATGAGCAACTTAGCTTCATGCACGGCATTGGGATCGCTGTGGTCGTCCCACCGCCCCGGCCAGCTTTTTAAAACTTCAGTAACCAAATCGCCGACCTTCCGGTTGGCCTCCTTTTCCGGGCCAAAGTTGAAGGCGGAAGCGAGTTGAGGTCTGGAGGTTGAGGATTGAGAGAGCCGGGCGGCGAGCCAGAGATAACCGCTCAAGGGTTCGAGGACATGCTGCCACGGACGCGTGGCCGCAGGATTGCGAACTGAAATTGCCTCGTCGCGTTGCAGCGAGCGGATACAGTCAGGCACAATACGATCCAGCGCCCAATCGCCGCCGCCGATGACATTGCCGGCACGGGCGCTGGCGATGTGGACGGGCGATTTGCCAAAGAACGAACGGCGATAGGCACTGATCACAATCTCCGCCGCGCCTTTGCTCGAACTATAAGGATCGTGTCCGCCGAGATGATCCTCCTCCACGTAGGCGTAATCCAATTCACGGTTTTCGTAGCACTTGTCCGTCGTGACGATAACGGCGGCGCAGGATTTATTCAGAGACCGTAGCGCCTCCAAAACGTGCGCGGTGCCCATGACATTCGTCGCGTAAGTTTCCAACGGATGTTCGTAGGAGTAACGCACCAGCGCCTGAGCCGCGAGGTGGAAAACAAAGTCTGGTTGAGCGCGGAGAATGGATCGTTTCACCATGTCAGCATCGCGCACGTCGCCAATTTCGTGTTCCAGCTTGGTCGCCAAACCGAGCTGTTCAAAAACCGAAGGGCTGGTAGCGGGCGGTTGCGCAAAGCCATTAACGCGAGCGCCCAATTGGATAAGCCATTGCGCAAGCCACGCGCCCTTGAAGCCGGTATGGCCGGAGAGCCAAACGGTCTTGCCTTGAAAGGCGTTTGAGAAAATCATGGTCGCCAGACTTTCCAAGGGGCTTTGCCAGCAACCCAGATTTCGTTGAGAAACTGCATTTCCTGATAGGTATCCATAGGTTGCCAAAAACCTTCGTGCTTGTAGGCGTTCAATTGGCGGTCACGGACCAGATCGTCCATGGGCTGGCGTTCCAGCATGACTTTAGGATTGTCCGGCAGATAATCAAACACGCGGTGCTCGCAAACCATGTAACCACCATTGACGTATGCCTCTTCAAACTGGGGCTTTTCACTAAAAGCGTAGATTTGCCCGTCATTCTCAATTCGGACCGAACCAAATCGACCCGCCGGATGCACTGCGGAAATGGTGCACGCTTTTTCCGAGGCCCGATGCGAGGCGATGCTGGCGTTGATGTCAATAGTGCTCAGGCCATCGCCATAGGTGAGCAGAAAACTTTCGCCCGCAGGTATGTAACGTTGAATTTTTTTTACCCGATATGCGGTCATCGAATCTTCACCCGTGTCCGCTAAAGTGACACTCCAATCTTCTTCATCGTGGCGGTCGTGAAACTGGGCGGCCTGCTGGCGCCCCAACATCAGCGTGCTGTCACAGGTGTTCCAGAGATAGTTTCGGAAGTATTCTTTGATCATATCCCCTTTGTAGCCGAGGCAGAGGATGAATTCCTTGTGTCCGTAGTGCGCGTAGGATTTCATGATGTGCCACAGGATGGGCTTGCCACCGATGGGGACCATGGGCTTGGGCCGATATTCCGTCTCCTCACGGAGACGCGTTCCTTTACCACCACAAAGAATGACTACTTTCATAAACTTTAAAAACTAACCATGTGATTTTGAAACATTTTGGGGTTCGATACCAGCCCCTAGAAAAACATTGGTAACATGTCATGTCAGTATTACGAAGCAAGGCTTTCGCACAAGGTCTATCCAATTCCACAATCTGGTTGAACCGAGGCGATTCGTTGTGAGCTTTTATCTTTGAATGAATTCGATCCGCTCGGTTCCGACGACGCATACCTCGACGATTTGAATTAATTCTACACCTCTACCAGCCATTACCTTGGCCCAACAGCGCTTCGCTTTTCGATAATTTGATGCAACATCTTGTAGAATAGCTTGCGAAAACCCTGCGGAATTGTCCAACCAGAAAGGGCTGAACAGCCTCCCAGCAGCTCATAGACAGGCTTCGCACGTGGTCGTTTGATGCTGTCTTGAATCAAATCCAGTTGGCAAATGGTTCGGTGTCTGACTGGTCGTCACGCGCGAATTGATCCTGAAAACGGCACGTAAACTTTGACCGCAACCAATTACTATCGGCTTGGATGCCTTTTTCCCTCCGCGTTTGGTGCCGCGCCCCAGCAGCCGTAGCACCAGCGGCATGACCCGCTGGACATTCTTTTCCCATCAAATTTCCAGTTAATCTGTATCCACCCATTCGATTTTAAAATCCATCCCGATTTAAATGTTTCAAGAAAACGCCGACGGTTGCTCCATTTTTAACGGATAGGTTCGGACAAAGTCCTTCCAGTTGCACGGCGGCTAGTTCCGTTGTCAGTTTGCGATTCGCTCACTCCGGCCACTTGCAGCAGCACTACCGCACTGCTGCAACCCCACGCGTGTAACAACCCATCCGGCGTCGGCTGCCAGCGCGGCCAGGCGAGATTGTCAGCCTGGCGACGATTATTCCACGCGGCATTCGCGTTTGCCTGCAACCAACTTTGGTAGCGCTTCTGCAACCTATGATCTTTCATAAACCGCGCCAGCCAACGGGCACAAATCCCGTTGAAACCACTGGCATCGCCGGTTTCACCATAACTAGGCATTAGACCGTTATGACTCGACGTTAGCATTGTATAGTCCGCAGCCAACCGAGCGTCGTTGGTGTAGCCCAGCCAATTGGCGATGCCTATAAACGTGCCTTGGTTGTAAGTGAAGGAGTGCTCAGCCACCCGGCCATCGGCATTGATGTGATCATACACCTGACCATTATTCGGATTAAACAATTGCGACCGTTCCCAATGGAAAATCGCTTCCGCCATCGCCAGATAATTGGTGTCGCCACTGATCTGATACAGCAGGTGTGCGGCAATCGCCGCTGGCCCATTCACGCAGGCGTTTTTGGACTGATTGGAAGTTTTCCACCACAAGCCGCCGCCGAGATTAGTGGACGCTGCACGCGCATAGCACAAGTCGAAATTCGTTTTCGCAGCAGCAAGATAGCTGGCATTGCCCGTAATTTGGTGGGCGCGGGCGCAAGCGATCACCATCCACATGATATCGTCATTAAATTCATTACGCGTCCAAATGAAACCGTGATCGGTGATAAAACCATTGAAAATATTGCTGAATATGGTCAGACAAACGGTATTCGTTGTCCGCTCGTAAGTATCCAACACCATCTCCATCTGCTCGGCACGCTCCCAGAACCAAGTCTTGCCGCCCTCGGTGGTTGCGCGATAGAAACCGTTGCTGCCACTAGTATAATAGAAGGCGGCGTTGTAGCTGGTAAAACTCGCATCCGCCTCTGCCGCCGTGAAAGCCTGAACTGGCAAGCAAGCGCTTAATAGGGCTGCGACCGCCACCAACCCAAACCGGCGCGAGCAGCGGTTCCTTACTAGTAAAAAAATCTCGTTCAAGTGCATGATTAGCCGGAAATTTTAGTCGAGGAGCTGCGGATGTTCATTGAACGTCTTCCACACGAGTTCGCCAAAGATGGTATTGGCCCAGGCGAACCAGGAACGGGTAAATTTTTTCGCATCGTCTTTGTGGAACGCCTCATGCATGAAGCCGGTGCCAGCGTGCGTCGATTGCAACGTCGTCAGGCAACGCTTAAGTTCAAAGCTACTCGTCGCGGTCAAACCTTCGATGACCACACCTAACGGCCAAATCATATCTACACCAACGTGCGGACCGCCAAGGCCGCTCGCCGCTTTGCCTTCGCACCAATAAGGATTTTGCGGCGAGAGCAGTAGCTTGCGCGTGTTGAGATAGATTTTATCGTCCGGCTTCACAGCACCGAGATAAGGCAGCGAGAGTAAATTCGGAATGTTGCCATCGTCCGTGCAATAGTAATTTCCAAACGCGTCCACCTCGAACGCAAACACTTTTCCCGCATGTGGATGCTGCACGATGGCGTGTTCGTGCAGCGCCTTTTCCACCTCGTTCGCGAGTGCGCGGCACTGGTTCGCCAAATTGTGATCACCGCGAATCGTTGCCACCATCTCCGCCGCCTGCCGCAAACTGACGACGGCGAAAAAATTTGACGGCACCAGATACGGAAAAATAGTCGCGTCATCGCTCGGCCGAAACATCGAACGAATCAAGCCAACGGGCTTCGCGGGATTGCCGTAACCGCGTCCGGGCAAACTATCCGTCGCCCACTCGGTGCGGCGCATGAAATGATAGGGTCCTTTGTTTTCAATGCGTTGCTGCTCGCGAAATGTTTTTAGAATGATTTCAATCGCATTGTGCCACGCCGCGTCGAACGGCGTGGTGTCGCCAGAATATTTCCAATAGCCATGCGCGAGGCGGATGGTGTAACAGAGCGAATCAATCTCCCATTTACGCTCATGCACGCCAGGTTTCATGTCGGTGAAATCGCTTTTCCATTCGCTCTCTTTGGTCGCGTCTTTGTAGAACGCATTCGCATACGGATCAAGCAGCACATTGCGCGTCTGACGATTGATGACGCCGGCGATCAATTGCTGCAACGGCGCGTCGTCACGCATCAGCGATAGATACGGATAGACTTGCGCGGAACTGTCACGCTGCCACATCGCGTCAATGTCACCGGTGATGACGTAGGTATCCGGGCGACCAGCTATGATCGAGAATTCCACCGTCGTATCGAGCGTGTTGGGAAAACAATTACCGAACATCCATCCGAGTTCTTGGTTGCCGATCTTGCTTTGCACCTTGGCGATCGCCCGCTCCACGGCAGCGCTTTTGAATTTCCGCTTCGCTTCGGCAACGCGAACCAGCGGAAAAGTTCTCTCCGCTGCGAGCAGGCTCGGAGACAGTGCTACAGTCGAGGCGATCAGGGTGGTATGTTGGATGAATTGGCGGCGGTTCATAAGTTGACAATATTTGTGCGTCCGAGTTTATGTCTCTCGGCACCATAGAAAGCAACGTAAGCGTAGGCGATCAACGGCACGAGGAGGGAGATTTGAAGATTCTTTGTCACGTCGGCAATATAGCCTTGCACCGGCGGCACAAGCGATTCGCCGAGCATCGCCATAATTTGCCACATGAAGAAAAGCGAGGTCATGATCGCAAACGAGCCGCGATAATTTTGCTCATTCGATTGCGAGGGTAAGGCAGCTCTGGATTCGGCAGTGCGACTGATGCTGGCCATAGGTTTGTCGATTCTAGGATTTTGGTTCAGTGAGTTGTCAGTTTGGGCGTAGTGTTGGGAGCGGTCAATGTTTTTGCTCGCGGATAGTTGCTTGGTCGCAACGTCATGGTTCTAATTGATTATCGCAGCCAAAGACTCATAGCCCGAAGCCGTATCCCAATTCGTGCTATCAGTATTAGGACTCAATTCGCCGCCGCTTTCCATTCAGTATTCAATTCCGATAAGGACTTACCTGTGAGTTCCTGCCACAACCCATCTGTATAATCACCCAGACGACAAGCCGTATTTACTTTGGTGATGAGCGTCTGAGCCGGATCATAATGAGTTACGACGTAATCCAAAAAATTAGCACTGATCCGATACATACCATCGTAGTTGAGAGGCATTTTTTTACGTCCTTGCAACCAAACCAGGTCGGCCCCGTGACTCTGTGGCTCATACTTAAAAAAGCGGATGTAATCTGGAATTCCTTCGATCAACCAAGCCGGCGGGTTATGCCCATTGTTTCGTCCGCCATCGTATTGTTGGACGACATGCACGACTTCATGAATAATTGCGCCGATAGCTTCTCCTTTCAGTTCGCCTCCGAGCCATACCGAGTTAGCCACGATGCGGTTGCCGCTGGTATAAGCCACACCGTCACCGGGGCGTAGAACGATACTGAAGTTTTTCGGTGCGATGAATCCCTCGCTAGACATCATCGCGACTATCTTGGGATACCATTCCACAATTGCAGGAGCGAGTTTCTGTGCCGCCCAATCTGAAAGCGCCGGTTCTTTCGTGGAGTCGATAGTCACCTCGCAATATCCGTCAGAGGAGTGGATGACGATGGGAGGCACGCCGCCCGTTAAAGCAGGTAGAACTGGGGCATTCAATTCCACTACGTCAATTTCACTGTAAAATGTATTGCCAAAATCATCGTTGGATTCGGTAGGGGCGATGTCAAATAGAAGATAGCGGTAATTCCCAATAACTCCGGCCGTGTCCGCGATACTCACTCCGCATTGCGCGCTACCATCAGGCCGGCTAGAACGGGTGTCCACTCGGGCAATTCTTGTCCAACCGCACTGCTCCAACGCAACCCCTTTGTCGGGATGCGAAATAAAACCATCTGCCGTGCCTGCGCTAGCAAAAAGTTGATAGACCTGCGGGCCGCGCGTTGTAGGATGCCATGAGTAGGTGTTGACCTGCTTAATTTTCTTAGAAGCACCCAGATCCACCTGTATTCGCCCGCCGGCGGTGCCGGATGCGAAGAAAAAATTCTGCATCGGCTCATCTGCTTGTTGCGGAAGTATTCCGTCGTGCAATTTGTCGAGACTCGTGTTGTCGCCCGCCGGTTCGCCACTCAGTAGCGAGAACTTGGCGGTCGTGGCGGCGTCATTTCGCGAAGGCGGCGGCACCTTCGCAAAGGTGAAGCTAAGAGTCTCCTCACCTTCCTTATGATAGCCGATAGTAGTTTGAATATCGGCTTTAGTCATTAAGGCGCAACCTAGCAACAGCACAATTACAGAAGTCAGTTGTATCCGACCAGAATTAGTCCCTGATTTCACGACCGACGCATTGGCTTTGCATGTATGAATCATTTTAAATCTCTATAATTTTTTAAATTTCGGAGACGAATTTATACGTTCCAGAACTGACTTCGAACACGGCATTGCCTTGGTCATTGCGGAGGAATTTCACTCCGGTAGCTTTCGCCGCAGCGGTCCCGCTCTCAGTGATATTAGCCGCATCTTTGGCTGGAACATAGACGGTCGCCGTTGTGTTCGCAGGCACTACAATATCTAGCGTCAATCTTTGGCCGTCGCGTTTCCAATAGGTAGCAATCTTGCCATGGATAGAGTCGTAACTGGTCTTGGCCCAAATCAAACCGTTGCGGATGATCGGTTCAATTCGGATTGTCTTATAACCGGAGCTAGCAGGCTGTATGCCACCAATACCACCAAATAAATATTCGCCGCAAGAACCTAGCGAGTAATGGTTGAACGAGTTCATCCCAGGATCTTGGAAACCCTTTTCAGGTGTCCATCCATCCCAACGTTCCCAGATGGTGGTGGCACCGTGCTTCACGGAGAACAACCATGATGGGAAAGTATCTTGTAAGAGCAAACTATAAGCGGTTTCGGCCTTTCCGGCCTGGGTGAGAACTGGCAATAGGTAACTAACGCCGACAAAGCCCGTGGAAAGATGTCCGCCCTTAGCTCTGATGTCGTCTTCCAAATATTGTGCTGCCTTGGCCCGCAAGTTTTCTGGCAAGAGCTCAAACTTTAGAGCCATGGCATAGACGCATTGGGTATTTCCTTTAATACGGCCGTCGGCTGCCACATACGCCCGGTTGAAGGCCGACTTGATTTCTTCGAACAGATGTTCGTATTTCGCAGCTTGCTCATCGCGACCGAGCGCTCGGTAGGACTTGGCCAGTAAATTGGCAGAGTAAGCAAAGTAAGCGGTGCCGATCAAATCCTTGGGCGTATTCGCCTGAATGGATAGCCAGTCGCCGTAGTCATTACCGCGATCCTTGTCGCGCAATAGATCAGTGCTATGCAGATGCAGATAGTCCACCCATTTAGTCATTGCAGTTAGGTGTTGCTCTAAAATGCGCCTGTCGCCGTATATTTGATAAATAGTCCATGGACAAATAACCCCGGCATCGCCCCACGCAGGCACGCTGTTACAATCCATAGTGTTGGGATTTACATCCGCAAAAGCTCCCGCCGCAGTCTGACCATCATCCACATCCACCAGCCATTTGGTAAAGAATGCCGCGACATCCGCATTATAAGTCGCCGTGCGGATGAATACCTGAGCATCGCCCATCCAGCCTAGCCGCTCGTCACGCTGCGGACAATCGGTGGGGATACTGATATAGTTGCCGCGCTGGCCCCATTTGATATTTGATTGGAGCTGGTTGATCCGGGGATCTGAACAAGCAAACTCGCCTGTCGGTTGCGTGTCTGAAGCTATCACCACACCCGTGACAGCATCTTTCTTAGGCTTGCCCGTTAGACCGGTGATTTCAACGTAGCGAAAACCATGGAACGTAAATCGTGGCTCCCAAATTTCCGTGCCCGTGCCCTTACAAATATAGTGATCCACGGAAGGTGCGCCGCGCAAATTTTTGGTGTAAAGGGTGCCATCAGGGTTGAGCATTTCAGCATGGCGCAACGTCACCTTGGTCCCGGCCGGAGCGGTAACTTTAAGGCGGACGACACCAACCATGTTCTGGCCAAGATCATAAACCCAACTACCTGGTTTTGGCTCCGTGATATTTTTAGGTGTTAACTCCGTGATCCGCCGCACCGGCTCCATAACTTGAGATTCCAAATGTCGCGCCGATTCATCACGCACGCTGACAATACTCCAGCTGCTATCATCCAAGCCCGGCTGGGACCAGCCCTTCACCTCCAACCGCGCATCGTAATCTTCGCCCAACATAAAATCGGAAGCGAGAATCGGACTGCGGTGCGATTTCCAGGATTCATCTGTAACGACTCGTTCCGTGCGACCATCAGCATACGTGATCTCAAGCTGCGCCAGCAATGCGGGCACTTTGCCAAAAAACGCATTCGCACCATTGCCAATTTTACCGCTGAACCAACCGTTAGCCAACCACGCACCGATAGCGTTGTCACCGCGATTAACTAACTTGGTCACGTCATAAGATTGGTAGCGAACCCGTTTGCGATAGTCAGTCCAGTCCGGGGCAAGTAAATGGTCGCCGACGCGTTGACCATTGATCTGTAATTCGTAAAGTCCCAAAGCAGTTGTATATAGAACCGCGCTCTGAATAGGTGCATTTAGCGTAAACGGTTTGCGCAAATAGCGAACGCCAGCCGCATCTTCCGGCAACACCAGAGTCTGGTTTTCACCGATTTCCTTGGTGAACTTTTTACCGTTCAACTCATAATCCACAAGCAAACGCTTCACAATATTTGCAGCCGGATCAACGCCCAAAGTTTTATTATTTACCTGCACGCTCAGATGATTTCCCTTCACCTGACCAGCCAGAGCGCTAGTGACATCGGCATGCGCCTTGATATCAATGGCCTCATAAGTTGCCCGGCGAATAACTAGAGTTTCTGGCGATGTGACAACGGACGGCTCGGCCGTAATCCACTTAGCCTTCCAGTCCGAAGATTGTAGCAAACCCATATGCCATTGAGCCGATGGACTCCATTCGCCGGACTTACCGGCGCGGTCCCAACTACGCACTTTCCAATAATACGCTTGGCGGGAAACTAAAGGCCGGCCAACATAGACGATCTGGGCACTTTCCTCCGAGGCTACCTGCCCGCTATCCCAAAGATCACCTTTGTCTTGTCGCAACAAATCAGGAGTAGAAGCCACCAAAATTTGATAGGCGGTTTGCTTTTCGGCGCGCTGAGTCGAATTGATGATCCAACTAAGCCGTGGACTGGTTGAATCAATCCCAAATGGGTCGGTGAGATATTCGCATCGCAGTTTTTGCGTAGTGACGGCCGCCGAGCAAAAACCCGTGATCAGCACGAGTCCCAAAGTCAGAATTTTTTTTGTCATTTTCATAGTATTTAAATCAATTTTAAGGAAACACCAATCGATAAAAGACTTCATCATTGGCTAAATTTATCGGAAAAAGCATTTGGTTGGTGGCCGTAGAGCCGACCACATCCAACCAGTTAGTGCCCAACCCAGACATCAGGGTATTGGTCTGTGATTGAAGTCGCCAGCCGATGTGGTCAGCCGGCCAACTAAGTCTTAAATTGCTTCCGAGAAGTTGGAACAAGATATTCGTCGGATTCGTAGCTACGGGAACGACCGTGGGCATTCCTGATAAAATAATTTCTGCATAGCCACAGTAACCATTCTCGGAAGCGGGAGTCGTGAAATCAAATTTTACCGCGGCCACATTCGTCACCAGCACGCCATTGGCCGCTCTCAATGTTGCGCGCGTCGCGGACTGAACGCTTGCGGGATTGGCAGGGTTGTAATTGACTGTCCCTAGCGTAGTAAATGTCGCTGGTGCCGAGACTTTTGAAAAATAAACCTTATAAGCCTGCTGATCCCGCCCGGCATCTTTCCAGCCGCCATAAACCGTGATATTAGTCAGAGTATAGCCTGAAGCAGATCCGTTAAGTGTATAAGTCACCATGGTTCCCGCACCGCCGCCATTGCCGCAAGTGATATAGTTGATACCGGCATCTAATCCAGTTGTCGGGCTGATGGTTAAACTATCACCAGCCGTCAGCGAGTTGACAGTTCTTCCGCCTGTGTTTAGGCTAAAATTACCAGCCGAACTGGAGGGCGCTATTCCCGCAATCAAGGCGTTGCCCGGGGTGAACAG
Organism: Limisphaerales bacterium; assembly: GCA_025362675.1. Classification (GTDB taxonomy): domain Bacteria; phylum Verrucomicrobiota; class Verrucomicrobiia; order Limisphaerales; family UBA11358; genus UBA11358. The sequence goes on along the minus strand of JANYFN010000276.1, from coordinate 6,997 downwards.
CCACGTCGGAAGAAAAAAAGTATTGCCGCCAAAGCCGGTCTGGGCTGCATAGGAGGTAATCAGATTGTTAACTGCGCCTGGGACACTCGAAACAGTGAGCGCGCTTAACGAACTAACTGCCACGCCATAGGCATTCGAGGCTTGAAGCTGGTAGCTCGCTGTATTAGCCAGTTGGAGGTTTTCCAGCGTCAGCATTGAGTTCGTAGCCCCGCCCACATTGTTGGTCACTCCTCCACTGATTTTCTTCCATTGGTAAGCTATAGGCGCAGCGCCAGAGAAGGAAGCACTGAAAGCGACCTGGCTGCCTACGACATCCACTGCAGTTACTGGCAAGGTGTTCACAATGACGGCGGGGTCGAGAGATGCGCCATACACAGCGATTTCCGAATAGCCACAATACCCGTTCTCGGGTGCTGGAGCGGTAAAATCAAACTTCAATGCGACGACATTAGTCGCCAAAGGACCAGCTGTTGAAGACCTCAAGGTCGAACGCGTGGCGCACTGGATCGCACCCGGATTTGCGGGATTGTAATCTATAGTCGCCAGCAAAATAAAGGTCGTCGGCGACGCTACAGTGGAATATGAAACCGTATAAGCTTGTTGATCGCGACCCGCATCACCCCAGCCGCCATAGACCACAATATTGGAAACACTGTAGCCGCTAATGGCATTACCAAGAGTGTAAGTCACCGATTGCCCCGCACTCGTTCCACAAGTAACTTCAGTTGAACTAAGACCGACGCTCGGCCAGTAGGTGATCCAGCCAAAAGAACCATCCGTGAACAAGCCGATATTCTGAGAGAAACTGCCCGTGCCGAGGCTGCTGGGTGATTGGCCAGAAATTAAATTACCTGGGTCCAAAAGCCATGTCGGCGTGAAATTCGTCTGCGCACTCCCAAGTCCAGTCTGCGCCGCGTAAGTCAAAATGACATTATTCGACGCTGCCGGCAGGTTGGAAACTGAAAGCGAACTTCCACTGCTCACAGCTACGCCAAACATATTTGAAGCTGATAATCGGTAGAAACCTGTGTCACTCATTTGTAAATTCGTCAATGTCAGGAAAGAGTTTGTCGCTCCAGAAATCTCGGTCATTAAACCGCCAGCGATCTTCTGCCATTGGTAGGCAGTTGGATTAGCGCTGCTGAAAGTCGCTAGGAAAGCTACCTGACTGCCGACCACATCCACCGCAGTTACGGGCAGCGTATCAGTCAACAGATCAGGCAACAAACTAGCCGAGAGTGGCGGATTGAGAATCAGATTATCAATAAAAACAGTATTATCGCCACCAGCCAGATCGGTGCCCACAAACGAAAGGGTATGATTTGCTGACAATGCCGTAAAATTAGCCGTATAAGTCGTATAGCCGGTCAAGCCCGGTGCGTTTGTTCGAATAACGATATTGTCGATAACGATATTCCACGATTCCCCTCCATGCTGAGCCACTCCGGAACGCTGGGCAGCGGAATAAGTAATTGTATAGTTCGTGCCTGGAGCAAAACCAACTAAGGTCTGACTAATCGAGCCATAGCTCTGCAACAAAGCCACCTGACTGCCTTGCGGGGCGTTAGGATTACTAAAAGCGCTGCCATTTGCCGCGATACCCGAACCATTGCCATTCGCGCTATCAGTGAAAATCCAGGCGGCGCCACTTGGATTATAAACGTAATTACCAGAGCCTAGATTAGGAGTTTCGAAGCCCAAGTTAGAATTTCGATTGAGAACAGAGAAGTTGATTGGCTCGGAGTCCGCTGAACTACCATTATTAAACAAGACCCGCGCAAAAACACTATATTTACCGCTACCCGAATTAGCCCAAGCGAATGTGTAAGGCGCATTGGTAATCTGGCCTAACATCGTGATGGAGTCAGTGAAAAACTGAACGCAATTGACCGTGTTTCCATTGGTTGCAACCGTCGCCGTGAGATTAATCGGCGCAAAGGCACAGATAGCCGCATTATTTGTCGGACTACTTATTGCCACCGCAGCGGCGACCGGCTGCAAAAGGGGACTGAACCGCACATTATCAATGAATACAGTATTATCACCACCTGCCAAGTCGGTGCCAACAAAAGAAAGTGTGTGCGTGGCCGCAGTAGCCGTGAACGTCGCGGTGTAAGTCGAGTAGCTGGTAGAACCAGGAGTGTTGGCCTTGATTAGATTGCCATCAATGACAATATTCCAAGACTCTCCGCCGTGTTGATCCGGTCCTGATCGCTGTGCCGCTGAGTAAGTGATGGTATAACTGTTTCCGGGCTTAAAGCCGGATAATGTCTGAGTTATGGTTCCGTAGCTTTGCACAAATGCGGCCTGAGTGCCTTCCGGGGCGTTCGGATTACCGAACCCACTGCCATTGCCAAGTATGCCCGAGCCGTTTCCACCGCTGCCGCCAAAAGTCCAAAAAGCTCCAGCAGGCGAATACTGGTAATTTGCGCCAATACTAGGATATTCAAAACCAAAGTTGGCCACGGTCTGTGCCTGAGCGCTCACTTCAGTAGAGTTAGCGCTTTCACCATTTGTGTTCACTGCGGAAACCACATAATAATAAGTCACTCCATTAGTCAAGCCGCTGTCAACGTAGCTGATGCCCGGTTGATTTACGATTGTTGTATAAGGTCCTTTGTGAACAGTCGAACGTTTCACATTGTAACTTGTGGCATTTTGACCACCGGTCCACGAAATGACTATGCGCAAACTGGTGTCCCACATCGCAGTGACATAGGCGGGCACGGGTGGATATAATTGTTGAATCGCAATAACTACCCGGCGGTTTAATTCCGTCAGCGCCGAATTACTGACGTTAGTGATATTTATGAATAATTCAAACTGCGCAGCATACAGTGCTGTATTCGTTGCTAGCTTGTAATAGTCCAGCAACGCGTTGTTCGCGACACCAACCAAACCAGAATTATCCACCGAAAAGGTTGCACCAATGTTTCCCGAAATTACCGCATACGCCAAGGCACTGCTGTTAGGATTATTGGCCGTGATGATGCCGACGACACTGTTGTTAGTTGCATGCTCCGCTACGGTCAACCGAGTAGGTTGGCGCACACCGGCAACATTACCCGTCACAGAATAGTAGCCGACGCTCGCATAGCTTGAGAATCCATCAATCAATGGATTATTTTTTCCCACTCCCATGACGCGAAAGGTATAGGTTCCCGCCGGAAGATTTGTGCTTATGGTGGACGAAACAGTCGTCTGAATATTATTACTAGCAATGACGATATCCGTTGCGTCCGCCAGCGTGGTCATCAAGGCTAGGTTAGCCCAATCGTTTACGGCGACCGGCCTGGCTGTTAAAGTCACGACGCCACCGGTCGTGGTAAATTGAAAAGCATCTATATCAGCATTCCGCTCAATCACACCCTCGGCCGACACTGTGTTATTGGTGTAAGCCTCCAGATAGCGCGCTGTCGCTAGGGTAGCGCCGGTGTCATCAGTCCGATAATGCACATTATTGTTGGCCGTGGTGATGGTCAACAATTCGTCCTGCGTCTGGCCGGCATACTGATACTCACCTTTGGCCCATGTGCTCAAGGGTTGATAATAGCCCACGCCCATAATTGGTGCCCAACCAGTCTCGCCACTGCCCTGACCGCTGTAATACTCATAATGCGTTGGGGCATTCGTGCCGTTGGGAATATCTTGGGTCTGATGGGATAAACCCAGTGTGTGGCCCGGCTCATGCGCGCCGACTTCTCCCGCCGGTTTGCCGACGTAGTAGACCGACCAGCAGGGCGTATCACCGCCCCAATTCCATGAGCCAAAATATGCTACCCCAGCCGCCGTAATGGGGGTGGTCGTGAAGCTACAGCGTTGCCGACTACCTTGGGCAGCTGCCTGAAAAACTTTGATGTCGGTTGTCACATTGATATTGAACGGCATGTAATCCTCTGCGATGCGCTTCCAGATATCTTTGATCGTAGCATTACTTACGGGCGGCCGCGCATAAGTCACACCTCCCCAAGTGGGCGTATAACCTCCGGCGAAATCGAGCAGCAGCACGGCGGGGGAACCGGAATAACTTTGTAACGAAACAATGTTGGCATTGTAACTTGGCACATAATCCGATACTTGGTCAGGTCGCAAGGGAATCATATTATCCACTGTGTTGGTCATCCCCTGCTCTGCCGCCAGCAGCAGGGCAGGATCGGCTTGCGGCATATCCATGCAAAGCACTTCGTCCATTCGCCGTTGCCATAACTCTGGACCACCATTAGGCCCGGTGGGTTCGATACGGTAGGCCGTTTTGCTAGCGGGGAATTCCACGACGCCGACAGCTTTGCCCGCCTTACCACGCACTGGTGGCGTCAGAAAAAAGAATCTACCGATTTCAGGCGCTGTCAACTCTCCGGATACATAAGTCACCTCGCTACCCTCCAACTGGATAATTTTGACGATACCTGATGCCATCACACCGCGTGTCAGTTCAAAGCGGACGGGGTCGCCACTTCTGAACGAACGAAATTTTTTAACAAAGCCGGCATCCCACTCCCGCTTAGTCTTACCGGGCTCTCGCAATCCTGCTGCATAGGGATTCACCGCTAAATCCTGCTCGCGAGAAACTGCACCGTTAGTGCTAGCCTGAGCGATTTGAATCGGGAGCGAGCTGACGCCAACCGTATTTGACTGCGAGCCACTAACTGTCTTCGACCGAGTTGCTAGCGACGTTATGCGGCGGGCAGACGGTGCCTGCGACCACCAAATAATGGCACCAATGCCAAGCACAATTAAAAGAATTGGCAGTCGCTTTTTTTTCATAATTAAAGGTGTTTTTCTATTTATTTTGGTTTACTCGAACCTTAATAGACACCCAGAATCAGGACAACTTTTCCAAATCGGTTAGGAGTGAGTCGCACAACCCCATTGGTTAATTGCTCACAAGCCCCCGAATCGGAAGCCAGTTGGAGTGAATAATCCGCACCTACATAATGATAAGTCACACCATTAGTTGCGACGTTTTGAATAGCCGCTTTTTGCGACGCGCCACCTACGAGATTCCAAGCCCATTTTAACGGTTGCCCACGGCCATCCGTGCCGGTGGCGCTGACTGTGGTTTCACTACAAACCATAGAGAAAACCCCACCGCCGTGCAACGATTGAGCGATGCTTAATTCCGTTGGACTTTGGTCCTTGACCACCGGAGAACCTTCCGGCATCAAAGGCGAGGTTGCGCCGTCGGATGAGATTAGAACAGGCCAAATACCCGGCTTCTCCGATCCCGACCAGAGGGCACCATCCATAACCGGCAAAGTATGATAGGCCAGAAATGTTGTCTTAAGCGCCCGATCATGAGTCGGTGATATTACGTGTTCATCAAATAAATGTAAGTCGCGGACAAAAAAAACATCTTTCTCCCAAAGCAGATTAAGCCGGTAAAAACGGCTATTATACCAAACAGTTTTCCGGCCTTCATGCTTCCAATCATTCAAGCAAACTACAGCTGTAGGTGGCGTCAATGGATGGTGCTGACGAAACCATTGACCCGCTTGGGCCAATGTCAGCACTTGGACCTCGCCGGCCTTGGCTTGACCGGCCAAGAGCGCGATTTGGAGAGTTAGTCCGGTTTTCATCGCCTCCCAGCCAAATGAATTTTCTTGTCCAACTTGAGTAAACCCAAATGCCAGTGCGGGTTGATGGATGAAATTATTCATGAACCACGCAACCCAATCATCCGAGCCGCCCGCAGCGGGATAAACCGGTTCGAGGGTCCACATGCCTGGTGTGTAACCTTGATAGATCGGATCGCTACCCAGCATCCGAAAGATGGGAACATCAATTTGACCAGCCTTTGTTTGGGCCGGCATATAGGCATTCAATCGGCTGGGATAGTAAGCCTGATTCCAATAACCGCCCCACAAGGTATAACCATCCGTGCCAACTTGATCTTTGCAATTGCAGGACGCCACGATGCCGTAACGCTCAGCCATATAAGCCAGAGTCACTTCGTCAATATACCAGGAGCCGACTGTGCGGGGATAATTCCCAAAGATCGCTTTGAAATCTGCCATATAAACGTCCACCAACTTACGTCGCTCGTCCGGTGTGTAGCCCGGCGAAAAACCGACATTAGCCGTAGAATCCCACTCATGGTCATGGCCCCGCCATTTGAGCCCGGCTTTTTCGACGAGCGGTCGCGGAATTTCCCACCAAGCGGCAATTTCGTTGTTAGTTCCTAATTGTTCTTTGAATAACTTTTGATAGCGGGGATTGATTAAAGCATCATACTGCAACGCCCAAGTCGCCGACAGTTTGGTGGGTTTGATCAACTGAATTTCTTGCCGGGTGGCTTCATAAAGTGTGTCTTCTGAGTTAGCTAGGCGGTAATCAGAATTGCGCACGAAATTGAAAATATTGACGATACGCGGATGACTTATGGTTGGGCGTTCTGATTGGAGCGTCCGACAACCACATTCAAACCCTAAAACTACGAATAAAAAACAAATCAAGCGTGGCCATGCAATAGGCATAAGTAATATGGCGAGGCGCCGATCAATATTTTTTAGTTCGTTCACAATTAGTTGAATTGATAATATAGACGATAAAAAACACTAGGGTTTGCAGGATTAATCGGCACGGAAACTTGATTTGTGACCGCAGCTTCAGTCACGTCCGCCCAGTTGACGCTCAAACCTTCAGTGACGTTATTTGTCTGCACCTGTAATCGCCAGCCGATATGGTCACTTGGCCAACTTAAGGTTAAAACATTGGTCGTAACTTGCACGGTGATATTCGGCGGGTTAGTTGCCATGATGAAGGTGGGAACTCCGTAAAGATTTATTTCTGAATAGCCGCAATAGCCATTCTCGGGAGCCGGCGTAGTGAAATCAAACTTCACAGCAAAAACATTTGTGGCCAACACCCCGTTGGCCGCAGTAAAGGTCGCCCTCGTGGCGGATTGCACACCGGAAGCATTCGCGGGGTTGAAGTTAGCGCTGCATAATGGGATGAAGGCCGCGGGAGTCGCTACTTTTGCATAGTAAACGGTGTAGGC
>JANYFN010000218.1 GCA_025362675.1 Limisphaerales bacterium | reverse complement strand
CGCAGTTCGGAAACGAGTTTGGTCCAATGTTCCAAAGGCCATTCCTTGATCGTCCAACTCGGGCCAGGATGAATGAGCACGAGTTTTTCGCCATTGAGATTTTTTTTAGCGAGCAACGTTTTCACCTGCTCCTGCGCGCCGGGAGAAGCGGCCAGCTGCGGATGCGCCTCCGTGACGGGCAAATTAAATTGCCGACAAAATTCGGCGACCATCGGCTCGCTCGCCACCATGCCCGGCGTGTCGTCGCCATGCGCAAAGTGATAAAAGCCGCCGAGAAATATTTTATACCAATGGCCCACAACCCCGATGGCTTCGAGTGTCGTGACGCGATTGGCGATGCCCGCGAGCTGCGGCACGGCGGCAAAATCAGGGTGACAGTTGTAGATGAAAAAAACATCGGGGTGACGCTTCATCAACTCGCGCGCCGGGCCGACGGTGCAGATAATGTCGCCCATGCCGGTGCGCCGCGAAAAGATCACCGGCCGCCGTCCCGTCCGCAACGTCACCGGCAGCACCACGCGCAAAACGTAACCGAATGCCGACGCGTGCCGCGCCAGGAGGGCGGCAAATTTGGCGGGCGATTTTTTTTCGGCAGACACGCGCGGATTGTGCAAAAGAAATGCGGTAATTGGAAACTTGAAACCGGCGGACGATAACTCTTTTCGGATTTGAGATCAGCCGCGCGTTTTGCTCTGGCGAATGGATTTTTTTTCCTCCTCCAGTTCGGCTTGGAATTTTTTCTTATCCTGCGCGAGTTGTTGGCGCAGTTCCTCGGCCTTCTCATAATTGCCACCCGCCTTGGCGATTTCCGACTGCATCGCGATTTCGCGCCCGGCAATTTTCGCGGCGATCTGCGATTCTATTTCCGCGATCTGCGTTTTTTGCGCGGCAGTGAGTTTGACGGTCGGCGCGGATTTATTGAGGCGTTCCATCGCGAGTTCGTAGGCTGATTTCATGGCGGGAGTTTAGGCTGCGTTGCCGACGATGCCAAACTTTCTTCTACCATTCCATTTTTGCGGCAGCATTTTTTAAGGGCAGCGTCATGGACTGCGGTGGCAAGGCGGAAGCCGCAACACCGCTTTCGTTCGCAGAAAAAGTATCCGGAACAAAATAATTTCATCCCCCCGAAAAGCGGCGTGGCGCTGCGCTTCCCGCCGCAGTCCAAGACGCGACGGGTTGGCAAAGAACTTTTTCGTTGAGGAACCGGCTGATTTTCCACGCGCCTTTTTCAAGCCGCTTGTGTAGCGTTGGCCGATGCTAAATTACATCTGGCTTGGGCTGATGTTGTGCGCCGTGCTCCTCGGCGGTTGGAACGACCACCTCAAGGAAATTGCGGACGCGGCGCTGGACATGGCCAATACCGCCGTGGTGAAAATCTCCTTCACGCTCATCGGCGTGATGGCGTTGTGGCTCGGCATCATGCGGCTCGCGGAACGTGCTGGACTCGTCGCGCTCCTCGCGCGCGCGTTGCGTCCGCTCATGCGCCGCATTTTTCCCGAAGTCCCGCCGGAACATCCCGCGATGGGCTCCATGCTGATGAACATTGCCGCCAATATGCTCGGTCTCGGCAACGCCGCCACGCCGCTCGGCCTGCGCGCGATGAAAGATTTGGAATCGCTCAACCCGCGGCCCGGCACGGCCACGAACGCGATGTGCACGTTTCTCGCGATCAATACCAGCGGCATTCAACTCATTCCCGTCACGGCCATCGCGATTCTCGCGGCGAACAAATCCGTGAACCCCACGTCCATCGTCGGCACGAGCATCATCTGCACGGCGTGCGCGGCGGTGAGCGGCGTGCTGATGGCGAAATTTTTGAGCCGGCTGCCGATGTTCCGGGAGCAGGCGGAAATGGGAAACCTGAAACCGGAAATTAAAATCGCGGAAGACCGGAAAGCGGAAAGCGAGAAGCTGGTGGTGAAAGAAGCCGCCACGTTGCAGCCGATGCACTGGGGGGGCAATTTTATTTTCGGCGCATTTCTGCTGTGCTTCGCGTTTTTCTTTTTGCGAATGGTTTTTCCGGAAACTTTTGGTTTGCCAATTCCTGAAGCAGACGCGAAGAAAAATCTTTTCATTCGCATCGTCAGTGCGGTGTCGCTGCTCTCAATTCCTTTTCTGCTCTCGGCGATTCCGCTATTCGCGACGTTGCGGCGCGTGAAGGTTTATGAGGAATTCGTGGACGGCGCGAAGGAGGGTTTCGACGTAGCCATCCGCATCATTCCGTATCTCGTGGCAATGCTCGTGGCGGTGGGGATGTTCCGCGCAGCGGGCGGGATTGATATGTTGAGCCATGTGCTGGCACCGGTTTTTAGTAAGCTGGGTTTCCCAACCGACTTGCTGCCGATGGTTTTGGTGCGTCCGTTAAGCGGCAGCGGCTCGCTCGGATTTTTTACGGAACTCGTGAAACAATTCGGCGCGGACAGCCTCATCGCCCGGACGGCGGGAACGATCTATGGCAGCACGGAAACAACGTTTTATGTGCTCGCTGTTTATTTTGGCTCGGTGGCGATCAAACGGACGCGCCACGCGCTGCTGGCGGGTTTGACGGCGGATTTCGTAAGTGTGGTTGTGGCCGTTACTGTCTGCAAAATCATGTTCGGCTGAAATTACTTCTGATAAACACTCACGCGGGCGGGCGGGAGGTTGAGCCAGACGAGTTGCGAGGCGACCAAATTAAAATCATCGCCGCCGCGCGTCCGCTTCTTGGCGATCTGATAGCTGAATTGAACAAAATGTCCCGACGGTTCGAGCACGTTGCGGATTTTTCCCGCCAACGCCGAGGCTTGTTCCGGCGTGAAGTTCAATAGCGGCAGGCTGGAAATAACTGCCCCAACCGATTGCACAGAAATTTTCTGAAGCAGTTCATCCATCAGCCACGCGTCGCCAGCGATGATGTGGGCGCGCGGGTATTTTTTTTGCAACGTCGCCGCGAGCGTCTCATTAAATTCAATGGCGATGAGGCGTTCCTCCCGCAAGCCGCGTTGCAATAGAGCTTCGGTGACGGGGCCCGTGCCGGGGCCGAGTTCGAGCACGTAACTCTCCGGGTCGCGCGGAATCCAGCGCGCCATCGCGGCGGCCAGCCGGGGCGAACTCGGCACGATGGAGCCGATGCGCTGGGGATGCGCAATCCATTCGCGCAAAAATAGCGTGGTGTCGGACAGCACGTTGAAGAATTTTCGAGCCATGAGGTTCGGAGGATTTAGAGCGGAGTTTAGTTCAAGAATTTCCCGGCGCCACTGAAAAATTAGGGCTTGGGCCAAAGTCCTGCCAGCTGCTAAATACTGTTCACGGTTCCCCTTGGTAAATCTTTTTAAAACTGGCGCGCGTCTCAGCCCGGCGCTGCCCCCATTCGGTGCGCAGTTTCTCCCATTCAACTCCCGGAAAATTCGTGGGAACCGCTGGCCAAAGACGTTCCAATGCTTTGAGCGCTTTTTCCGCTTCCGCTCGTTCGCGCCAGCGGAGGTGCGCCTCGGCGAGGTTGATTTGATTTTCAGGATAATCGGGCTCCAGCACAGCGGCGCGCACAAACCATTCGCGGGCTTTTTTTTTGCTGCCCACGCTCAACGGCCAGCCGGGAGCTTGAAAATAGAGCGCGCCAAGATTCCGCGCGGGGCCGGCGCGATCGAATTTTTCATCCAATTCCGCCGCCACCTTGAATTCGTGTTCGACCTCGTGCACCAAACGATACGCCGCGAGCGACGGGGCTTCGGCTTGCGCCAGTTCGCCAAAATTCATGGCGAGATAATAATGCGCGGGGCCGGATTTGGCATCGCGGGCGAGGGCGGACTGGCTGGCCGCGATGCCTTGGCGAGCAATCTTGGCGCGGGAAGTATCGTTCGTCGCCGATTCCGCGAGTTCAAAGGCCGCACGCGCAAACTGACAGCCGTTGGTGACATTGTTGGTGTCGGCGAGGAAAACTTTTTGCGCACGCATAAATTCGTTTATTGTCCAAGTGGCGACATTGGTTGCCGACTCAGCGGCCACGGCGCGGGACCAGAGCGATAGGGAAAGAATTCCCAGCAGCGTCATGCTTGACGCGGTGCGCAGGCTTGTGAGGGAATAAAAAGTTGCCATCTTATCGGCGTGATTTATACTGGCCGAGTGAGATTAGATGGCAAAATCGCTTTGCTGGCAATGCTTCTTACGCTGGCATTTGTCGGCGCGGGTTGCAGCGGCATTAACGCCAGCAAGAGCGTTTCGCCGCTGGATTTTCTGATGCCGGGGGCGGGAAGTTTTCTGAAGGCCAACCCTGCTTCAACGAATGCGCCGGTTTTGCTGCCTGAAATTCAAATCGTTTCCGTAAAATAATTTATGCGTTTCCCCCTCGCGCTGACGATGAAAATCGCCAGCCACATCGTCAAACATAAAGTCCGCAAGACGCCGAAATTCGCGATGGTCTTGCAGCT
>JANYFN010000120.1 GCA_025362675.1 Limisphaerales bacterium | reverse complement strand
GCGCGGGTCGTCACGGATTGCGCCACGTTCGCTTGGCTGGCAGATGTTTTTGTTTTGGAAGAACAGCGCGGCCACGGTTTCGGCAAGCGGCTCATTTCCGCCGCGCAGGCGCATCCACTGTTGCAAGGGCTGAGGCGGTTCATGCTGGGCACGGCAGATGCGCATGGGCTGTATCAGCAGTTCGGCTTTATGCCGCTAAAACAAGTTGAACGTTTTATGGAAATTCACAAGCCGAACCCTTACAAATGTGGGTGAAACGATTTTTAATGACACAATGAAAACGAAACGAGTCGCCATCGTCGGCGCGTCCGGTTACTCCGGCGAAGTTCTGGTGCAGTTGCTCCTGAACCATCCACACGCGGAACTGGTCGCCGTCACCTCGCGCCAGAACGCCGGGCAAATGCTCGCGCAAGTGTTTCCAAAATTTGCGAGCCATCCCAAAACCAAGCCGCTCCGCTTCACCGAACCGAACGCATCCGCGCTGGCAAAAATCGCCGACGTCGTTTTTCTCGCGCTGCCGCACGGCGTCGCGGCGGAATATGCCGTGCCCCTGAACAACGCTGGCTGTGTGGTGATTGATTTGAGCGCGGACTTCCGACTCAAGAGCGCGGAGATCTACAAAGAATTTTACGCGCACGAACATCCCGCGCCGGAGCTCCTTAAAAAATCTGTTTACGGTTTGCCGGAATTTTATCGCGAGGAAATCAAAAAATCGCTGCTCATCGCGTCGCCCGGCTGCTATCCGACCAGCATTTTACTGCCGTTGATTCCGCTGCTTCACGCCGGACTCATCAAACCTGCCGGCATCATCGCCGATTCCATGAGCGGCGTGAGCGGCGCGGGGCGGAAGGCCGAGATTGATTATCTTTTTTGCGAGTGCAATGAAAGTGTCCGTCCCTACGGCGTGCCGAAGCATCGGCATTTGTCAGAAATCGAGGAACAACTTTCCTTCGCTGCCAAAACGAAAGTGACTATTCAATTCACGCCACATTTGATTCCGGTGAATCGCGGCATTTTGACGACGCTTTATCTCGCGCCGGAAAAACATTTCTCCACGGCGGAGGAAATGGTAGTGCTCGCTGAAAAAATTTCTACCTGTTACGCCAAAGCTTATGCAAACGAGCCTTTCGTGCGTGTGCTCGAAGGTAAATCGTTGCCCGACACAAAAAATGTCGTGGGCACGAATGTTTGTGAAATCGCGTGGCGGCTCGATCCGCGCACGGGCCGGCTCATCGTCATGAGTGCCGAAGATAATCTCGTCAAAGGCGCAAGCGGCCAAGCGGTGCAAAGCCTGAACATCTTGAGCGGCTGGCCGGAGACGGCGGGGCTGGTTTGAATTTGAAATCTCGAGTTTCAAATTTACAGTCGGAGCACCGCGCAATTCCCGCGACAAAATGGAACGCCGCCGACTATGCTGCGAATTCCGCCGTGCAGCAAACGTGGGCCCGGGAACTCATCGGCAAACTTGATTTGCGGGGTGATGAACATATTCTGGACCTCGGTTGCGGCGATGGCAAGGTGACTGCGGAATTGGCGGCGGCGGTTCCGCGCGGCTCGGTCACCGGGGCTGATGCCTCGCCGGCGATGGTCGAGTTTGCCAACAAAACTTTCCCGCCCGCAAAATTTTCCAACTTGAGATTCCGGGCGATGGACGCGCGCAAGCTCAAATTTGAAAGGCAATTCGACCTCGTGTTTTCCAATGCCGCGCTGCATTGGGTGGATGACCACGAAGCGATTTTGCGGGGCGCTTCGTCCGTATTAAAGTCCGGCGGACGCTTGATCATTTCCTGCGGCGGCAAAGGTAATGCGCACGAGGTTTTCCTCGCGCTCCGCCCGGAAATGCGGCTCAAACGCTGGTGTGAATTTTTTCGAAAAATGCCGCTGCCGTATTTTTTTTACGCGCCGGGCGATTACGAAAAATGGCTGCCGAAACATGGCTTCAAAATCAACGCCATCCAGCTTGCGCCCAAGGACGCGAACTATGCCGGCGCGTCTGGTTTTGCGACCTGGCTGCGCACGACGTGGCTACCGTTCACGCAACGTGTGCCGGAACATTTGCGCGAGGAATTTATCGCCGCCGTCACGCAACGCTACCTCGCGAAACATCCCGCCGATGTGACCGGTAAAGTTCCCGTGCGCATGGTGCGACTGGAAATTGACGCGGTAAAACTCTGACGCGATGAAAATCTCCGGCTATCAAGTGGACGCGTTCACGAGTGACGTTTTTCACGGCAATCCCGCCGCCGTGTGTCCGCTCCCGGCGTGGCTGCCCGACGCCACGCTGCAAAATATCGCGGCGGAAAATAATCTCTCGGAAACCGCGTTCGTTGTGCCGCACGGCGATGAATTCGATTTGCGCTGGTTCACGCCCACGCTGGAAATGGATTTGTGCGGTCACGCAACCTTGGCCGCAGCGTTCGTGCTCTTCACGGAACAAAAAATTTCGGGCGACATCATCCGGTTTCATTCGCGCAGCGGGTTGCTCACGGTCAAACGCGCTGGCGACTTTTTGACGCTTGATTTTCCATCGCGTCCGCCGCAGCGATGCGCGTCACCAGACGCATTGGCGGACGGACTCGGCGCTGGTCCTGCCAGCGTTTTGAAATCGCGTGATTATCTCGCGGTTTTTGACTCGGCTGCGGAAGTGCGCGCGCTGCGACCGGACTTTGCCGCGCTAAAAAAATTAGACTGCCTCGGCATCATCGCCACCGCGCCCGGCGATGACTGTGATTTTGTTTCCCGCTTCTTCGCGCCCGCCGCCGGTGTGGACGAAGATCCAGTCACGGGTTCGGCGCATTGCACACTGATTCCGTATTGGGCCGCACGCCTTGGGAAAAATAAATTGTTCGCCCGCCAAATTTCTCAACGCGGCGGTGAATTATTCTGCGAGCTCGCCGGCGACCGCGTTCACATCGGCGGCAAAGCTGTGCTTTACCTGCGCGGAGAAATTGTTTTGCATGACGCATTGACCGCTCACCAAAAATGAAATTGAAACTGAAAAACATCGAAGGTTCCATCGTCGCGCCGCAGGGATTCCTGGCGAGCGGCGTGTTTTGCGACATCAAAAAACTCGGCACGGGTAAAGGCTCGAACAAAGGGCCTAAACGCGATCTCGCGCTCATCGTTTCCGAGACGCCCGCAACGGTCGCGGGCATGTTCACGACGAATCAAGTCTGTGCCGCGCCGGTGAAAGTTTGTCTCGAGCGCGTAAAAAAAGGCACGGCGCAAGTCGTCGTCATCAATTCTGGAAATGCGAATGCCTGCACCGGCAAACTGGGCATGGCCGATGCGCGCGAAATGGTTTCGTTCACCGAAAAAGCGTTGGGGCTTTCCGCCGGACGCGCGCTCGTCGGTTCGACGGGGCGCATTGGCGTGACGATTCCGATGGACAATGTTCGCGCGGGTATCATCGAAGCCGCGATGGAACTCGGCTACACCGCCGCGCACGCTGATCGCGCAACAGAAGCCATCATGACCAGCGACTCGCGGCCCAAACAGATGGCGATTGAATTTTTGCTCGGCGGAAAAAAAGTTCGCATTGGCGGCATCTGCAAAGGTGCGGGAATGATTCAGCCGGGAATGTCCGCGACGGGCGCGCGCCCAGCGGCGTTGCCGCACGGTGGCTTGCACGCGACGATGCTCGGCTTCATCACGACCGATGTGGCAATTGACGCGAAAGTGTTGCAAGCCGCGCTGAACGAAGCCGTGGCGCACAGTTTTAATCGCATCACGGTGGATGGGGACATGAGCACGAATGACACGGTTCTGGTGCTTGCTAACGGATTGGCCGGCAATAAAAAAATTGCTGCGAAAAGTCCTGCGTTCAAAGTTTTTCAGACTGCGCTGAATCACGTCTGTCTTGAACTCGCTAAAAAAATTGTCCGCGACGGCGAGGGCGTGCATCGCGTCGTGACCGTGCGCGTGCAGGGCGCGAAAACAATTCAGGATGCCGATGCCGCCGCGCGCGCGGTGGCGAACAGCGCGCTGGTAAAAACGAGTTGGCACGGTGGTGACCCGAACTGGGGTCGCATCATTGACGCCATTGGTTATTCTGCGGCGAAAGTGGTGGAGGAGAAAATTGATATCGGTTACAGCGCCGTTGACGGTAAGAAAATCCTCTGGAGCTTGAAACGCGGTCAACCGACGAGCGCGACGTTCAAGGAACTTTGTATTGCCGTCGCGCCAAACGAATTTGAACTCCATATCAACTTGAATCTCGGCCAGGCGAACGCGGTGATGTATGCCGCTGATCTGACCGAAGCTTACGTGGATTACAACAAGGGTGACGTGACGGATCCGACGACGCTCGGCGGCTAGAAAGTAGCCGCCAATTTTCTCGATCAGATAAATCGCTTAAACGAGACCGCAACTTGCGCAAAATAATTTGCGCCATATCGCGCACTAATTCTATTTGACGAAATTATTAACTGTGCCATTTTGCTACTTAATAATTTAATTCTGTTCAATGGCTACAGTCAAATCCAGTTTTCTCGACAAAGTGCTTGGTCGCATCGGGCGGCTCGACGCAGAAGGGTTACAAACCGTCGTTCAACGACTGGCGCGGGAGCGAAGTTTTCTCGAAACGTTGTTTAACACGATTGAAGACGGCGTGTTGGTGGCAGACGAAAACGGGCGCGTGATCTACTTCAATCAGGCCGTCACCCAGCTCATCGGCTTGCAGGCAGATGAAGCGGAATTGCATATCTCCAAAATTTTGCCGGAGATCAATTGGGAGAATATTTCCCGCGCGGACCGCGCGGGTGGAGCTCACGTCACGCGGCATGAATTCGAAATTTTTTATCCGCGCGAACGCTTTCTCCGGCTCTATGCAGCCCCGCTGGACGGTGAAGCAAAAGGGAGTTCGGGCGTGGCGCTGATTCTGCACGACGCAACGGAGGCGCGGCAAAAAACATTTGAGGCCATCGAAAGCGAGCGTGTGCAGGCGCTCACACTGTTGGCCGCGAGCGTGGCCCACGAAATTGGAAATCCGCTGAACGCGCTTCATATCCATTTGCAATTGATGGAGCGCGAGGTGAAAAAACTACGGCGTGATGCCGGTGACGTGATGCGTGATGGCAAAAAATCTTCGCGCAGCTCGCAACTCGCCGAGGCGGACGAGGTTGGTAAAAAATTGGAAACGTATCTCGACGTGGCCAAAGGTGAAATCAACCGGCTGGATTATATCGTGACGCAATTTCTGGGCGCGATCCGGCCCGCGCCATTGCAGCCGAAAATTTTTTCACTGAATGAAGTCGCGGAAAAAACTTTGGAACTATTGCGGCCGGAAATTGAAAACAGGGGCATCACGATCAAAACCAAACTGGCGCGGGGGTTGACGGCGACACCGATTGACGCGACTCAATTACAACAAGTCTTGGTGAATCTCGTGAAGAATGCCGCGCAGTCAATGACGATGGGCGGCACGCTGACGTTGCAGACCGGCGAAAATAACGACGGCGTGTGGGTGAGCGTCGCGGATACCGGCGGCGGGATTCCGCAGGAACAGATCAACCGGATTTTTGAACCGTTTTATACCACGAAAAAAAAGGGCAGCGGCCTCGGCCTCATGATTGTGCAGCGCATTGTTCGCGCACACAACGGACGCATTGAACTGGAAAGCAATGTCGGCAAAGGCACGACGTTTCGCGTGTGGCTGCCGCTGCATGAACGCAAGCCGCGCTTATTAGAAAATAAAATTTAGCCACGGATTTTCACAGATGAAACACAGGTGGGGAAAACTTTTTGCATTGAGCCGGATTAAAATTCTTATCTGTGTTTCATCTGTGCCCATCTGTGGCGCAAAAAAATGAAACCAACATTATTAATTGTGGATGACGAGAAGACGACGCGCGAAGGTTTGCGGGCGGCGCTCGAAGAACGTTATGACGTTTATATCGCCGAGGATGCGCGGGCGGCGATGACTCTTTTGGAATCGGAACATTTTGACGTGATGCTGACGGATTTTCAGATGCCGAATGAAGACGGGATGAAATTGATTGCGCGTGCAAAATCGTTGTCCAAACCGCCGATCTGTATTTTGATGACGGCTTACGGCTCGGAGGAACTCGCGGTGAACGCGATGAAGCAGGGCGCGGATGATTATATCGCGAAAGGGCGTTTGCAGATTGATGAATTGGAGATGCGGATTGCGCGTTCACTTAAACAACAAACGTTGGAAGTGGAAAATGTTTCACTGCGCAAACAGTTGGATTCTAAATTCGGATTGGAAAATATCATCGGGGAGTCGCCGGTGATGAAGGAAATTTTTGACGTGGTGCAACAGGTCGCACCAACGCGGGCAACGGTTCTGATCGGCGGCGAAAGCGGCACGGGCAAAGAACTCATCGCGAAGGCGCTGCACCAGTTGAGTCCGCGCGCGAAACAGCCGTTTGTGACGGTGCATTGCGCGGCGCTGGCACCGACGCTTTTGGAGAGCGAGCTGTTTGGTCACGAGCGCGGTGCCTTCACGGGTGCGCATGAGCGGCGCATCGGCCGGTTCGAGTTGGCGCAGGGCGGCACACTGTTTTTGGATGAGATCGGCGAAATTGATTCTACGATTCAGGTTAAGTTGTTGCGGTTTTTGGGCGAAAGAACCTTTGAGCGCGTTGGTTCCAATAAAGTGCTGACGGCCGATGTGCGCCTCGTGGCGGCGACGAATAAGAATCTTGCAGAGTTGGTGAAGGCCGGGAAGTTCCGGGAAGATTTATTTTTTCGCCTGCGAGTGGTCGAGATCAGTCTGCCACCGTTGCGGGAACGGAGCGGCGATATTCCACTGCTGGCGCAGAGTTTTCTCCGCGAGTTCGCGAAGGAAAACGCCAAGGCCGTGAATGATTTCACGGTGGACGCGCTGGAGGCCCTGATAAATTTCTCCTGGCCAGGTAATGTGCGCGAACTGCGGACGGCCATTGAGCACGCGGTCGTGTTGAGCAAGGGCGAGCGGATCACCTTGCGCGATCTGCCGTCGTCCGTGCGGCACGGCGGCGCGGTGGAGCCAAGAATGTTCGCCGGAAAAGATTTGACGGTGAAAGACGCGGAGAAACAATTAGTCATCCGCGCGCTAAAAGAAACGGACGGCAACCGCACACACGCGGCCAAAAAAATTGGCATGAGCCGGCGGACGTTTCACCGCAAGTTGCACGAGTATCATCTCGAAGGGTTTTAAATATGAAAATTTCGGAGCGGGTTCAGGCGGTGATCTACACGCTGGAGGTTGGGCGCGGCGCGCCTTGGCTCCGGGCGCTGGCCTTGACGGCTGCGATTGTGGCGCTGGCGGTGCTCTATGATTCGCTGGCCTATCACAATTTTTCCGCCCCGGAAGCGATGGACGCGGCGCAAGTGGCACGCAACCTCGCCAACGGTCAAGGCTTCACCACGGAATTCATCCGGCCCTTCAGTATTTATCTCGTGGATAAATATAATCGCGCCGCGCTGGCGGATGGGCTGACCACGAACGCCACCGATTTTGCGCAGGTATATTCGGGCCATCCTGACCTGGCGAACCCGCCGGTATATCCGCTAGTTCTGGCGGGCTTCATGAAAGCGTGGCCACCGGAATGGCGCGTGCAAACTAAAAAACCGTTTTGGTCTTTGAACGGCGGATTCGCCCGTTACGAGCCAGAGTTTCGAATCGCACTTTTGAACCAGGTTCTACTGATGGCGGTCGTGGCACTGACGTTTTTTCTGGCGCGCATGTTGTTCGACTGGCAGGCGGCGTGGCTCTCGGCGGTATTGGTGCTAGGCTCGGATGCGCTCTGGAAATTCAGTGTCTCAGGTCTATCTACGTTGCTGCTGATCGTGATTTTTCTCCTGCTGGCAATCTGCCTGGCCAAAGTGGAAATACTCGCGCGGGAAGGTAAAAAAGATTCGCAAAAAATATTTATCTTTGCCCTGCTGGCCGGTGCCTTGCTGGCCCTGGGCATGATGACACGTTACTCTTTTGGCTGGCTGATCATTCCGGTAGCGATTTTTCTCGGGTCGTTCGGCGGGGAGCGGCGGGGCGGCCTCGCCGTGGCGGCCATGCTGGCATTTTCTATTTTAGTCGCCCCGTGGATTGCGCGTAACGTCATGATCAGCGGCACCTATTTTGGAACCGCCGGTTACGCGGCGGCGGAGGGCACCGAGGGTTTTCCAGAAACGAACTTGATCCGCTCATTGAGCCCGGAGCTATCCGGCATCTACCAGAACAGCGTGCAGGTGTTCTCTAAAAAATTATTGGCGAACTCGCGGGTTTTATTTCAGAACGATCTACCGCATTTCGCGGGTTGGTTGAGCATCTTTTTTTTCGCCGGATTGCTCATGCGACTACCGCAAAACACCGCGCGCCGACTACGTTTTTTTGTCATCTGGTGCCTGCCCGTCCTGTTCATCGTTCAAGCTTTGGGGCGCACCTACTTTTCCTACCTTTCGCCGGAGGTAAGTTCCGAAAATCTCCTCGTGCTGCTCTTGCCAGTGGCCGTGATTTTTGGTGCGGTATGCTTTCTAACCCTGCTGGCGCAACTAGACTTACCAGTGCTGCAAGTCCGTCTGACCGTCATCACCATCCTGGTCGTAATCGCCTGGCAGCCGCTCGCCTCCACGCTCCTGCCGCCGCACCCTTCGCCGGTTTCCTATCCGCCGTATTACCCGCCGGATATCCAGAAAATTTCCGGCTGGATGCACGAGGATGAACTCATCATGAGCGATGTGCCCTGGGCGGTTGCCTGGTATGGCGACCGCCAATGCGTTTGGAACACCATCAACACCCAATACACGTTCTTCCAGCTCAACGACTACATCAAACCTGTGCACGCCCTTTACCTCACCCTAAACACGTTGGATGGCAGAGTGTTGACCGACTGCATCCAAGGCAGCCGGGATAGTTGGGGTAATTTTGTTTTGAAAAGCGTCGCCGCCAATCAGATTCCCACTGATTTTCCGCTGCGAAATTTCCCGGCAGAAACGCTGCTCTCAGGCCTGTTTCTCGCCGACCGTCCGCGCTGGGAAACCCCTTAATAATCACGCCGCCGCCCGGCGCAACCGATCCGCGATGCCGGACCACTCCGGCGTTTCCGGCAGCAGCTCCACCACAATCAACTCCGCGCCCGCCGCATCACAACGATGCAACTCTCCGTAGAGCGCCCGCGCAAACGCCTCCGCATCGTGCGGGATCACACTCACATTTTCCGGCGGAAAACCGGCCGGAATTTTCGTGTGCGCGATGACGTGCGTGGTTGAAAGTTGAAAGTTGAAAGTTGAAAGTTGCGAAACCAATTCGCTTTCGTCGCGCCAATTCAGAATGACAAGTTTTGCTTTCGGCGAATAATGTTTGGCCAACATTCCCGGACTCCGCAGCGTTGAAGGTTGAAGGTTGAAAGTTGAAAGTTGAAGGTTCCCCGCCACCGCCGCAAGCGATTCAGCGTGAATCATTCCTGGGCGTAAAATCCTCGGCGGCGAAACTGTCAGATCCAAAACCGTGGATTCAATGCCGACTTGCGATTGGCCACCGTCCACGATCAAAGCAACTTTTCCGGCCAACTGGCTGAAAACATGATGCGCATTCGTCGGTGAAACTTGATTCGACAAATTCGCGCTGGGCGCGGCCAACGGAAAGCCACATTCGCGAATCACCGCCTGCATGATCGGATGACTCGGCCAACGCACGCCCACAGTTTCACCGCCCGCCGTAACGTTATTGGGAATTGTTTTTGAGCGCGGCAAAACCATTGTGAGCGGGCCGGGCCAAAAGGCATTGGAAAGTTTTTCGGCGAGCTCAGGAAAATTTCGAACGCAGTTTTTCGCCATGTCGTTGCCAACGACGTGGACGATGATGGGATTATGCTCTGGCCGGCCTTTGATCTGAAAAATTTTCGCGACGGCTTTTTCATCCAGCGCATTCGCCGCGAGGCCATAAACCGTTTCCGTGGGCAACGCCACAACTTCGCCCGCTCGCAAAAGTTGCACGGCGCGCTGCACGGCGGTGCCGAACAGAGATTTGGTGTGCGTTG
Source organism: Limisphaerales bacterium (assembly GCA_025362675.1). Lineage (GTDB taxonomy): Bacteria > Verrucomicrobiota > Verrucomicrobiia > Limisphaerales > UBA11358 > UBA11358. Next base: position 7,025 of record JANYFN010000120.1, on the reverse strand, counting down.
GTAAAATTTCCGTTTTCATCGGACTGGCTGCGTGCTGCGTGAATGCGCGCGGCTTTAAACTGCTTTTCACGCCGCATTCGTCACGCCTCATTCATACCGCAAAGCCTCAATCGGATCGAGCCGCGAAGCTTTCCACGCGGGATAAAAACCGGAGAAGATTCCGATGCCTGCGCTGGAGATGCACGCGATGCCGATCCACAACATCGGCGTCAATGTCGGCCAACCAGTGAAGTGCGCTGTGATCCACGCAGCACCCATGCCAAAAATGATTCCAATCATGCCTCCCACCACACTCAACGTGACCGCCTCAATCAAAAATTGAATCAAGATGTCGCGTCCGCGTGCGCCGACCGCCATGCGGATGCCGATCTCTCTCGTCCGCTCTGTCACGCTTACCAGCATGATGTTCATGATGCCGATGCCGCCAACGATCAGTGATACGCTGGCAATCATGGCTAGCAGCAAAGACATGGTTTTGGCTTGCGAGGTGGCCATCTGCAATAATTCTAGCTGCGTCCGCACGGTAAAATCCGGCTCCGCACTTTTATGCCGGTCACGCATCAGCGTCGTGATGTCGTTCTGCACTTGCGTGATCGTTTCTTTGCTCGCGGCCTGCACCATGATCGAATTCACAAATGTTCGCTTGTTGATGCGCTTCATGTGACTCGTGTAGGGAACAATCGTCACATCGTCCTGATCCTGGCCAAATAAATTAAATCCTTTCGGCTCCAGCACGCCGACAATTTTGAACGGAATGTTGCGGATGATGATCGTCTGCCCGACTGGATCTTGATTGACGAATAATTGATCCACGACCGTCTTGCCAATCACCACGACCTTCGCGAGGCTGCGCACGTCGCCATCCGTGAACATCGCGCCACTCGTCAAATCCCAGTCGCGGATCTGGAGAAAATCCGGCGACTCGCCATTCACCCGCGTATTCCAGTTGAGCCCATTGGCCAAAACCTGCATCCGGTCGTTCACCTCCGGACTGACGGCCACCGCGCCGGAGATTTCGTTTTTGATCGCGTTCGCATCTTCCACCGTCAACGTCGGCGCGCTGCCCCAGCCGCCGCGCATGCCGCCGCCGTTGAAACTGCCGGAAAAAACGGTCACGACATTTTGGCCAAGGCTCGCGACTTTATCTTCAACTTGTTTCGTCGCGCCCGTCGTGATGCTCACCGCCGCGATGACCGAGCCGACGCCGATGATGATGCCAAGCATCGTCAGCAGCGAACGCATTTTATTGCGACGCAACGCGCGGGCGGCGATTTTGAATGGCGCAAAAAATCTCATGGGCAAATAGGTTTCACGCAAAGACGCAAAGGCGCAAAGACACAACGATGATTAATAATCTTGGCCACCCGTGACGCGGACGTGATTTTCCCCTCGGCACTTTCGCGGCTTTGCGCCTTTGCGTGAAAAATTGTTTTCATGATTTACGCCAGCTTCACAGCTTCCTGCGCTTGCTTGAGATTTTTCAATTCCGCTTCGGCATTCAACCGGTCGGCGACCTGCTCGTCCGTCCGGATTTTTCCATCGCGCAAAATAATCATCCGCTTCGTATAACGCGCCACATCGAGTTCATGCGTGACCATGACGATGGTGATTCCCTGCTCGTTGAGCTTCTGGAAAACGCCCATGATTTCGATGCTCGTCTGGCTGTCGAGATTCCCCGTCGGCTCATCCGCGAGCAACAACGACGGCCGGTTCACGAGTGCCCGCGCGATCGCCACGCGTTGCTGTTGGCCGCCGGAAAGTTGATTCGGTTTATGATCGGCGCGCGCGCCGAGGCCGCATATTTCCAACGCTTTTTTGGCGCGCTCTTTTTGTTCGGCGGATGGAATTCGCCGGTGATTATAGAGCATCGGCATCTCGACATTTTCCTGCGCCGTCGTGCGCGACAGCAGATTGAAGCCCTGGAAAACAAAGCCGATTTTGTCGTTACGAATTTCCGCGCGCGCGTCACGGTCCAGCGTAGAAACATCAATGCCATCGAGAAAATAATTTCCGCCCGTCGGCCGGTCTAGGCAGCCGATCATATTCATCAGCGTGCTTTTGCCACTGCCGCTGGAACCCATGATCGCCACAAATTCGCCGGGCAAAATGTCGAGCGTCACCCCGCGCACGGCGTGAACATCCACTTCGCCAGTGCGATAGATCTTGTGGATGTCGGTGAGCTTGATGACTGCGTTCGTTTGCACGGGAAAATTAGCGACGCGGAAATCCGCCGCCGCCGAACGGATTGTTCGGCTGCTGGTTTGACGCCTCCGCATTGACCGCGCCTGTCACCACTTTGTCGCCTTCATTCAAGCCCTCAGTCACCTCGGTGAAAATGCCGTCCGTGATCCCGGTCTTGACCTGCACCTGCTTGAGTTCCGGAGATTTTTCATCGCCCACCAAAACATAAACCGAGCGCACATTGCGGTTGCCCTTGCCTTTGCCGCGCTGACCGCCACCCGCGATGCGGTTGGTCGAAACTATTTCTGCCGCCACAGAGTTCGTCAAAACTTTCGCGCTTTCCGGTGGACGAAACCGCAGCGCGGCGTTGGGAATTTTCAGGGTGTCGGCTCGCTGCGCGATAACGATGGAAACGTTTGCCGTCATGCCCGGCTTCAATTTGTAATCCGCGTTGGTCACGCCAATCACCGTGTCGTAAGTCACCACATTATTCACGGTCGTGGGCGAATTGCGCACCTGCACCACCTCGCCGTGAAAGGTGCGGGAGGGATACGCATCCACCAGGAAATCCACGTTCTGCCCCTCGACCACGCTGCCGACATCCGCCTCCGCGACCGCCGCGTCAATCTGCATCCGCGTCAAATCATTCGCGATCAGGAATAGCGTGGGCGTGTTAAAACTGGCCGCGACCGTCTGACCCAAATCTACCGCGCGCGAAATCACGGTGCCATCCACGGGCGAAATAATTTTGGTGTAGCCCAAACTCGTGCTGGCATTTTCGAGCGAGGCGTTTTTTATTTTCACCACCGCCTCGGCTTGATGCAGCGTGGCCATGGCCGTGTCGTAGTCGGAACCGGAAACCAGTTTGTTGGTGTAAAGTTCCGCCGTGCGCTCCGCCTGCACGCGTTGCAATTCAAGATTCGCGGTCGAGTTCGCCAAGTCCGCTTCCGCCGAGCCCACCTGCGCCAGATAGACGCGCGGATCGATCTCCGCGATCAATTGTCCATTCGTCACCGGCGAATTGTAATCTACATATAGACCGCTGATACGCCCCGAAACTTGGCAGCCCACCTGCACGCTTTTCACCGGATTCAACGTGCCGGTGGCCGTGACCGTCTGCTGAAGTTCGCCGCGCGCGATTTTCGCAGAATTGAAACTTGGTGCCTCCGCATGGCTGCCGCGAAAATAATAAAGCGCGCCCGCCGCCCCCGCCGCGATGACCACGACGAGCAACAGCCATTTCCACCAGCCACCGTTTGATTTTTCAGCCATAAAAAAATATCTGATCCGCACCAGCAAGACTCTCGGCGCAGCGCATAAGTTACGATAATTACGGCGGGCGCTGCAATTTCAGTTTGTGACTTTCCGGTCTCCGCGTAAAATCGGCGCGTGCTCGAATCTTTCACCAACCAGCTCGCCGCCGGCCAAAATTTGTCTGCCGACGATGTGCAATCTGCCGTCGCGCAGCTGACGGAAGAAAAAATTTCCGTGCCCAGCAAGGCAGATTTTTTGACGGCGCTGGCAAAAAAAGGTGAAACCCCGGAGGAGATTTCTGCGTTCGCCGCCGCGCTACGCGAAAAATCCGTGCCGCTCCCACTCGCACAAAACTGGCGCGATTCGCGCGCGATTCTGGACATCGTCGGCACCGGCGGCGACCGGCTCGGCACGTTCAACATTTCCACCACCTCGGCCATTCTCTGCGCGGCGGCGGGCGTCACGGTCGCCAAGCACGGCAACCGCGCCGTCACCTCGCAATCCGGGAGCGCGGACGTCTTGGAAGCGCTCGGCATCCGGATTGATTTATCGCCCACCGAAGCGGCGCGGGAACTGCGTGAAAAGAACTTTGCGTTTTTCTTCGCGCCGAATTTTCATCCCGCTTTCAAAAATATTGCTGCCGCGCGAAAACTGTGCGCCGAGCGCGGCCAACGAACGATTTTTAATTTGCTCGGCCCGCTGCTGAATCCGGCGCGGCCATCCGCGATGCTCGTCGGTGTGCCGCGCGGGGAATTGTGCAAACCGCTCGCCAAAGTGCTGCAATCGCTCGGCGTGCGCCGCGGAATGGTGGTTTGTGGAAGCGTGCTCCGTGCTCCGTGCTCCGTGAAAACGGAAGCTCGCACCGAAGAACCTCACGCATCACGCATCACGCATCACTTGGATGAGTTGTCCACGCTCGGCGAAAACGTCATCGCCGAATTTTATCACGAGCGCGGTTTTACCGCTTCGAAATTATCACTAGAAAATTTTCCACTCCAGCCGGTGGTGATTGAAGACTTGCTCGGCGGCGATAAATTTCTGAACGCCGAAATCACCCGGAATATTTTGAGCGGTCAGGATCGCGGACCGAAGCGCGATGCGGTTTTGCTCAATGCGGGCGCGGCTTTGTTCGTGGCGGGAAAAACCAAGTCGCTGGCCGAAGGCTGGGAATTGGCGGGCGAGACGATTGATTCGGGAACGGCTAAAGCGAAGTTGGCGGAACTGAAAACGACTTAGTAGTCACTGGACATTTTGTCCCGCTTCTTCCGACGCGTAATGTAAGCCGAGGTTGTGCTGCGCGGTCTTGTTGCCTTGTCGCGCCGCGCGGATAAACCATTTCACCGCCGACTGCGGGTCTTTCGGCACCCCGCGCCCGGTCTGGTAACAAAGGCCTAGATTGCACTGGGCATCACCCAATTCCTGCTCGGCGGCGGCGAGATACCACCGGGCGGCCTCCTTAAAATCTTGCTCCACCACTTGCCCGGTCTCGTAAAAAACACCGAGATTAAATTGCGCCGCCGGATAGCCGCGCTCCGCTGATTCGCGATACCATTTTGCGGCCTCGGCATAATTTTGCGGCACGCCCTGACCGGTTTCATAGAGCATCCCCAGATTGAATTGCGCCGCCGGGTCGCCTTGCTCCGCCGCCTCGCGCAACCACTTGGCCGCTTCAGTAAATTCCTGCGGCACGCCGTGACCGGTCCAGTAACAAACACCGAGATAACATTGTGCCACCGGATCATTTTGGTCCGCCGCCTTGCGAAACCATTTCACCGCCTCGGCATGATCCTGCGCCACGCCCTGACCGTTTTGAAAACAGACGCCAAGATAGCATTGCGCCTGCGCGTCGCCGGTCTGGGCAGCGGTGCGCATCAGTTCAAACGAATCCCATGATTTACGGTTGGTGGACATTTTTTGCGAGCCGAAATAGAATAACTTCCACGCCGGTGAACACAAGCTGAGAAACACCCGTGGCCGATGACATTATTAAGTCGCCTGCCGGGTGTCCCGGCGGCGCACGGTGGATGTAAATGGCCTTCGGATTTCATCACTGTTGAGTCAACACTTTTTGAAATACACGTTTCGGTTTTTCCTTTTGGCTTCCGCAAAATCGCCGTGGCTGCTACAAATCTCGCATGGCTCAACTCACCATCGGCTTTCTCGGCGCGGGCAAAATGGCGACGGCGCTCGCACAAGGTTTCGTCCACGCCAAAATTGTCAGCGGCAAACAAATTGTCGGCAGCACGCGCAGCGAGGCGACGCGCAAACAATTTGCCAAAGCGACCGGCGGAAAAATTTCTGCAACAAATACCGATGTTCTGCAATCAGCGAACGTCGTGATTCTCGGCGTGAAACCCGATCAAGCCGCCTTGGTGCTGACGGAAATTTCCGGCGCGTTCACCAAAAAACATCTGCTCATCTCCATCGCCGCCGGCGTGACGCTGGCGAAATTGGAAAATAATCTGCCCACTGGGGCGCGCGTCATCCGCGTGATGCCGAACACGCCGTCGCTCGTCGGCGCGGGCGCGGCGGGTTTTGCGCTCGGCAAAAATGCGACCGCCGCCGATGGTGAACTGGCGAAAAAATTATTATCCGCCGTCGGCCTCGCGGTGCAGGTGAAAGAAAGCTTGCTCGACGCCGTGACCGGCTTGAGCGGCAGCGGCCCGGCGTATGTGTATCAATTCATCGAGGCCTTGAGCGACGGCGGCGTGGCGGCGGGCCTGCCGCGCGACATCGCGACCAAGCTGGCCGCGCAAACCGTTTTAGGCGGTGCGAAAATGGTTTTGGAAACCGGCCTACATCCCGGCGCGCTCAAGGATCAAGTCACGAGTCCCGGCGGCACGACGATTGAAGGCATTCACGAACTGGAAAAGGGCAAACTGCGCGCCACCGTGATGAGCGCCGTCCGCGCCTCGGCGGAAAAGGCGAAGAAGCTGGGGCAGGGCTGACACGAAGGCCGCGAATTGTCGCGAATTGAAAAACAAAATGGCAGGCCGAGCTTCGGCTGCGCTGAAGGTGCTACGGAAATTAGCCCATGGTTGGCTCGTCGCGCCGTAGCCGTGCGAAGGCGGAAGCGAGCCTACCCTGGGTAGAATCCAAAAATGATTTTCCGCCCTGAAGGGGCGGGAGAAATTTTCAGCGCGCGGGCACAATCGTTAAGCACAGATTCTAAACAAAACCATTTGATTCAAGTTGCTGCTGGTTTGTAGTGCTTGTCGAATTCCAGCATGATATTCGCGTTGAAGAAAGGTTTCTTTGCACTCCTTGGATTTCCCGGATCGAGTTCCCGGACATGGCAAAAGCGCTTGTCTCCAGCCAGCTTCTTCCGGCAGCCATGATACTTTTGATCCGACTTGAATCCAGCGTAGCGCTTTCGACATTCCTCTGTTAGCCGGTCGTAATCCCAAGGATATTTATCCCGAATTTGTTCCTCGGTCATGCGCACTTCCGGGGCGTTTGGGTTATTTGTGACCTGGACACCCAGCGCATCTTTCGCCTTGGAACGCGTGAATTTAATTTCAATGTTCACGCTGACCGAATAACGCGCATCAGGATTCTCCGGCTTCGTTTCCAAGCCTTCCACGAACTTG
>JANYFN010000101.1 GCA_025362675.1 Limisphaerales bacterium | reverse complement strand
AAGGGCGGCATCATCGCCATCGGCATTGAACCGGGCGATGCGTTGATTGATGTGAAACTCACGCGTGGCAGCACGGGCGAAGGCGACCACGGTGACGACGTGGTGCTCATCACCAAGGAAGGCATGAGCATCCGCTTTCACGAAACTGATGTGCGCTCGATGGGCCGCGCGGCAGGCGGAGTTCGCGGCATCAGTCTGGAACCAACCGATGCGCTGATTGCGGCGGCGATTGTTGTAACCGATTCTGCGTTGCTGGTCGCAGGTGAAAACGGCATTGGCAAACGCACCGGCTTCGACGAATACCGGATTCAATCGCGCGGCGGCAAAGGAATTATCACCATGAAAACCGGCGACAAAACCGGCGGCGTGGTCGGCGCGCTCACGGTGAAGGACACGGATGAAATCATGTTGATCACCGTTGGTGGCCAGATGGTTCGCATCGGCGTTGGCGGCATCCGCGAGGCCGGTCGCAACACGATGGGCGTGAAACTCGTGAACCTCGATGCCAATGATAAATTACAAGCCATTGCGCAAGTGATTAGCGAAGAAGGCGCGGAAGTTGCCATCCCGGAAGAGCCGGCAAAATAAATTGCCCTTTAAAAAAGCTTTATTAGCATCGTCTCTCCTAATGAATAAACCTATTGCAACCATTCTGACGGTCGCCGGACTTTCGGCGGCTTTCGCTGAAACTTCGGTCAACACCGGCAAGTCCGGGCTGACCACCGAAACCAAGTATCCGTGGGAACACAGCGTTTCCGCAGGCGTGACCCTGACGCGCGGCAACAGCGAAACCGCGCTGTTCACAGCCGATTTTCTCGCCACGAAGAAAACGCCCGTGAACGAATACTCCTTCGGTCTCGCGGGTGCTTATGGCAACAACAAGTCCGTTGAAACCGTCAATAATTACAAGGCGTTCGGCCAGTGGAACCATTTGTTCAACGAACGGCTTTACGGCTATCTTCGCGCCGACGCCTTGCGCGACCGGATCGCGGATCTCGACTATCGTTTCACCATCGGTCCTGGCGTCGGTTATTATTTCATCAAGGACAAGATGACCTATCTCGCGGGTGAAGCCGGTGCGGCGTTCGAAGCGCAGCACTTGGGCAAAAAAAGCGACACCTTCGCCACCGCGCGTCTGGCCGACCGTTTTGAACACAAGTTTAACGACCATGCCCGCCTCTGGCAGAGCGCGGAATTTGTGCCGCAGGTTGACGAGTTTGACAACTACGTCGTCAATTGTGAAATCGGCGTTGAGACCGCAGTGACGAAATCATTCACGCTTAAGACCTATTTGCTCGACAGCTACCAGAACCGTCCGTCGGCGGGAAAAAAGAAAAACGACATCCAGATCGTCGCGGCTGTCGGTTACAAATTTTGATTTAATAAAAAATCAAAGCGGCCTTGGATTTTTTCCAAGGCCGCTTTTTTATTTTAAACTTTATTAGGGCGATAAACGTTCAATTTTCCACGCGCCATCCGGTTGTCGGAAATAGCAAAACCGGTCGTGCAAACGGCTTGACCGCCCCTGCCAAAATTCAATCCGCTCCGGTGCTAGGACAAACCCGCCCCAATGCGGGGGCAGGGGAACGGCGTTGGGAAATTTTTGCTCCAACTCGCGCCATTTTTTTTCTAGAAACGCCCGGTCGGGAACCACTTCACTTTGCTCTGACGCCCAAGCGCCGATCTGACTGCCGCGTGGTCGGCTTTGAAAATATTTTTCTGATTCTACTACTGGGATTTTTTTCACCGCGCCCGCGATGCACACCTGCCGCTCCAGTTCCGGCCAGAAAAATGTGAGCGCGGCGCGGGGATTTTCCGTCAATTCACGGCCTTTGCGGCTATCGTAGTTCGTAAAAAAAATGAAGCCGCGTTCGTCCACCGTTTTCAACAAGACCGTGCGCGAGGAGGGCGTTCCGTTTTTGTCCACCGTTGAGAGCGTCATCGCGTTGATGTCGGCCGGGCGATGATTGCAGATCGCGCTCCATAATTTTACGAGGGCCACGCCAATTTTTCGCCAACGGCTCTGGGATTTATCACCGGTGGCCTGTTGAAACCAGGTTTCAAATTGTGCCAATGGATTCGCTTGCAGTTGCGCGCGGTCGAGCCAATCTTGGCGGTAATCTTCGCGAAAATCAGACAAGTTCATGTCACATCTCGTGGAAGGTGGTGAGACTTAGAATTACGATGAAGATAGCGAAGGCAAGTCGTAACGCGCTGCCGATGCGCACGCGGGTTTCGGTGGCGGTGGCGAAATTCAGCGCGTCACGCAAACGCCAGGGAGCGATGGTAAAATAAATTCCCGCGACGATGAAAACGTATGCCCAGCCTTGAAATACTAGCACAAACGGCGATTCGCCCAGATGCGGACGGCCCGTGTCCACCATCAATTTTCCGAGCAGCAACAACACGACGGCTAGGCCGCGCACCGCCAGAAAATCCGGGATGAAGACGCAGGATAAAATTCCGACGGCGGCAAAGCCAACCATCATGGGTTTCTTGAACGCGGAGAAATCGGCAATGGGTTCGTTGTTCACGTTCCACACAAACCAAGCGGTGCCCAGCAGCATGAGCATGACGCCCATGGCGAAATTACGGGGAAATTTTTTGGCCGTCGCGGCAAATGCGTTGGGCCGCGCAAGAGCGTAGATTTGCGGCACGGCCAGGCCGCAACCGAGCAACAGAGATAGAAATGACAATTTCATTTTGACAGATTAAAACACGAATTCACACGAATAGACACCAAGAAAAGTGAACTGTTCATTTGCGTTGTGACGCGCGGACTTTTCTTGATTTTTTATGCCGGGCGCGCCGCTAGATCTCGCCGTGGAGGGGCTTGGCTGACTAGGGATTCGAGACGCGATAGAAGCGTTGCGCAAAAACATTTGTATCCACAAATGTGATCGGCATTGTGGTGGCGTTGGTCGTCAGCAGGGTGACCCACTGGGGATTTATTAGATTAGTGGTGGCGGTGATGGTATAGCTATTTGCAACTGCGCCGGTGAGGACGAGGCTGATTTGACCGGCGGCAAAAGTAATTCCTTGGATGCCGGGCGGGGTAGGCGGCAATACCTGCGTGATGGTTCCGGATAGCGCGAGGTCGGGCGTAGTGGTGCCAGCCGTGTTGAAAATATACCAAGTGCCAGAAGAACTGGTGCCGCCGTAGTTGACGATACGGAAGGTGACGTTGGTATTCGCGGCGACATTTTGTAAGGCGGCAAGGCTAGAAATATCGATGGCACTTTGACTGGCACCGGCGCTGGCGGTGGGATACGTCAAGTTCGTGATGTCCGTGAAAGCAGCATTGCCAATCTGAAATTGCACGAGAGCGTTCGCGGCGCCGCTGGGGGAGCGATAATAATCAAAGCGGCTTATGCTGTTGAAAGAAAGTTTGTAACCGTTGCTTACGGTGAGGCTGAAGGTGACAAATTGATTCGCGGCAATGGCGGCCGCGCTCGTCAGGTTCGTGAAACCCGTGCCGCCCCAGCCATTCGCGGCACCCGTGCCAGTTTGTTTCACGCCACTGCCGCGCGTCAACCCAACTATCTGCAGATTCGCCGCGTTGGCCGTCGGCGCTAAAACGTTTGGTCCAAAATTCGTCAAACCACTCACGTCCCAACCTGCGATCAGGCCGCTGAAAACTGTGCCACCACCTCTACCGATCAGAGTGAAACCATTCGTGCTGACGGCGGTGCCGCTGCTCGTGGTGACGCTGACGAAACCTGAGCTGGCATTAGCCGGAACTACGGCGGTGATCAGGTTGCTGGCAGTCACGGTGTAACTCGCACTCGCACCATTCAAAGCAACGGCCGAAACGCTAGTGAAATTCGTGCCAATGATAGTGACGGTGGTTCCGGCGGTCCCGTTGGTCGGTGAGAATGCATAGATCACGGGCGGCGAGTTCGTCTGGCCATCCACCTTTGCTCGCAACGTCGCGGCCACAGTCGGTGGTAGTGACGTGAAGAAGGTCAGGCCCGTGTCCACTTGAATCTGATTTACCGAGGTGATGTAGTTTTGCCACGCTGATAAAACACCGTTCGTATTGGGAACTTTTATGGCGATGACACGGTTAGTCGCGTTGATACGATTGGTGGCCGTGCCAGCGCCCAACGGCACCACCACGACAATTTTCCAGGTATATTGCGGAATGGAAACGTAGCCGTTGGTATTGATTTTCGCGCCACTAAATCCGCTGGGGCCGCAGGTGATTAATAGTTCATTTCCGGCATCGGCCAGTCCGCGACAATACCCTTCGAGACCGGCCCACGTCACCTGGTTATTGTCGGGGGCTTGCGGCATCATGTTCGACATCAGAAACGTCAGGTTATTGTGATTCGTAGTGTCATTGCGATCCGCTGAATCACAGAGATGCCCGCGATCATAACCAGAATGGGAATAATCATTCGCGCCAACCTGATGAAACCCAGCTGGCAAATTTGTATCGGCGGCGAAACTATCTTGTCGCGCGACTCCGTTCGTGGGTGAATCAGCTGAGGTCAAATCCCAACTCGCCCAATTCGGCTGACCCAGCGTGTCGTTGAAATCCAGCGCTTCGATCGAGCGGACGATCAGGAAATGTGAGTGATTATTCGTATCCGCCGTCGCGCCGGAAGGGTTACCTAATTGCATCTGCAAAGCCGGGTCAATAATGGCGCTGGCAGACAGCACCGTTAAAAGCAAAACCGTTACAATTGAAATAAATTTATTGATCAAAACGCCTCCGGGCGATGAACGCCACAATGTTTTAATCTAGCACGTGGCGGCTAAAATTCATCTAAATTCCTAAGTGTTTATCCTAGGATGGTTTAGAAGGGAAATCAAGGCCTGCTGGTTCGTCAGTGCAACCATTTGCACCACGATGATTTCCGGTGGCTAGCAGAAACGGATTTGATCGTCAGCCGCTCAGTTTAGTTTTTGCGACGATTGCTTTGGCCTTTAGGGATGATCTTTTTTGTGCGAAGCTCAGTGCATGCCGATTCCAGTTATTTCTCTCGCCCAGATGCGCGAATGGGAACGCGCGACTTGGGCGATCGGTCAGACCGAGGCGGAAGTTATCCGGTTGGTCGGAATCCGTATTTACTCGTTTGTTTGCAAACTGACTGCGGATGGAGACCGTGTCTTGATTCTCGCTGGCAAAGGTCACAATGGTGATGACGCCCGCGCCGCCGCGAAACAAATTGAAGGTCGTGATGTGGAATTGATCGAGGTCGCTCAGCCGCAAAGTGATTTGGCTAAAGTCAAAATTGCTTTGGCCAAAAACCCCGTGCTCATTGTGGACGGACTGTTTGGCGTCGGACTCAACCGCCAACTTGACGAGGCGTGGCAAAATATTATTGCGTTAGTGAATGCCTCCAAAATTCCGGTGCTCGCGGTGGATGTTCCGTCCGGACTGAACGCAGACACTGGGGAAAGTTTTGGCGCACTCGTGCGTGCGACCGTCACGCTCACGGTCGGCGCTCCGAAAATTGGATTGCTCGCGGCGAAGGCGGTGCCGTTCGTCGGGCGACTCGAAGTCGCGGACGAGGTGGGACTGATTCCGTGCCCGCATACGGCGGAGCAGAATTGGGTTGCCAAGTCTGACTTCCTAAATTATCCGCCCGCGCGTGAAGTGGCGGCCAACAAAGGTAATTTCGGACACCTGGCGATCATCGCTGGAAGCAAAGGTTTTCATGGTGCCGCCGTGCTGACCACGCGCGGCGCGCAGCGGGCGCAGCCGGGACTCGTCACGGTTTTTGTGCCACAGAAAATTTACTCGCCCGTCGCCGCGCAGTTGCAATCCGCGATGGTTCAGATTTGGAAAAAGGAAGTTTCGTTGCCGGAAAAAACCAGCGCGATACTGATTGGCCCCGGTCTGGCGGCACCACAAATTACAGCGGCCGCAAGCAAGCTAACCCGCACAATTTGGCGCACCACCAAAGTTCCCATGGTTGTGGATGCGAGTGCGTTGGATTTTTTGGCGGCTGGTAAAACTCCAGCGGGCGCCTTGCGAGTGATCACGCCGCATCCCGGTGAGGCAGCAAGAATGCTCAACACCACGGTGCAGAAAGTTCAAGCCAATCGGGTTGCGTCGCTGCGCCAGCTTTCTAAAAAGTTCGGTCGATGCTGGGTGGTTCTAAAAGGACATCAAACTTTGATCGGCCGCAGCGTGGGGAAAATATTCGTCAACTCATCCGGCAATCCGCAATTGGCCCAAGGTGGCAGCGGCGATCTGTTGGCCGGTTTTCTGGCGGGCTTGCTCGCGCAACCGGCGTTGCAAACTGAGGTGGAAAAAACCATTGCCTATGCGGTCCACCAACATGGCGCGGCGGCGGATGAACTTTCAGCCACGCGTAAAAACTGGACGATCGAAGACCTCGCCGACGTTATTGGCGACGCAGTCTGAGGTTTATTTTTCGCCGTAATTAATGGCCATCGCGCCGCCGAGCAGGTTGATGACTTGAACGTTTTTTAATTTTAACGCACGCATTTTTTCGGCGACGGCAAGTTGCGCGGGATAATGTTTCAGCGACTCCAAAATGTAAGCGTAGGCTTGAGCGTTGCCACAAAAAAGCAGGCCGATAAGTGGCACCGAAATTTGGAGATGCGTGAAATAAATCGCTCGCCAGATCGCGTTTGAAGGTTTGCCAAAATCCAAAACGATGAGGCGTGCGCCGGGTTTCGCCACGCGAAACATTTCATCCACCCCCGCTGCCCAACTCGTCAGATTCCGCAAGCCGTAGCCCACGGTGACGATGTCGAAAGTATTTTCTGCGAAGGGAATTTTTTGCGCGTCACCCTGCATGAATTTCAAATTGGCGAGGGATGATTTCACTTTTCGTTCGCCCGCGACTTTGAGCATTTGCGGACTGAAGTCCAAGCCGGTGGCGTCCGCGCCGCGTTGCGCCAGCGCGAACGTGATGTCGCCGGTGCCGCAGCAAAGATCCAAGGCTTTCGTGCTGGGCGTTGCCAGCGCAAGATTGACGACGCGCCGTTTCCACAGTCGGTGCATTCCGAAGCTTTGTAGGTCGTTTAGAAAATCGTAACGGCGGGCAATCCGCGCGAAGAGGTCATTGACCTTGCTTGCCCGCGCTTCACCGGAAACATAAAATTCATTGCTCACCGGCAGATTCTAGCGGTGAACAGGGACGAAGGCAAAGCGTGTAAATGATTTTCCATGTTTAAACCGATTGACAGGCGCGAAATGAATTTCCAAAATCCGCGCCAGTTCGTTTTAACAACATTTAACAAATTAATATATTATGCCTATTCCCGTTGGTTCCAAAGCTCCTGATTTCACGCTCAAATCCAAATCGCCCGCCGATGTGGAAGTCAAATTGAGCAACAACTTCGGCAAGAAAAACACCGTGCTACTATTCTTCCCGCTCGCGTTCACCGGTGTTTGCACCGCTGAAATGTGCAGCCTCTCCGCGGGCCTCGACGCGTATGCGAGCCTCGGCGCGGATGTCATCGCCGTGAGTGTGGATAGTCCGTTCGCGCAAGCCGCTTGGGCCGCGAAAGAAAAAATCACCATCACGCTCGCCAGCGATTTGAACAAGGTCGTGACCAAGGCCTACGACGTGGTTTTCCCGATGCTCGCGGGTGTGGGCGACACGTCCGCGCGTGCGGCGTTTGTCATTGATAAGGCTGGCGTCGTCCAATACAGCGAACAGACCGCGACGCCGAAAGATTTGCCGAACTTCGAAGCCGTCAAAGCGACGCTGGCGAAGTTGCAGTAAAACTTTAAAACAGTTTCCACGAAGAGCGAAAGGTGTCCCCTTTCGCTCTTTTACTGCTTCATAATCTACATTTGTAAAGAATCCGCTTGACGAGATTTACATTTGTAGAGATAGTCGCGGCATGCCCGCACCAATTATCGAGCTTACCGAGTCCGAATGGTCCATCATCAAGGCCGTTTGGGAAACCGAACCCTGCACGGCGCCGGTGATCCAGGAAAAACTTTTTAAGCCGACCGGCTGGCATTATTCCACCGTCCGCACGCTCATGGATCGCATGGTGGTCAAAGGTGTGCTCACGGCGAAGAAGGAGGGAAAACTAACTATTTACAAATCCGCCGTCACGCGGACACAAGCGCAGAGCGGCGAGCTTTTTTACACGCTAAAACACGCGTTCAACGGCGCACTCACGCCAATGGTGCAATGCCTTTTGGACAGCAAAAACTTGAACGCAGCTGAATTGGACGAATTGGAATCGCTGATCAAGGCGAAGAAAAAATCGGTGAAGAAGTAACGGGGAATCAATTGCCATGACCAGCTTTCAAAAAATTCACGCATGCTTTCCCCTCACCCTGACCCTCTCCCCAGCGGAGAGGGAGCAGCCGCTCGCCACGTTTTTAAAATTCGTGAGTCATGGAGCAGAAGTCAGTCGTGGTTTTGCCAAGACGCTGGAAACAATTCTCCCTCTCCCAGTGGGAAAGGGCAGGGGTGAGGGGAAAGGCTGATTAATAATAAAATCGCAAACTAACTGAAAGTCATCATGAACTTCTTCATCGAAACCCTGAACCAGTGGGGCGAAAACTTTTTGAGCTTCGCGTGGCCGATGCTGTGGCAATCGAGTCTGCTCATAACGGGTTTGTTCGCATTTGATTTTTTATTCCGACGCAAATTGCGCGCGTCTATCCGCTATGCTTTGTGGCTGGTCGTGCTGGTGAAACTCTGCGTGCCGCCGACGCTCGCGCTGCCGACGAGTCCGGCGTGGTGGTGGCACGCCACGCCGCCGCCGGTCGCCGCCAAACCGCTGCCGCATTACGCCGTGACTTACGACACCGCGCCGTTGCCGGAACTGCCAACCGCCACGCTCCCGGTTTTTGTTTTGCCCCCGCCGGTGATGGCGTTCGCCGCGTGGCTATTGGTTGTTTCCTCTGCCGTCAGTTTTGCTTTGTTCGGCTGGATGCTGGTGCGCTGGTGGCAAGTTGCGCGGATGGTGCGGCTGGCGGCGGCGGCGGAACAGTTTTCCGGACAGCTTCGTGAAGCGATGCGGTTGGCCGGCGTTCCGAACGCGCGGCAAACTTCTGTGCGCTTGAAAATTGTCGCGGGCCAGATTTCGCCCGCCGTGTGCGGATTATTTCATCCGACGATTTTGCTGCCGCAAGCGCTCGCGGAAAATTTTTCTAACGAACAACTGCGTGCGGTGTTGTTGCATGAATTGATTCATCTGCGTCGGCGCGATGTGTGGGTGAATTTTTTGCAGGCACTGTTGCAGATTTTTTATTGGTGGCATCCGCTGGTCTGGGTGGCTAACGCACGCATCCGCCGCGTGCGCGAGGAGGCGGTGGACGACGCAGTGATGCTCGCGCTCCGCGATGACGCCGAGACCTATGCGCCGACGTTGCTGGAAGTGGCGAAGCTCGCGCTGAACCGTCCGCTCGCGAGCCTTGGACTCGTGGGCATCATGGAATCGCGGAGCGCGTTGCGGCAGCGCATCGAGCGGCTGGTGGATTTCCGCGCGCCGCGTCACGCGGGGCTGACGCTGGTTTCGCTGCTGGGAATTGTGGCCTTCACCGCCGTCGCCGTGCCGATGGGCGAAGGGCCGACTCCGCGAACCAACGAAATCCGGCCATCTGCAACTGCACCGCAAAACAGTGACAGCGTTACGATTGATGGATCCACCGGTCGCGGTGAAAATAGATTTTCACTGCACCGAATAATTCAACTGCCACCGCCGACCAATCCGCCAACCATTTTGGTCACGGCGCATTTTTTCCAAATGAGCGGAGTTGATTTCCAAAAACAATTCTCAAGTTGGAGATTCAAGCATGACGAGGCGAATGTCGGCTCATGGGTTGCTGCCTGGCCGCAACCATTTTCAAGCATTCTCTCACAGTTGAAATCTTCCGGGCTCCAGCAATTCAGTGCGCCGCGCGCGGTGACGATCAGCGGCAGTGCCGTAACCATGTCCATCGGCAACGGCACTAATGAAACTGAGTTTGACTGCACACCGGTGGCGACGAATGGCCAAGTGAATCTGACGTTTTTCTATCGGGTCGTGGAACCGCAGGCGGGCATTCTGGTCACGAATCAATTTCAAGCGGTCACGTTGCTGCAAAGCCAGGGTGGCGTTGTGGTTAGTTCGGCGGATGTTACTGGAAAATCCGGCAGCAATCTGGTGGCATTGGTGAGTGCAGAAATCATCACGAACCCGGAGGCGTTCCGCAAATCCAGCGGAACAAACCAATTCACCAGCAGCGGAGCCGGACGGCAAAGCATTTCCAATCAACTCGATCGCATCCGATTTGACAGCGTTGCTTACAACGGCGTGCCATTGAGCGACGTGCTGCGGTTGCTCGCGCAAAAATCCCGGCTGGTCGATCCAGAACATCAAGGCGTCAACTTCATGATCAATCCGAACGCCGACCAGTCGAGGCTGGCGATAGCTTCGCCGAAGAGCATCACGAACTACGAGGCGGCATTAGATCCCGGACAGTTCACCGTGAAGTTGAATTTGACCAATGTGTCGCTCGCGGATCTTTTAGTCGCTATTACGAACGTGGCGCAAAACCCCAATGCGGGTGACGTGCGCAAAATTCAGTATGCCATCAAGGATTACGGCATTGTGTTTCAACCTATGTCGCCGCAATTTTTCACGCGCGAGTTCAAGGTGGATACGAATACTTTTGAAGTTTGGCTGCGACAGGGCGCGAAAGTGTCGGGTTCTAATTCCACGAGTATTTTCAACGGCGTTGGGTTTAAGGCTTTCCGCAATTTGGGCGTGAACTTGGAATCGCCGCCGGGCAAGTCCATTTATTATAAAGATCGCACGGGAAGACTTTTGGTGCGGGCGACGCAGCAAGACTTGGATGTGATTGAAGGACTCATGCACAAACTCAACGTGCCGCCCCCGCCACAAATTCAGATCAAGGCGCGTTTTATTGAAGTTCCCAAGGGATACAATCTAAAATCCTTGGCAATGAGGATAAACGCAGAAACGCGCGAAATGGTGGGAATAATGAACCACAGTAATTTTCAAGCGAATTTGAATGAATTGAAGGCCAAAAAGGGCTTTGAAATTTTGGCCGAGCCAGAAGTGACAACCGCCAGTGGACGGCCAAGCAGACTGATGGTCGGCACACAAATTCCGATTATCGGCTCGGTGCCCGCCGAAGTGACCGCGGAATTAGCCGCCGGTCTGCCGGCCCAACTGGTCAGCCACGGGTCGGTCACTAATAATAATGTCGCTTTTCATACCACGCCTTTGGACATCGGCGTCATTTTGGATTCCACCGCAACCGTTTTGGCCGACGGCTACACGATTCAACTTCGCGCGCAATCCTCGTTAACTGAATTTTTTGGTTATGCGGCGGCAAAAAAATCTTCGTCACTGCCGGAATCGCGGCCCAGCATTCGCGTTAGGAAAATGGAAACTACGACGCAAATTTATGACGCCCAGACTTTGTTGCTAGGCGGATTCAAGTCCACGACCAGTGCTGAAGAAAACATTCCAAAAAAGTCCGACAAGGAATTACTGGTCTTTGTCACTGCCACCATCGTTGACCCGGCAGGCAATCGCGTTCACAGCGATGAAGATTTGCCGTTCGCGCAAACGGGGATTCCAACACAACCGCCGCCGCAGAAATAAATTTCGTTGCCAGTTTGTCACACAGTTTTAACCGCACCGTCTTTGGTGTTGGGGCAGGGGAGCGTTATCGTTAGGGCGTGATTCCAAAAATTTTAATCGTGGATGACGAGGAGGATTTCATCGAACTGGTGAAGTTCCGGCTCGCCAAATTGGGCTGCGAATTTCTCGTGGCGAATGACGGCGTCCACGCTTTGAGCGAGGCGCGCATCGGCAAGCCGGATTTGATCTTACTTGATATTTTGCTGCCGGATTTGGACGGGCTTTCGGTTTGCGACATTTTGCAGCGCCAGCCGAACACAAA
This sequence comes from Limisphaerales bacterium, assembly GCA_025362675.1. GTDB lineage: Bacteria > Verrucomicrobiota > Verrucomicrobiia > Limisphaerales > UBA11358 > UBA11358. The sequence goes on along the minus strand of JANYFN010000101.1, from coordinate 1,991 downwards.
AAAAATTCCCATCATCTTCATGAGTGCGTTGTCGAGCGGCGTCACGAAGCGGATGGTGGCGATGCATGCGGTGGATTTTTTTACCAAGCCGCTCGACCTGGAACGCTTGGAGCAACGGGTGGCGGAAATATTCAAGCCGCTGCTGGCCAAGGTTTGAAGGCTCCGTTTGCCAACTTCATTTTGAATTCTTAAAGCCGCGACCATTTGGTTTTCGTGGATAAAAGTTTGATTTCCTGCGCCAATGGTTTTTAATGCGGGTTCAATTTTTGTATGAACATCCACGAATATCAGGCTAAACAGTTGCTCGCCCAATACGGCGTCAACGTCCCCTTTGAAATCCCCGCGAAATCGCTCGCCGAAGTGCGGCCGGCGGCGGAGAAAATCGTCGCTGCTGGCAGTTCCAAGGTCGTAGTCAAATCGCAGATCCACGCGGGTGGACGCGGCAAGGGCACTTTCAAAAGCGGTTTCCAAGGCGGCGTGAAAGTCACGTCTTCCGTGGATGAGGCCGTCGATGTCGCCGGTAAAATGTTTAACCAAACGTTGGTGACGAAACAAACTGGCGCCGACGGTCGGCAGGTGCAAACGCTGCTGCTCGCGGCGGGTGCGAAGATCAAAAAAGAATTTTATCTCGCCGTGCTTCTGAACCGCGAAACGTCACGTCCGCTCATCATGGCCAGCACCGAGGGCGGCATGGATATCGAGGAAGTAGCGGAGAAACATCCCGAGAAAATTTTCAAGGAGAACATTGATCCCGCTGTCGGTATCATGCCGTATCAGGCACGCAAAATCGCCTCGGCGCTCGGACTCAAAGGCGATTTGTTCAATGCCGGCGTGAAGCTTATCACGGGCGTTTATAACACTTGGTGGGAATGTGACGCGGCGATGGTGGAATTAAATCCTTTGGCCGTTGTGGAATTGGCGGACGGCAAAGAAACCGTCATGGCGCTCGATGCAAAAATTTCGTTAGACGACAACGCGCTGTATCGCCACAAAAACATCCAAGAAATGCGCGATTTGAACGAGGAAGCGGCGCTCGAAATTGAAGCCAGCAAGTTTTCGCTCAATTACATCAAGCTCGATGGCAGCATCGCCTGTCTCGTAAATGGCGCGGGCCTCGCGATGGCGACGATGGATATCATCCAGCATTTCGGCGGCAATCCGGCGAACTTTCTTGATGTTGGTGGCGGCGCGAGCAAGGAGCAGGTCACGGCGGCGTTCAAGATTATTTTGAGCGACCCGAACGTGAAAGGCATCATGGTGAATATTTTTGGCGGCATCATGGACTGCAATGTCATCGCCACCGGCATCGTCGCAGCGGTGAAGGAAACGGGCTTGAAACTTCCGCTCGTCGTGCGCCTCGAAGGCAACAATGTTGCCGCCGGAAAAAAGACTTTGGCTGAATCTGGCGTGGCCATTATCAACGGCGATTCTATGTCCGATGCGGCCCAGAAAATTGTGAAAGCCGTCGGCAAAAATTAATTTGCTCGGCCGCATAATTGTTCGCCTCAACGGAGGCGCTAAGGAATCCTGAATATATTTCAGCCTTTTTGGTTGGGTATTCAATCACCTACGCCCTAGTCGAAAATAGGTCGCGAAAAAATTCGGCTGTTTTCGAGCGGTCTGATTATTTCCCCGTTTATATTTTTGCGCTCAAGCTCCTAGAGTTTCCAGTGCATGATCGAAACTTGCACCAACGTCGCTCAACCCCTCGACTCGAAACCTAACGCGAGTTTGACCGGTGTGCCTCCCGTTCCTGAAGCCCGACTTCCGCATGAGTGAAGTTGGTTCGAGGATCGACTTTCAATGAGGTTCAATCGCACGTATTCATTTGAGCCGAGGCCGGTTTTGCATTTCGTTTTCACAATTAATTCGTCCATTGGCGGAAGTGCTGATTTCGGGTTTTGTGTTTTAAATTGCTTTGAGCTTGTCTTGAACGCCGCCGTTTGATTTATTGTGCGCCCACAGTTGGCAGGATAGCTCAGTTGGTAGAG
>JANYFN010000080.1 GCA_025362675.1 Limisphaerales bacterium | reverse complement strand
CTGGCAACTCGCACACTTCAACACGAACGCCAACAATGTGACCATCGCCGGTGACGCCGCCGATCCAGACGCCGACGGCAGCGCGAATCTTTTGGAATACGCCTTCGCTTCCGATCCAAATGTGGCGGGCACCAATTTGTTCACCGGCAGTCTCGTCGGTCCGCAGTTCCAATTGCATTTTCCGCGCAACACCTCGGCGAGTGACCTCACTTACCTCGTGCAATTATCCGGTGATTTATCCGTCTGGAATAATCTGCTGACTTACACCGCTGCGAGCGGCTGGGTGACGAATCTGCCCGGCGCGAGCGTTGCCGAATCCGCACCTGTCGGCGTGCCGCCCGATCAATCCGTGAACGTCACCGCCACGACCTCAACCAACGTGACGACGGGTGCGAACGCACAATTTCTGCGGCTGCAAATCCAGCGGTGAAATTTTATTTTCCGGCGGGATAAAAGTGAAGTGCGTTGGTTCGTGAAAAGCCAGCCGCCACCAACAACTCAACTTGTTGACGACTAAACTCCCGCCAATCTTCATCGCGGATGTATTTCATAGAGCCATCCAAAAGACTGACTTCGCGCAGGAGAGGTCCCCACGGTGAGCGTCCGTGGTCGCCGCCTTTGCAGGAATTTTTATCGAATAAAATACAAATGCCAGGATCGTTCGATTCACTCAAGCCTTGGATATAAACGCGGGAACACTGGTCTTCTGGCACGATGGAATTATTTTTCAATGCTTCTTTGAAGATCTGGCCGTCATCATCCGGGCCACAAATACTGTTGATCACGGTCGGGTCTTCTTTCAAAAAAATTAACAAAGCGTCACCAAAACCGTTTGTGCTGAAAGGAAAATTGCCAAAATGATCCGAAGAATAAATTTTCAACGCCAGCGAGGCTTGTTTGATGCAATGCCGGTGAACATAGTTGTTAAGATACCAAAGCCACGTCCCAGCCAAGCCGACCAGCACACCCAAGAAAATTGCCCCGACCAACAAAATTTTCTTCGCGCGAGTTTTCATTTCAATCCCTAAAATTCCCAAACTGCAAACTCACCGGAAATTCATGCACGCGCACGGCGGCGATGACGGCTTGCAGATCATCGCGGCTCTTGCCGCTCACGCGCACTTCGTCGCCTTGGATTTGTGTCGTGACTTTGAATTTGCCGTCGCGGATGAAGCCGGTGATCTGCTTGGCCACGTCGCTCGCGATCCCGTTTTTTAATTTAAGGCTCTGGCGCGTGTGGCCGAGCGGCGAAATTTCCGGGTCACATTCCTCCACGCTCTTGAGCGAGATGCCGCGCTTGGAAAGTTTGGCGATGACCATTTCGTTCAGCGTGCGAACTTTGTAAGCGTCCTCGGCGCTCAACTTGATCTCCGTTTTTTCCAGCACGATCTCGGCTTTGCTACCTTTGAAATCAAAACGGTTGGCGAGTTCCTTCTTGGCCTGGTTCACGGCGTTCTCCACTTCCATGGAGTTGACCTGCGAGACGATGTCGAATGATGGCATAAATTTATTTTGGTTTGTGAGTCACGATTTCCGATTTCACGGGCCGGCGCAAATCTAAACTTCCGCTTTACTTTCCCGTCGCCAGACAAAAACATTCCGTCGCCAATGATATTTCAAAAAGCCTTTTCCCGCGCCGCGAAACTCACCGCCGCCGTTGCGTTCGTCGGCGCGAGCGTGGCGCACGCCGAAGACGCGGGCGGATTTTTTTCCATCGTGGATGAAAACGATTTATGGTCCGACCCGCTCGGCACGCATCAAGATCGTCATTACACGCACGGCAGCAAGCTGACCTGGGTGGCATCGGACGACGATTTGCCGCGCCTCACGCACGCGCTCGAAAAAATTCCCACGTGGGGCATGGACCACGCCATCGGCAACGTCGGATTCGCCGCCGGCCAAAGCATGTTCACGCCGGAAAATATTCTCAACCCCGCGCCCATCCCGACTGATCGGCCTTACGCGGGCTGGCTTTACGCGGGCCTGCTGTTTGAACGCCGCGCGCAGGCCAGCGATCATTTTGCGACGCTGGAAAGTTTTGAACTCGATCTCGGCATCATCGGCCACGGCTCGCTCGCGGACGAGGCGCAGAAGTTCATTCACAGCGTGCGTTTTCCCGAAGACATCCCGCAAGGCTGGAGCCATCAGATCAAGGACGAACCCGGCCTGCTGCTGAAATACGCGCGGCTCTGGCGCTGGTCGCCCACGGCGCGCACGGGAAAATACTTTGATATCATCCCGCGCGTCGGCACCGAAGTCGGCAACGTGAACATCTCCGGCACCGCCGGGGCGACCGCGCGCGTCGGCTGGAATCTGCCGGATGATTTCGGCGTGCAAATTATTGATTCACCGGCGGCGGTCAACGGCGGTTTGACGGAGCGCAAAAATTCTTTTTCCGCCTATCTTTTCGCCGCCGCCGATGGCCGGCTCGTGGGCCACGACATCACGCTCGACGGCAATTCCTACCAGACCAGCCAGAGCGTGAAAAAATACGATTGCGTGAACGACTTGAGCTGGGGCTTCGCGATTCAGCCGTGCTGCCATTTGGAATTCAGTTATGTGCAGGTCACGCGCAGCAAAGAATTTGTCGGGCAAAAACAAAAAGATGTGTTCGGCTCCTTCGACGTGAAATTCATGTGCTCGTTTTGAGGGCGAGCAGATAATTGCCACAGAGGCACAGAGAACACAGAGTTAAAAACCAAAATCTTTCTCGGTGCCCTCTGTGGCTCGGTGGCTAAAAATTATTCCACCCGCGCCACGCCCTTGCCCTTGACCACTGCGCCGATGATCCACGCTTTGTGCTTCTGCGCCTTGATGAATTTCAAAACGTCTGCCGCTTTTTCCGCTGACACCACGGCCACCATGCCGATGCCCATGTTGAAGACTTGATACAATTCGTCATCCGGCACGCCGCTTTGCTCCGCGATGATCTTGAAGACCGGCAGCATTTCCCACGAACCTTTTTTGATGACGACGTCGAGCGACTTCGGCAATACGCGCGGGATGTTATCCACAAAACCGCCGCCGGTGATGTGCGCGAACGCGCGGACGGGAAGTTTTGAATTTTTAATTTTTAATTTTGAATTGAAGCGCTTCAGCAGCGATTGCACCAGCGGCCCGTAACTGACATGAACGCGGAGCAGCTCCGCGCCGAGCGTCAGCTTCGAGCCGGGGATGCGGCTGGACGGTTTCAATTTCAACTGCTCGAAGAAAATTTTGCGGCCCAGCGAATAGCCGTTCGTGTGCAACCCGCTTGATTCGATGCCGATGACCACGTCGCCGCGCTTGATGGTTTTCTGGCCGTTTAGCATTTTGGATTTTTCCACCACGCCGACGATGGTGCCGCTCAAATCGTATTCGCCTTTTTGGTAAAAGCCCGGCATCTGCGCCGTCTCGCCGCCGATGAGCGCACAATTATTTTCCGCGCACGCGCGCGCAAAGCCCTTGATGATGTCCGTGAACACATGCGGCTCCAACTTACCCGTGCCGAGATAATCGAGGAAGAACAGTGGCTCCGCGCCGAGCACCGCGATGTCGTTCACGCAATGGTTCACGAGATCCGCGCCGATGGTATCGTGCTTATCGAGCGTGAAGGCGATTTTCAATTTTGTCCCGACGCCGTCCACGCTGCTGACCAAAACCGGCTCGCGATATTTTTTCACGTCCAGCGCGAACAGGCCGCCGAAGCCGCCGACCTTGCCGAGGACTTCGCGGCGATGCGTTGAGGCCAAGAGTTTTGGCAAAGTGGATTTCACTTTGTTTCCCAGATCAATGTCCACGCCAGCGGCGGCGTAAGCTTTTTGTTTCATGCGGCGCAGATTAAAGCGAGAAATGAAAGTGCGGGCGAGGAAATTTCACGGGAAGGCGGCGTAGGAAAACTAAAGTCCCTTAACACACCGAAACCCGCAACCGTTGACGGCGGTATATGGATAGATATACCAGCGGGCGCCACATCGGCAAAATTGGATGCTATCAATCCAATCCCCGCCGCGTATCATCCGAAAGGGAAACGTTCCGTTGGGCCCGGCTGGTCCGGTTGGGTTATTCGTTGTGGGTTGTCCATACGGTGTCCCATACCAATCCCAGCACATCTCTGTGACGTTACCCACCATGTCGTATAAGCCATAACCATTCGGCGCAAACGAACCCACCGGGCTGGTGTAGGGTTGAACTGTTCCGTTAGTTAGTGCGTAATTGTAGCCATTCTGACTCAAATTATAGCTGTTGGTAGTTCCATAATAGTTGGCCTGACTTTGAGAGATGCTATTGCCCCATGGAAACCGTAGCCCGCTCAACCCGCCACGCGCCGCCTTCTCCCATTCCGCCTCCGTCGGCAACCGATAACCATTATTCATCAAACTGAAATAAACGGTTGTTCCGTTGTCGCCATTCGTGAACAGTTGTGTAAATCCTGCGTCCGTGTAATAGGCTGGCAACAATCCCGCCTGTTGTGACCGTGCATTGCACCACTTCACGCAATCAAACCAATCCACCGTCTGCACCGGATGATTCGCCGCCTTGCCTGCGCCCACATGGGCAAAATTGTATCCGTGGTTCGTGGCGAACGCATACACATTCGTCCATTGACTGTAGCTCACCAAGTTGGTGTCCATGTAGAAAGCCGAGACATATACGTTCGTCGGGCTTGCGGCCAAGTTGCCCGTGATGTCTGGATCATTCGTGGCGGAATTGTAGAAAAGATAGTTTCCCATCAGAAACGAACCCGCCGGAATCAGCACCATGCCCGCCGTCGTGTTCGTCGTGGCCAGCAACCGGAAATAATCCGCCGGGGCTGAGTTCGTCACAACTACGGAGTTGACGGTGATAGCATTGCTGGCAGTCACCCAGTTGGGCGTGGCGAGGTTGGTGGTGGTCTGCAAAACGAAATTCGTAGTGCTCACCGGCCAGTAAAGGACGGATTGCCCGCCCGGTGCTGGGGCGATGCCGAGATTGGTGACTTGCGAGAGCGCAGGACAAACGCCAGCCAGCAGCGCCAGTCCGATGCAAAAAATGCGGAGTTTGGTTTTCATTTGGTGGGGAATGCCTTTTTCTTGCGGCCAGTTTTTACACCATTGATTGATGCAAAGGCAATTTGAAAATGCCATTTGGCGTGAGTCTGCTGATTTTCGCCATGGTCGAAAGCGTTTTCATGGCTGATGAAACTGTAACTCCACCCGCCCCGGCGACAAGCGTGATTTTTCGTCCCAACGGGACAGCCCGACAATAGCCCGGCGTTTTAACGCCGGGTTACGCGAGAAGATGAATGAGTCCCGCAGGGACGGCTGTATTCATTTCCACAAATACCGCTCGTCATATTCGATGCGATGTTTTTTCAGCAACACCAGAAATTCCTCCTGAAACGTCATTTTACGGTGATGCGCCTCTTGTCCCCGGATGTATTCAATCGTCTTGTCCATTTGCGACACGCTCACGCTGAACGCGCCGTATTCCTCCTGCCACGCAAAACTAGGTTGTTCGGGAAATGATTCATGAATCCATTTGGAAGAACCGCCCTTGATGAGTTACATCGCTTTGGAAACCGGCATCGTGGCGGGCAAGGAAAGGAGAATGTGAACGTGGTCAGCCACGCCTCCAACCTCGATGGCTTTCATTTTATTTTGCCGGGCAATGCCGCCGAGGAACGGCCAGAGCCGGTCGCGCAAATCCGGCGTGATGAAGGGGCGACGTTCCTTGGTGCTAAAGATGCAATGGAAATACGCGCTGATGTAAGACATGGTGATTATTCAGCCGTCCCTGCGGGACTTTAGCAATGCCGGATTTTACCCGCAGTTGAAACTGCGGGCTATTCTCAGAGGTTCCGTTGGAACCGGGAGCGGCAGCGCCATAATTTTCGCCTTGGACGAAAGTGTTTTCATGGCTGCTTCAACTGTAACTCCGCCCACCCCGGCGACAAGCGCGATATTTGCCAGTTTGCCTCGGGCGTGGCGGTTCCCGGCGGCCTAGATTCGCCTCGCAACGTGGCGAGATGGCCCTAACTATCGTATTTTGACCATCGCCAACTGGCCAAATTGGGTAATAATGGGTGGTTTTGGCGTCGCAACTCGAACAATGGGCGTCGCAAGTCGTCCGAAAGGCATCGCCGGCCGCGCCGCTGTGGTCGGGGTCGGCGATGTTCAGCACTTTGTTTGAGTCCACCGGTTTCGCCGCGCAACTTTGTGGCGGCGGAGGTTTTAACCTCTGGCAAACTAGCTTGCTTCATTGCGGGCAATCAATTAGAAACAAGGCAGGAAAAAATATGGCGAATTACATCATCATCGGCGGGGATGGCAAGGAATACGGGCCGGTAACGGACGTGGACGTTCGGCAATGGATCGTGGAGGGTCGGCTGGCCGCGTCGTCACTGGCCAAAGGCGAGGGTGATGCGGAGTTTCGTCCGTTAGAAAAATTCCCCGAGTTGTTTGATTGTTTCCTCTCCCGACCGTTGACCATGGCGTCCACGCCGCCGCCGATCGAACCGCCCTCAGCGCCGCCGAGTTTCGCGTCCGCCAGCCCCGCCGGAAATGTGCTGCCGGACGATTACGAGTTGGACATCATTAGTTGTCTGACGCGCGGCTGGGAGTTGGTGAAAAATAATTTCGGCACGCTCTTCGTCGGCGCGCTGATCTATTGGGCGATCCAGTTCGGGGTGGGCATGCTGGGTAATATTCCGTTGGTCGGCCTGATGTTCACGCTCGCAAATTTCATCTGCTCGGGTCCGCTGATCGCGGGGTTGATGTATCTGTTCATCCGCGTCAACCGGAGTGAACCCGGTGAAATCAGCGATGTGTTTGCGGGCTTTCGCCGTGGGTTTGGACAATTATTTCTCGCCACTCTGGTTCAAACGATCATCGCCGGTCTGTGCTTTTTACCGTTCATCATCATGTTCGGGGTAAAATTATTTTCGGTGATCGGGCAGCTCCAGCACTTGCAGCACGGCGCACCGCCCGATAAAGCGGTCGTGGATGAGCTGGTTTCCTTGGTGTTCTCCGCGCTCCCGATTTTGTTCCTGTTCCTCGGCATGATTCCGGCGTTGTATTTGAGTGTGGCCTGGAAGTTTGCCTTGCCGCTCATCATTGATCAGCAAATGGATTTCGTGACGGCAATGAAGACGAGTTGGCGGATGGTGAACAAACACTGGTTCGTGATCTTCGGCCTCATCGTGTTGATAGCGATTCTCAACGTCGTCGGCGTTTTGATGTGTTGTGTCGGCCTTTTGTTTACCTTTCCGATCGGCCTCGCGGCGCTGATGATTGCGTATGAAACCATCTTCTGCGCCGCAAAAAAGTAGTCGCGCCACCGTTCGCAACGCCACGTTGCTCAACCTGCTCGCCACGCCGGGACTCGGGTCGTTGCTCGCGGGTCGCCGCGTGGCCGGCACCGGACAACTTGTTATTTTTCTCGCGGGCTTTCTGCTCTTTTGCGCGTGGTCTTTCGGCAACATCAGCCATTACTATCAACTGATGTTCGCAGATGTGCCGGCGCCGGAAGGCACGGGCATCACGCGGACACCTTGGCCCGGTATGGTTTTGTGCCTCGTCGCATGGGTATGGTCACTGTTTACGTGCATCAGCCTGTCGCGCGCCAGCGAGCAAGCACGTCGCGCGCCCGTCGAAATATTTGGCGCGGGAGCGCGGCGGCTCGAGGAGGCAACGATTCAAAGCACCCTCTTGGCCTTGCCGAGGTGGCAGCGCAATGACGCAATGATTTCAGGCACGTTCGCGTTTAAGGATTTTCCAGCCGCGATGGGATTTGCCAGTGCCGTGGCGGAGCTCGCCGAACGTGCGCAGCATCATCCGGACGTGGATATCCGCTCGAATAAGGTGACGCTCGCCTTGACGACGCATGATGTGGGCGGGCTGACGGAAAAAGATTTTGCCCTCGCGCGCGCTTGCGAGGAGTTGGCGAAAACTCGGCTATGATTTTCTCCTGCGTCCCTCGTTGAAGTGAAGGAAAGTCGGCTCGTGTCGTCGGCTTATTTTGTGAGAGCCGATGGAACGGGAATAATATTCGTGCGCGGCACTCGGCCGATCCAAAGCCCGCGAACACCGTAGCCCCACTCCAATTGCGGGATGTCGGGATGACCGGAGCTTTCACCGCGAATGACGAGCCGGTCGGCTATTTTCATTTTCGCGACCCATGGCGCGTAGCCTTTCGGATCGTTATTGTTCCAAAGAATTTTCTGAAACGTTTCAAAATCTTCCTTTGGCATCAACGCGGGTTCATAAGCGGTTTGGTAACGCCAATCGCCCTTGGGATTTTTAAAAAATGTCTGGTAGAAAATGCCCATGTCCACGGAATACAAAATGCCGCCCGACTCGGGCATCCAGCCAGCGAGTTCGGGGTGTTCGGCTTCGGAGAGAAACTGCCAGGTCAGATTTTTGGTCCACCGTTCGTTGAGGTCGCTGGTCACGGCGAGAAACGCGGCGAGGGCGAGCATGATGGTTAATAGCAGGCGCCGCCCTGAATCCGCCACGATTTTAAGGTGGAGCAGAAAATCCATTTCCGACGCGAGCCAGACCAGCAAGGCGGGCCAACCCCAATCTTCCCAAAAGCGGCCGACGCGGAATGCGAGCAGCCAGCAGCCGCACATCAGCCAGAACGCCGGGTTGCGGGTGAGCGGCGCGGCGTCTGATTTTGTAAATCCGCGTAAGGCGACCAATGCGCCGACGAGCAACACCGCCAGAATATCGCCAGCGAAGGGCTGGAGTTCGGTGACTTGCGTGCGATTCGTGAGGTGGCCGCCGACACCGTGCAACGCCATTTGCAGCGCATGGCTCAAGTAATCCGCCGGATGCCCGGACAACAGCATAGTGAAAAATGTGCCGAGCAGCCACGCGCCGGTCAGCACCAGTGCCCAGCGAAATTGGCCCGCGATAACAAATGCTGCGATCGGCAGCACCCATAAATACCAGACGCCGTGAACAAACGTGCAGCCTGTCAGCAGCGCGGTGATCAGTAGAAAGTTTTTCACGTTTGGCCGCCACGTTTGCGCTAGAAATAAAATAGTCATCAGCACCGTGCAGGTGACGGTGAAGGGGCGGCCAAGCAGAAAGCGTTGCGGCACGTCGGAGATAATATTGGCCGCGAGCAATGCTACCAGCCACGTCTCGGGGCGCTTGAGCCACGGCAGCATCGCGCCGTTCACGAGTAGGAAAAGTGCGACCACCGAAAACACGACCAACCCTTCCGCATCCCAGCCCGTGGCGCGATGCACCGCGCCGAGCAAGCCATGCCAGCCAAGGCTTTGATCAATCTTGAAAACCTCGCCGGTGACGATGATTTCTGACCATGATTTACCGCTGACAGCTTTGGCCGCATGGCGCAAGGCATCATCGCCGGGCAAAAATCCGTAGCCAATAATTTTTAGCGGAATCGCGAGGAGGACGAGCGCGACGATGGCCCAGACGGCGAGCGGGACGTAGCGGCGAAATTTTTCCGGCAGTTCAAATTCAAACATGGCGAGCGATTTATTCTGCAAATCAAAACACCTTGGGCACGCCTTCGTCGAGAATTTTCAACTGTTTCGTCAGCTTTTGTTGCGCTGCAGTTTCGCGCAGCAAACGCGGCGGCTCATCCATCGCCTCGAATGACAGCTTGAACGTGCCGTAGTGCATTGGCACAAAAACTTTCGCGCGCAAATCTTTGAATGCCTGCACCGCCTCGATCGGCCCCATGTGAACGCTGCGAAAACTTTCCGGGTGATACGCGCCGATGGGCAGTAGCGCAATTTCCGGATGCAGTTTTTCCCCGATCTCCGTGAAGCCGTCGAAATACGCGCTGTCGCCCGCGTGGTAAATTTTTCGGCCTTGATGCTCCAGCACAAATCCGCCATAACCACGATGGCTGTCGCGCAATGTGCGCGCACCCCAATGTTTACTGGGCGTGAACGTCACCTTCCAATCCTTTTGCCCGAAACTTTCCCACCATTCCAGTTCGACCACGCGCGAGAAGCCCAGATTTTTGGCGAGATCGCCGACGCCACGCGGCATCACACCGATTTTCGGCTCCGGCAGTTTCCGCAACGTCGGCTTGTGAAAATGATCAAAGTGCGCATGCGTCAATAAAACCAGGTCGATGCGTGGCAGATCACGGAGCCGCAGGCCGGCCCGCTTGATACGCTTGAGGAGAAAGAGCCAGTTCGCAAAATTCGGATCTACCAACACATTCAGATCGGAAAACTGAATTAAAAAAGACGCATGACCGATCCACGTGATGGCCACCTGACCGCGCTTTAATTTTGGAAAAACCGGACGCTGTGCCTGGCCGTGACGCGGCGTGAACCAGCCTTTCCAAATAAGTTCCTGAAAAAAAGTGCGCGGATTGAAATGTTTCGCGGGCGTCAAATCCTTGAACGAACGCGGCAATTTGCGGCGCGGCGTTGCGGGCGATTCTGAGGTTTCCCGTATCATGCGTTGGTTTGACCATACCAGCCGCGCGGCGTTCGACAATACGGAAAATTACTAAGCCGGGCAGGTTTTCCAAATCGCATTTTTGTTTCCGGTGTGGGTATCAGCAAGCACCAAACTTACTCTGCAACGGAGCTCTTCCAATACGCAGAAACGCTCCGGTGCAAACACCATTTTTTAAAAGCGCGCGAAAGCTGTTTGCCAATCAAGTGAGCCTTTTCAAAACGTCATGTATTTCAGCAACTGCACTTCTTTCTTATACACCAACTCAATGTAGGTGCCGCTGAAATGCACGCTGCTGGGGGCGCGCTGCTGTTCGTAAATCCACAGCTCGCGGCCGCTTTTAGGGTCGAGCCGCACGAGCCGGAAATAATCTTTCTTTTGCAAGCCATCCGTCAAATCGTTGCCATCCTCCTCGGGATCGAACCCGGAGTCATAACTTTGCGTTGCGTAAATAATGTTGCCCGCAACGTAGGAAATATGGCCGCCGGGTTTAACCGTCCACAAAATTTTCCCCGACTGCGGCGAAATTTTTTGCACGATGGCGTCAGTGGTTTTCGTCACATCAATCTGCCGCGAATACTTGATGTCGTCCGGGCTGCCACTGGTGGTGTTGACTAGCACATTGTCCTGCGCGTCAAAAAATAATCCCATCACGCCTACCGAGGGCAACCGCCAGCGCGCGTTGCCGCTGCTCAAGTCAAACGCGGTCAGCACCGCCTGATCGAAAACGTAAAGCGTGTTGCCGCGCTCCACGCACGGGCCAGCGCCGAACTGGGCAACACCCGCCTCGTCATCCAGCACCGCGCCGGGCACAGAATACGTCAGCGTGGCCGCCCAGATTTTTTTATTATCCTTGTCCAGCACTACCACGCCTTTGCCCGCCGTGAGCACGTTCACGGTTTTAAGCGGATGCAATTCCGGCGGCCCAACGACTTCACCCGTCCAACCCGCCGTCTCCGGCTCGCCGGCTTTGCGGACCGAAACTTGAAAGCGGCTCTCATCTTCCTCAACCGTATCGCCACCCGCGTTGCGTTGCATTTCGTTCAGCATTTCATTGGCGATATCCATGGTCTTCGATTGATTCACCTCGCCCTCGAGCGCGGATTTTTTTGGCGGCGCCTTCATCGCTGAGTGCGCGACCATGCGTCTTTCGAGCAATCGCACCGTGAACCGCAAATCTCCATCGCTGCTGTGAATCACCCTGACGATGGAGTTTTCGGAGTCACCGGTAGAATTTTTCTTTACCGCCACAGGCAGTTTTTTTGGATCATCCTTCAACTCCCTCAAAAGCTGCTGCTGATTGCGGGCATTCGCGAGCAACGCGGGCAAAGCGATCTGCGCGGGCAATTTCAAATTTTGCACCTGCGCCCCGACTTTATCTGGGTCGAGCGGCCGGCTGGAATCATCATTCGGATTCAGCGGCAGCCCGCCGCCTTCCTCGTCTGCGCCGTAAAGAGTGTGCGGCGTAATTTTATTTTCTTCCGCGACATTACCGGTGCTCCAGTCGTAGCGCGTATCCTTAGCGCCGCGGGCGACCCAGATATTTTCGCCTTCCACCCGCAAAGACAGCTCGCTTTCAAGCTGCTTGCGCGCCGATTTTTCCAGTCGCGACTGCGACGAGCGATAGGTGGAGGCGCTATCCGCCCGCACTTCAGCGGCGGTGGCGTCAGCGTATTCTTTTTGGCTGATGACGTCGTGCGACCAGACAGTTTTTTTCGATTTTAGATCCACGCGCGCCAGCGTGCCGCCATGGAGAAAAATAAATTGATCTTTACCCGTCATCTGGGCATTACCGTAAAACGATCTCTGATCAAAGTGCTGGGAAAAAACTTCATGCGGACGCGAGCCGTAAAATTGATACCAACCCCAAAAGCCGATTGCGCCCAATATTACCAAGGCAATCGTGCCAAAGATCAAACCCATCTTGCGCCAGAAGCGGGATTCGATTTCTGATTTCTGGCCGGCGAAGATCGGGACGTTTTTACCTTTTAAATCCGCCTTGTTCTTGCAGAGCGGCGAACAGAAATAGCCAAACAGACTCAGGCACTCCGGGCAGATGGGCTTGCCGCATTCAGCGCAGTTTTCCGTGGCCAAAACACCGCGATGTTTCGAGCAGAATTTTGAAACTGGCGCGGCTTCTGGAGTCGGCGTGGCTGGTTTGGTTTCGTGGGAAATTGTTAGACGCGAACCGGTCGCCGGTGACGGCGCGGCGACGGGCGGCAGCGAAACTGGTTCTGCCGCCGGTGCGCCGAATTCTTGCCGCACCAGTTCGTTTACAAAAACAGAATGATCCGCGCCGCACGCGGGGCAGATGAAGCTCACGGGATTCGCCAGCATTTCCGGCGCGAGGTCAAAGGCGTATTTTGCGCCGCAGGGACATTGCAGTTTCATGGCGGGTCAATTCACGGTTTTGGGTTCAGCAACACGATGCCATTCGTTTCTAGCGCCGGCAATTCCAGTTGCGCCTGGCTCGCGGTCACGCTGCCATCGCACAGTAAAAAATTGCCGCCGTATTTGTGGTGATTATTGCCGGGCGCGTTGCCATTGGTGGAAAAAACAAATTCGCCCATGCGCTTCGGGTTCGTGTCCACCAGCCGGTCGGAACATAAAATGTTCGGCGAGGCATCAGCGCGGCGGCCCATGAAATAGGCATAGCTGATCTTGTGCGATCGCAGTGGTTCGCCCGCTGGAATCTGTGAATCGCGTCCGCCGGGGCAGATGAAGATTGAGGTGTCAGTGGAATATTTTGGGACGAGAATTCCCAGCGCGTCCTCCGCCGTGACCGCGTTCGTCATCACCGGAAATTTACCGCCAAAATCATTCGCGTAAATCTGGGCCGCGAGAAACATTTTCTGGAGGTTATCGGCGCAAAGCTGTTTTTGCGTGCGCTGATGGCGCGCGGAACCGAAACCGTAGAGCATCGAGACGACAATGGCCATGATCGCGAAGGTGACCAGCATTTCAATCAGCGAGAAACCCGTGGTGGCGGCACGGCAGCGGGAAAGCGACATGGACGATTCTTAACGCAACTCATCGTCGGGTGCAAAAGAATTCCACTAAACTGAAGGCTTCGGCGTTGCTTAAAACTGTTCAAACGACCGGAGTTGCGCGCGGCGGGAAACGACTATTTTAGCGGGTCTTGCGGGATGGTGAGATAGGCCGCGACCAGTTGCGTCAGAGCGGTGGGGAAGACAAATACCCAGCGTTCGCCGTCGAGCGTGGCGGCGGCGAAAACTTTTTCCTGCTGCGGAACGTTTTCGCCGAAATCTAAAATAAATTTCTCGCCCGTTTTGAGCTCAATCGTCAATTGCGGACTGTTGGTGGTGAAGCCAAAACTTTCCGGCGCAGTGAGATTCCGCGCCACCCAGCCATCGGCCTCCAGTTCGCCGAGGCGACGCACGGTTTCTTCGATGGCGAGCGGATTAATAATGCCTTGGGAACCGGGCGCGACCGACCAGGAGTTCGTGCCCGCGCGCAACAGCGTGCGCGTCTTTGCCGCCTGCCGCATCGTGATGGAAGCCACGTTGGTCTCGGAAAAATTCCAGAGCCGGTGGCTACGGAATTCCCAGCTATTTTCCTTCAGGCGGCTGAAATCAGCCAGCGACAACGCGTAAATAAAATCTTCATCGGCGCGCTTCACAAAGATCCGGTTGACCTCTTCGTTGCCGAATAATAATTGGGCCACGACTGTGTTCGTGTCGCCCGCTGCGCCGTAGAAAGTGATGTGCCGGGTCGGGTTGGCGAGGCCGTATTTTTCCAGATCTGTCCGGGTGGGAAAATCGCGCACAAATTCAGTCGCCCGCCAGTTCAGAAGCAATTTGGCCAGGTCCAAAACGCTTTGTGACTCGGCGGGAAATTTTTCACCGACCACTCGCCAGCCGTTGGTGACATTGAAAACGAGCGAGAAATTGGCCGTTGCACTGCGCAGCTCGATTTCCGCGACGGGCGCATGGAGTTCGAGCAGATGCTGATCCCGGAAGTCATTCACTTCACCGGTCCACGCGGCGAGCGTGTCTTTGGCGGCGAGCGCGACGGTATTGAAACTGTCGCGCCGAACGTAAATTTGATTGGTGTCCTCCGCGCTGATTTTTCCGGCATGAACGGCGGAATATAAATTTGTCCCGTGGCCGAGCCAGACATCGGTGCTGGCTGGTTCGAGGCCAAAAGCGGTCAGATCCGCCTTGGGATCATCGGTGATGAAGCGCGTGGCTTGGGCACCGGCAAGCTGTTGTAACGCGGTGGTGATGCGCGCGGAGTCGGCGCGCGCGGCGATCGGTTGCACCATGCGCCAGAGCTGATTCGTCCCATTGCGGCGCAGTTCGATGACGCGGGTTCCGTTGGTGATGACAATCCAATCGCAATTATCCACCGGGCCAACGAGCGAAGTATCGCGCCAGCTTTCCACGGTTGGCGGGAGCAGCGGCAGCCAGGCGGAATCGGTGACCAGCGCGCCATCCGCGCCGACGATGCGAACGAATACTTGGTCCCCGGGGGCGGTGTTGCTGCCGACGAGAAAACGCCATTTCGTTTCGCCGGCGGCGAGATCCACTGTGGCTTGCGGCGCATCAAAACCAAAACCGGCCTCAGCGTCTTTCTTGGCGTTCAACTCCGCCGCCGTGATGTGCGTGGCCACCGTCAATTTTTCCAATGCGCCCAGCCACGACGCGATGGCGGCGTTTTGCGCGGGATACACAAAGGGTTTTTTTAAACACCAGGAATTGTTCGTGTAAACGGCGATGAATTCTTTAGCGCCGATCGGCGTGATCTGGATTTCCGTGAGGTCGGCAGCGTGCAGGCCGGGCAGGAGTTTTCCACCTGCGACCTCCGCGTGCGAAAAATAGTGGTCGTGAATCCAAATGAACGCCGCGAGTATCACGGCGACCGCGAACCAGATGACTGTGGTTTGGTTTTTCATTTGCGGCGCACGAGCCAGACGAGCCAGCCGAGGAAGAGCACGCCGCCGGGCAGTGCGCCGAGCAGCAGCCAGCGCAATTGTTTTTGCTGACGGTCGGTGAGCAGCAGTCGGAATTCGGTGATGGAACGGGGGCCGACGCCGGCGACGAGTTGTGGGCGATCCACGAGCCAGTTCACAGCGGCGTTAATGAAATCACGGTTGCTGCCGTATTCGATGGCGGTGTTGCCGAGGAAAATTGAATCGCCCGTGACAAGGATGCGGGTGTTGCCGCGCGGGTTGAGCACGCCGGCTACGGGCTTTTGCTCCACGGCGCAAACGAGCGGATACTTGCGTGGCGCGGCGGTGAGATCTTCCGCCAGTAACGAATTTTCGCCGGAGTAAAGTAATTCATCTACCTGCAACGAACTGCCGGTCGGCACAGTGACTTTGGTCACGGGCCGCGGAATAAAAAGTTTCAGCGATAGTTGCGGGAGCGGTGCCGTTACGGTGTGCTGGCCGTAACTGCCCACAAAAACCCCGGAATCGCTGCTATCAGGATCTTTCACGTAGTCGCGGGCGACCGACATGCCCCAGCGTTGTAACAACGTCTCCAGGTTGGTGACGTGCTCCAATGAACCCGCACCGAACAGGACCAGGAGCCGTCCGCCTTCGTGGAGATACTTATCAATTTTTTGAAGTTCAATTTCTGTGAATTGCGCGCTGGGCGCGGCGATCACCAGCAGATTGCAATCGTCTGGCACTTCGGCATTGGCCGTCAGGTTCAGTCCGCTGAGCGCAAAATAATTCTGGAGGAGGAGCTGGCCAAATTTTTGAAATCCGTGCTGACCGCTATCGTTCGGCAAAATCTCATTGTGGCCGACGAGAAAATAGGCCTTGAGCGGCTTGGGACTTTGCAACGCCAGCAGCTTCGAGGTGAAAAACACTTCGCCGTTGAAACGCACGGGACGGATGTCCAACTTTTTGTCCTCGGTCATACCGACCGCGCCATATTCCAGCAACGCAGTGCTCGGAAGCGTGCTCGTATGGCCACCGCAGTCGAAAATAATGAGGTCCTTGTCCGCCGTCCCGCCGAGATTGTATTTGATTTTGATTTTCTGCGCCTCGCCGGCATCGCGGACATAGTCCACCAGGCGCACGGAAATCTTCTTATTGGCCGTCGCGTATTCATCCAACAGTGCTTTCACATCGGGGTAAAAATCGGCATGGCGGTCGAAATAAAGGATCACCTCGACCGTGTTCGTGAGCGAATGTAAAACCGCCTGCGTGCGTGGCGAAAGTTTAACGCTCGTCTCTGAGCTCAAGTAGTATCGCTGGGAAAATTTTGCGCCCAGATAATTCACCATCGCCACCGCTGCGAGCACGAACAGTGTCCGCAGCGAGCGGTCGAAAATATTTTTCCAGCGTTGCGCGCGGGAAAAACTGGGCGGTGATTTCGGGGCGGCGCTCATGTTATTTCCAGCGGCGGCTTTCCACCACCCGCAACGTCAGGAACAGGAAGAAGAAGCTCGCACTCAGATAAAAAATAATAACTCGCGTGTCCACCACCCCGCGCGCGAAACTGTCCATCTGGTCGAATAAATTAAAATACGGAATGATTTGTGTCAGGTCGGAATTCGGCGGCAGCGCCTTCGCCAAAAACGCCAGCGAGAACAAGCTCATACCGAGCACGAAACTTACCATGGCCGCCGCCATCTGGCTGTTGGTGATGGCCGAGGCGAAGCAGCCGAGCGAAATGAATAGGCAGCCGATCAGGAAAATTCCCAGAAACATGCCGCCGACCGTCCCCGCATCCAGACCCGTGTGTTGCCGCGCATAATGGCCGACGATAAGTAGGCACAACAGCAGCGGCAGCCACGCGACGAGATAAAAAAATATCGCTCCGCAGAACTTGGCGGCGACCACGGCGACGTCGCCGATCTGCGTGGTCATCAATGTTTCAAAAGTTCCGCTCGCTTTTTCGAGCGCGAACAGGCGCATCGTCATCACCGGCGCGGCGAGCAGCACAATCATCCAAAAATAATTCGTGCTGTAAAACAGTTCCGTCACCGGCATGGGTGAGGGGTCAGATCCAAGAATTGCGATGACCGTGGAAAAACTTTCACCGATCAGCAGCGCCACCGCCGCGATGATGAGGTAGCCGTTGATCGAATAAAAAAACGCGGCGAGTTCGCGCCGGAGCAAGGTGAGAAAAATACTCATTCGCGCTCCTCCTGGCTCGGCTTCGTCACCTGCACGTAAACGTCTTCGAGCGAGTGGCGGCTGCGCGTGAGCTCACGGAGTTCCCAGCCATTTTTTTGCGTGATTGCAAATACCGTGGCGCGTAAATCAAAGCCATCGCGGGCGATCAGCGCACAGCGGAAAAATTTCCCATCGCTCGCCGACACATTGAATTGTTCCACTTCCGGCAGGCCGTCCCACGCCTCGCGCAACGCCTTTTCTGGTGCCGCAATTTCGGTGATGACTTGGCTGCCGCCCGCCATGCGCAACTGCAAATTTTCCGGCGTATCCGAGGCCAGCACACGTCCGCCGAACATGATCAATACGCGTCCGCACATCATCTCTACTTCCGGCAAAATATGGGTCGAAATCAAAACCGTGTGTTTGCCCGCCAGACTTTTTATCAACGTGCGAACCGAACGGATTTGGTGCGGATCTAAACCCACGGTCGGTTCGTCCAAAATAATCAATTCCGGCTCATGCACTAGCGCATCCGCGAGGCCGACGCGTTGTTTATAGCCTTTGGAAAGTTGCCCGATGATGCGGCGACCCACATCTTTTAAACCGCATTGCTCCATGACGGTATCCACGCGCGAACGGGAATTCTTCCAGCCGAGTCCCTTGAGCCGGGCGCGAAATTTTAAATATTCTCGCACGCGCATTTCGGGATAGAGCGGATTATTTTCCGGCATGTAACCGATGCGCCGCCGCGCTTCGTCCGCGTCGTGAAAAACATCGAAGCCGCCCACGCGCACCGTGCCGCTCGTCGCGGGCATGAAGCCGGAGAGCACACGCATCGTCGTGCTTTTGCCCGCGCCATTCGGGCCGAGCAAGCCTACGATTTCGCCGCGCGCGACCGTGAACGAAATATCGTCCACCGCCGTGCGTCCTGCGTATCGCTTCGTTAAATTGGAGACTTCAATCATCAAATACCACCCGTTGAAAAACCAACTTCAGTGTAGCCAAAAAATCCGGACGGCGGCGAACAAAAATTTAAAGCCGCCAACATTGAACAGGCAGCAAACGATTTGGTTGCGTGCAAAATAATGAAACGACGAGACAACAAAGTTGGCGCGTTCTTAATCTACCGGGTCGCCCAACACATCGCGTGCTCCTTCGTTACTTCGTTATTCAAGCGGCTTGACTTTGTTGAGCAATCGCGCCAAGAACTGCGTTGTGAATTCCCGCGCCGAAAACTTCTACGCCGTGTGGCGCGAAAAAAGTCGTGCGGCGGGAGCCTTACGCGATGAAGATTCTGTGCCGCCGGAAAAATTGCTGCAAGCCGTCTGGCAGCACCAGCGGCTCCGGCGCGGCGAATTAAAAACGGCGGACGGAAAGTCGGTGCGCGTGTTGCATCCCGGTTTTATCAGCGCGGAGGGCGGACCGGATTTTCGCGGTGCGGTGTTGCAGTTTGACAATGAAAAACCCGTTTCCGGCGATGTCGAAATCGATTTGCAAGCCAATGGCTGGCGCGCACACGGCCACGATGTAAACCCGAATTTCAAGACCGTCATCTTACACGTCCTCTGGGACGGAACGCCGGCCTCCGGCACGGCACGAACAAATTCATTTGCCACTTTGTCGTTGAAAAACTTTCTCGACGCCCCGCTCGCCGAACTCGCGCTGACGCTCGAAAACGAATCCGGCCTGCCGGAAAATTTGCGCGGCAAATGCTCCGCGCCCTTGCAAACACTGGACGAAACGCAGCTTTCGGAACTGTTGCACGCCGCCGCGAAAGTCCGTTTTCAAAACAAGGCCGCAATGATTCTTGCCCGCGCCAAACATTCCGGCTGGGAACAGGCGCTGTGGGAAAATCTATTTCGTGCGCTCGGTTACAAACACAACGTCTGGCCGATGCTGAATCTGGCCGAAACGAAACTGCGCTGGAAGCACGGCGCAGAGTCTGCTTTTGCGATTCAATCGCGGCTGCTCGGCATCAGCGGATTGTTGCCGACCGAGCTGACGCGCTCGCAAAAAAGTTCCGACACCTTTTTACGGCACGCGTGGGATTTGTGGTGGCGGGATCGCGATGAATTTTCCGGCTGCACGCTGCCGCGCGCGACGTGGAAATTTCACGGCCTCCGCCCGGCGAACCATCCGCAGCGGCGGCTCGCGCTGGCCGCGCATTGGCTGGCGGCAGGAAATGTGGCGGCGAAGATCGAGGCATGGATCACGGCGCAGGCAAAAGGCGGCGGCGAGGGAGAAAAACTTTTGTCCTCACTCCACGAAATTTTTCAAGTCGAGCGCGATGAATTCTGGTCGTGGCACTGGACGTTCAACTCCACGCGCATGATAAAACCACAGCCGTTATTGGGCGCGGCGCGGGTCACGGATTTGGCGGTGAACGTCGTTTTACCGTGGCTGTGGATCCGGGCCAAAGAGGGCGGCAATGAAAAAATTCAGCGCGAAGTGGAACGGAGATTTTTCGCGTGGCCAGCGGCAGAAGATAATTCCGTTTTGAAACTGGCACGCCAGCGTTTGCTCGGAACTTCCAATGCGCGGATGTTGAAAAGCGCGGCGGCGCAACAGGGATTGATGCAAATCGTTCGTGATTTCTGTGAACATTCCAATGCAATCTGCGCGGACTGCCGGTTTCCTGAACTCGTCCACACCTTAAAAAATAATGTCCAAAGTTAGCGGTTAAACCGCAGACTTTGGACACGTGAATAAAGTCGAGATTACTCCGGTTTGATATCCAGATTCGCAAACGGATTGTGCAAGCCATCCGATTTCGGCTCTTCGGCAACGACGACTTTAGCCTTGGTCGCGTGCGGCTTGGGATGAGGTTCAGAATTTTTTTCCACCGCAGGTTTCTCATCCGCCGGCATTTCTCCGGCATCTTCGCCGCGCGGATTCTTCGCGCGCTTGTTGCGCGGGAGCGGGCTCAACATCAGGTTGATCGCGCGGCCCACGAGCTTCGGCTGAAAATCGGGGTGGCCGAACGGTTCGATCTCGGCGATGAATTTTTTGATGACCTCGAAGCCGACTTCGGTGTGCGCCATTTCGCGACCGCGAAATTTCAAAGCGACTTTCACCTTCATGTCTTCGCAGAGAAAATTGATCGCGTGCTGCACTTTGATGCCAAGATCGTGCGGGTCAATGCGCGGGCTTAATTGCACTTCCTTCACCGTCGAAGCGTGCTGATGCTTGCGCGTTTCTTTTTCCTTCTTGGAAAGTTCGTAGCGGTATTTGCCGATCTCGATGAGGCGGCAAACCGGCGGCACGGCATTGGGCGAAATCTCGACGAGATCCACGCCATGCTGGCGGGCGAGGGCGAGGGCATCGTTCAGCGGGAACACGCCGAGTTGCTTGTGTTCGTGGCCGATGACGCGGACTTCGCGGGCGCGGATTTTCCCGTTCACGCGCAAGTGCGAGGTGGGGGAAGCGTTGCGTTGGGGTTGGAAAGGGCGGCTCAAGCGACCCTCTCTGGTTGGGACTGAACTGTAATGTAGTGCATCAAAACTGGATTAACTCCGCCTTAATTAAACGTCGGTCACGCCTGCCGCAAGCAAATAATCTCAATAAAATCACGGCGTTTTGCGGAACGCCTGCACGCTCGCCACGAAATCATCCGGCACGCCGAAGTCGAAACGCTGCGCGCCGGTCATTTCCAGCGCGAGATAATCGTGCCGCTGCCGCTGGATTTCCTGGGCGCGCGTGAGCTGGAATTCGCCGTTGTCGCGGATGTTATCGCGAATCATCTCGCCGAGGATGTCGTAAATCGAAGGCGCGAGCAGGTGCATACCGAACCAGCCCAGCCATGTCTGCGGCGGCAAATCATTGACGCGCAATTTCTCCTGCGCGACGGTCACGCTGGGTTTTTCGATGATGAGGGAAATGTCTATCAGGCGGGAATTTTCTGGTCGCCGCGTGCCGGCGATGGTTCCGTAGCCTTTGAGTTCATTGGCCGAAATGCGGTTCACGGCGGAAACACTTTTGCCGCCGGAAATTTTGGCCATATCTGCGAGTTCACGGTAAGGCGAAACCGGCGAACCGCGAAACAAGTGATCGCCGAGACCGAGCAAGACCATTTCGCCATTCGCAAAATCTTTACTCTGAAAAACCGCGTGGCCATAGCCTTCCTGCGCGTGCTGCACGGCGAAGGTGACGCGCTCGGAGAATTTTTTCATCTGCGCCGCCTCGTGGAGCAGCGCGGGATATTTTTCCAGCCGCTTAAGATAATTCGCATCCGGGCCGCGCAGATAATTTTTCACGGTCGCGTCCTCGCCGGGCTGGACGATGATGCAAATCTCCTCGATGCCCGCCGCGTCGAGTTCCAGCAGGTGATAATGAAACAGCGCCCGCGCGATGCCCTCCGCGCCGACGACGGGGAACAATTCTTTCTTCACCGCGTGCGACGCGGGAAAGTGCCGCGTGCCGAGACCGGCGATGGGAATGACGGCTTTGCGAACGATGCTTTGGTTCATGCGGCGAAAAATTTAACCGCTAATCCGCGCTGATAAACGCTAATTTTTTTGGGGTGGCGGTTTTCGCGCTGCGAAAAGCAGCCGGGTGCAGCCAGCTGGGTGGAACTCCTCGCGCTGCGAGGAGTAGCGCCGCGTGCAGCGGCGCAACGCCTTGGAGCGAACGGATGAGGCGTTGGCTTTACCACGTTCGGGCCGCCCGCTCTGCGCGGGCGGAGTTTTCGCAGCGCGAAAACTTCCACCACTTTTTGACTTTCCGCCACCCTTTGCCGCGCGAGAATTTTCACCAGCTTCGCCAGAACAGCGAAAAACTGGAGTTGCACCATTCTGCCAGACTGGTTTATTTTTGCGGCATGAAGCCGCCGCGCAGACATCTGCCGCACGACATTCCGCTGTGGGTGAATCCCAATCAGGAAATTTATTTCATCACCATCAACTGTGCGCGGCGATTTCAAAACCAGCTTGCCCTGCCGGATGTCGCAGAGAAATTGTTTGAAACTGTGCGCCATCGGCAGGAAAAGTTTTTGTGGTGGCCACACGTTTTTCTTTTGATGCCTGACCATCTGCACGCGCTGCTGTCGTTTCCGCCTTCCGAGAAAACCATCCGGCTCATCGTCAGCAAATGGAAGGAGTGGGCGGCCAAGCAAACCGGCATCGTCTGGCAGGATGATTTTTTTGAACACCGCCTGCGCCATGATGAAAGTCGAAACGAGAAGGCAAACTACATCCTCGAAAATCCGGTGCGTGCCAAACTGGTGGCACACCCGGAAGCCTGGCCGTTTGTTTATTTCGGCGACGGTGAGCGGCCAAAGTTTTCCAACTGAAGTTAAGGATGGTGGCAAAGGGTGGTGGAAGTTTTCGCGCTGCGAAAACTCCGCCCGCGCAACAGCGGGCGGCACGAACGTGGTAAAGCTCACGCCTCGTCCGTCCGTGCCGTCGCCGAATACGCTGCGCTCGGCGACGGAATTCTCGCAGCGCGAGAATTTCCACCACCCGCTCCAAGGGTTGCGCCGCTGCACGCGGCGCTACTCCTCGCAGCGCGAGGAGTTCCACCTGGCACCACCGCCAGCGCCCACTTCCGTCAACGGCATGATTCCGAAAATTATTCAAAAAACTTTTCGTGTCATTTCGTGTGTTTCGTGGTTCACAAAAAATCACACATCAAACCGCTTCCACCCGTTCGCGCCGAACGTGTAGCGCTTGGCGCCGAACTCAATCGCACCGGGCGACGTGCCTTCAAAAATGTCCGGCATCTCGCCGACGCGGCGGGAGTATTCGGTAGCGATCTGCGGAATGTGTTCCGCGAGCGCGGCGGTTTTGCCAAACACGGCAATCGTTCCGCCCGTGCCGCCGCCGGTGATCTTCGCGCCGTAAAGCCCCTGCGCCGGTCCGCGTTTGCGCACGGCCTCGACGATGAAATTCACTTCGGGCACGGAGAGTTTGCAGTTGTCGCGGTAGCTGTCGTGCGCGGCATACATCAGTTCGCCGGCGGTCACGAGGGCTTTTTCATCGCCGGATTTGGCGGCGTTGAGCGCGGCGATGAATTTCAAAACGCGCTCGTTCTCGCCCACCGGATGCCGCGCGGGGCCGACGACGCGATAGGTCGCATCGGGCTGCACCGTCGTCACCGGATCGTCGTGCGTCTTGTATTTTTTCAGGAAATCCGAGCCGAGGATGGATTCGGGAATTTCCTTTTCGTATTCGTTCGCGAATTCGGCGGAGGAAATTTCCGTGAGATAGTTCACCGCCGCGCGTCCGGTTTTCGCCCGGATTTCATTGATGATGCGCTTGCCCATGAACGCGCCGATGCGGACGTTGCCGTAGGCATTGCCCGCGACGGAGTGACGCACCATCGAGTTGATGCCGACGAAACCGGTGCCGCTGGGAATCTCCACTTCGCCGACAATGGAGCCGGGGCGACAGAGGATGTGCGTGAGCTTGCTCTCGCGTCCGCTCGCGACGGCGATCTGATCCATGATGCCGCACGGCGCACCGACGACGTGGTTCTCCGCCATCTGACCGAGCCGCGCGATGCGGGCGCCGTCGAGCTTCAAATCGAGATAGGCATTGAGGCAGGACAACGTGCCGATCTCCACGGCGGCGGAACTGCCGATGCCGACATTCATCGGCACCGCGCTCAACAGCAGAAAACTGAAACCGTAAGGCAGCTTCACGGATTCTTCTTTCAACAACGTGAAAATACTTCCGCCGATGTAAGCCGCCCACGCGGCGATGGGATTCGCGTGGCACAATTCGCGGACTTCCGTGTAGTTACCAATCACGTCGCCCGAAGAAAAATAATCCAGCGGAATGCGCGTCTCGACCGGCAAACTGCGCGGGCCGACTTGCGCGGAACGGATGCGCAGCGTGCGGTCATTGCGCGCCTGCACCGCCATGAGCATCCCGCGACCGAGCACCGCTTCGCAGACATTCGCGCCAGAATAATCGGCGATGCCGCCCATCACATCCAGCCGCGCCGGGACGCGCGCGACCCACACCTCGCCGCTGTTGAAAAAACCGGCGAAGCCCGTCGGGTCGCTGTTCGGTTTGCGCAAAAGATTTTCAAATTCCGAAACTTCAAACGGGAGCGCGGTTTCCATAAAATTATTTTTTGGGATGATGATGGTGATGATTGATCAATCGGGCGCGGTTGACGTAAAGATACCAAACGATCATCACATTCACGGCCAGGATCGTGAACTTGATCCAGTTCGGCCGATGCACCAGTTCGTAAACTTCCACCGGCACAAAAAAAGCGGATTCGCCGATGACCAGCCAGACAATCCAGCCGATGTGAAAGGCCAGCCCCACCGCTTGCAAAAACATGAAGCCCGCGTAAATCACCGACCCGGCCACGATCCATTTCAGGTTTTCCGGCGTGATGTCGGCAATGCGGTCGGCCAGATCCGTGAAGAACTTTTTTTCCGGGTCGAGGTGCAGGAACAGGAGCAGCTTCTGGAATTCTTCCGGCAGATTATTGTCCGTGAGCTGCCGATGCACGCCGCGCGCCAGCAGCAGTGCCCCCGTGGCTTTCAACAACTTGAAACCAACGATGAAATACAGCGTTGGCGCCCGCTTCGGCTTTGGCTCCGGCGGAGCTTCCACCACAGAATCTTTGGGCGCTTCAGTCATCAGCGAACCTTTGCGAGCAGCCAGTCGCGCAGCTCGGAAATTTTCAAACGCTCCTGCTTGCCGTCGTCGCGATAACGCAGCGTGACAGTGTCGAGCAACTCCGGTTTTTCGCCGAGCGTATCGAAATCAATCGTCACGCAGAACGGCGTGCCGATCTCATCCTGCCGGGCGTAACGTTTGCCAATCGAACCGGCCTCGTCGTAATAGACATTCATCCACGGGCGCAACAGATCTCGGACTGCCTGCGCTTTCTTTACAAGCTCCGGTTTGTTTTTCAACAACGGAAAAATGCCCGCTTTGAACGGCGCGACGCGCGGATGAAATTTCAGCGTCACCGTCGTCTCGCTCTTGCCCTTGTCATCGGTTTTGGTTTCTTCGGAAAACGCATTCGCGATCAGCGCGAGAATCAACCGATCCACCCCTGCGCTCGGCTCGATGACGTGCGGGATGTAAACACCCTTCGCCAGACCGTTCGCATCTTCCGTCGCCTGTTGGGAAATTTGCTCCGCCGTCTCGTCCGGCTTGGCGCATTTCGTCAGGTAATTTTTGCGGTGATCGTAATAGCGTTTCCATAGCGTGTCCGATTTTTCCTTCGGCAGTTTGCCCCACGCGGCGCGGAGTTCTTCGTCAAACACCGTCATCGGCTTGCCGGAAAATCTCTGGTGCTGCGACAGATCAAAGTCGCCGCGCGCGGCGATGCCTTCCAACTCGTCGCCCTTCACGTTGCCCTGTTCGTCCTTTTTGCTGAACGGGAACTTAAACAAAATGTCCGTGCAAGCGCGGGCGTAATGCGCGAGCTCTTCCGGCGTCTGATGATGAAAGCCCAGCGTATCGCGCGACAGCCCGATGCCTTCATAAAAACGCACGCGCTCCTCGACCCAATATTGATGCCACGATTCCCAGCCCCAATTCGGTTGAGGTTCTGGCGTTTTGGATTTGGGGTCCAAGGTTCCGAGCGTCGCCACGCTGCCGTGAATCGCCTCAATGACTTCATCGGGCTTGATGAAAAATTCCAGTTCCATCTGCTCGAACTCGCGCGAGCGGAAAATAAAATTGCGCGGCGTGACCTCGTTGCGGAACGCCTTGCCGATCTGCCCGATGCCGAACGGAACTTTTTGCCGCGCCGTGTCCAAAACATTTTTGAACTGCGCGAAAATTGCCTGCGCGGTTTCGGGACGGAGATAGGCAATGCTATCTTCGCTCTCTACCGGGCCTACATAAGTTTTGAACATCAGGTTGAATGGACGAGCTTCAGTAAGCTCAACTCCACTTTCAGGATGAAAATCCGTCGAATTCTCAATTTTCCCTATTTTCTCATTTAGCAATCCGGGGGTCTTTACCCCGCGTGATTGATAAAATTCCTGCGCAATTTTATGGGCTGATTCTGGTGGCTTTCCGGTTGGAAGAAGCACTGCAAAACGCTCGGATGATTCCTTGCCTTCATGTGTTCTTTTGAACTTATCAAGCACTCTTCTCACGGGATGAAGTTCTTCGGACGAATCGCGCCACTGAAAAAAGAATGCAGATACTTTCGCAGCATTGAGTTCCCCCGCCAATAGGTCTCCTGCTTCTATTCCAGCCCGCGCTTTCAGATCGTCGTTGGGAAGTTTGGAAATGGTGTCAGCCAAATCGAAACGAAAAGCTGACACATCTTTATCCGACACAGTAGACGTTGCCCCTGAATATGAAAATACTGTGCCGGACTGCGGTTCGACTTGATCCGCACGAACACGTTTTTTTGTCAGCGGACATTCGCGCATT
>JANYFN010000038.1 GCA_025362675.1 Limisphaerales bacterium | reverse complement strand
GGCAAGGTGGACATTCTCGTGAACAACGCGGGCGTGACGCGCGACGGTTTGCTGATGCGCATGGCGGACGCGGATTGGGACCTGGTCTTGAACACGAATCTGAAGGGCGCATTTCTGGTCACGAAAAGTTTTAGCCGCGCGATGATCAAGGCGCGGAGCGGGCGCATCATCAACATCTCTTCGGTGATCGGTCTCATCGGCAACGCGGGGCAGTGCAATTACGCGGCGAGCAAGGCGGGCTTGATCGGCTTCACGCAGTCGTGCGCGAAGGAACTGGCGGGTCGCGGCATCACGGTGAACGCCATCGCGCCGGGCTTTATCCAGACGGACATGACGTCGGAGTTGAAAGAGGAAATGCGCGCGGCGTTGTTGAAACAGATTCCGCTCGGCAGTTTTGGCGAGGCGGCGGACATCGCAGGTGCGGCGCTGTATCTGGCGAGTCCGTCGGCGCGTTATGTCACTGGACAGGTGCTGACGGTGGATGGTGGGATGGTGATGTGATTTCCGTGATGAGTGAATTGTTGAAGCGGGGCGTGGGTGTTTCACGCATTGCGCGTCACGCATCTGGAAATTTTATTTTGATTCAGGCTTGACGATTGCGGGAAATCACGGCTAGCTAGAGGTATACATTTATGGCAGACAAACCTATTGATCAACGTGTAAAAGAAATCGTCGTGGAACAGCTTGGCGTGAAAGCGGACCAAGTGACGCCGGCGGCGAAATTCATCGAAGACCTCGGTGCAGACTCACTCGACACTGTCGAACTCGTCATGGCCTTGGAAGAAGAATTCGGCATCGAAGTTCCCGATGAACAAGCCGAAAAACTGCAGAGCGTGGGCGACGTAATCAAATACGTCGAGGAGTCGCAGAAGTAATTTGAATTCGAACCACGGGGCAGTTTTGGCTGGACACAGCCCGAACTGCCCCGTTTGATTTTGTTATGGCAAATAATTATTCCGACCGGCGCGTCGTCATAACGGGCATGGGCGTCGTCACGCCCTTGGGTCACGAACTGAACACTTTTTGGCAAAGCCTCATTGCTGGAAAATGCGGCATCGACCCCATCAACGCGTTTGATACCACGGGCTTTGACACCAAGATTGCTGGGCAGGTAAAGGATTTTGATCTGACGCCCGCGTTTCCATCGCCCAAGGAAATCCGTCGGACGGATCGTTACGCGCAATTTGCCATCTACGCCGCGTGGTGTGCGCTGAAAGATTCCGGCCTCGATCTCACCAAGGAAAATTTGGATGAAGCTGGCGTGATGATCGGTTCCGGCATCGGCGGATTGGCCACGACGACCGCGCAACATTCCATTTTGCTTGAGCGCGGACCGGGGCGGATGTCGCCCTTCACCATTCCGATGCTCATCAGCAACATGGCGTCCGGCCTCATCTCGATGTATCACAATTTGCGCGGACCGAATTTCGCAACTTGTTCGGCGTGCGCGACCGCGAATCACGCCATCGGCGAAGCGTGGCGCACCATTAAGGCTGGCGACGCACAGATCATGTTCGCGGGCGGTTCTGAAGCGGCCATCATTCCGATCGGCATCGGCGGCTTTTGCGCCATGCGCGCGATGAGCACGCGCAATGACGATCCGCAACGCGCGTCACGTCCATTCGATAAAGATCGCGATGGTTTTGTCATGGGCGAAGGCGCGGGCGTTCTGGTTTTGGAAGAATTGGAACACGCCAAGAAACGCGGCGCGCAGATTTATTGCGAACTTTCCGGCTACGGTAACACCGCCGACGCGCATCATCTCACTGCGCCGTCGCCCGGCGGCGAAGGCGCGGCGCGCAGCATGAAAATGGCGTTGCGCTCGGCCGGCTTGAATCCCACCGACGTGAGTTACATCAATGCCCACGGCACTTCCACGCCGCAAGGCGACATCGCGGAAACGCAGGCGATCAAATCGGTTTTCGGCGACCACGCAAAAAAACTTGCCGTCAGTTCCACCAAAGGCGCGACTGGTCACATGCTCGGTGCCGCCGGTGCGGTGGAAACCGCCGCGTGTGTTCTCGCCATCAAACACGGCATTGTTCCGCCTACCATCAATTATCAAACGCCCGATCCAGAATGTGATTTGGATTATGTTCCCAACGTCGCGCGCGAAATGCCGGTCAACGCCATCGTGAACAACTCGTTCGGTTTTGGCGGACACAACTCGACGATTGCGGCGAAGAAGTTTAACGGCTGATTATTATGAAAGCAGAACGGCAGTTCCCTTGGACAACTGCCATCATCGCTTTCACGGTGATCATGCTTGCGCTGATCGCCTCATGGCTGTTGATGAAACCGTGGAACACTGCCGAGGCGGTCGCGGAAAAATTCAAGACCGGTCACATCACCACCGCGTTCGTCGAAGACATACCCGCAGTCACGTCCACGCACGGCGACATCCTTGAACTCGCCACGCTCACCAGCACCGAGACTTTCAGCCGCGAAGAATCTACCACGCTTGCCTGGGGCTATTTGCCGACCAGCACCACCACGGCTGAAATCCGTGTGCCCGCGACGTATCGCTACCATCTGCGACTCTCCGGCAAATGGCAGTTAGCCACGCGCGGCAACGTCTGCGTCGTCCTCGCGCCACCGATCGAGCCGAGTTTACCGCCGGCGATTGACACCGCGCGCATGGAAAAACGCGCTGCCAGCGGCTGGGCCAGCTTCGATAAAAACACGATGCTTGAGAACCTGGAAAAAGACATCACGCAGCATCTCTCCAAACGCGCTGCCAATGACAAACACATTGATCTGGTGCGCGAACAATGCCGTCGCTCCGTCGCCGAATTTGTGCAGAAGTGGCTCGTGAAGAATTTGCAATGGCCGGAAAAACTCAACGCGATCATCGTGGTTTTTCCTGACGAAAAGAAATTTAACACGGACGACGCGCTCTCAAGCTTCTCCGCCGAACCGATTATTCAAGTCAAAAAGGAATGAACTTTCTCCCGCTCATCGAAGCCAAACGCGAAGAAAAAATTCTCGCGCCGGAACAGATTCAAGAATTTATCCGCGAGTTCACCGCCGAAAAAATTCCCGATTACCAGATGGCTGCGATGCTCATGGCCATTTATTTTCGCGGCCTGAACACGGATGAAACTACTGCGCTCACGCTCGCCATGCGCGATTCCGGCGACGTGTTGAAATTTCCAAAGGATAAGCGCCCGCTCGTGGACAAACATTCCACCGGCGGCATTGGCGATAAAGTTTCGCTACCGCTCGCGCCGCTGCTCGCGTGCCTGGGCTTCCGTGTGCCGATGATTTCCGGTCGTGGCCTCGGCATCACCGGCGGCACGTTGGACAAACTGGATTCCATTCCCGGCTTCAAAACGCTGTTGCCCGCCGCGCAAATCACCAAGCTCGTGCAACAGGTCGGCTGCGTCATCTGCGGTCAGACGGATACGATGGTGCCCGCAGACAAAAAAATCTACGCCCTGCGTGATGCGAGCGGCACCGTGCCGAGCATTCAATTGATCACGGCTTCAATCCTCTCAAAAAAATTGGCTGAGTGTCTGGACGCGCTCATTCTCGACGTGAAATTCGGCTGTGCGGCGTTCATGCAGACGAAAGCCGATGCGCTCAAACTCGCGCAGGCGATGGTCGCGCTCGGCAACCAGTGCGGCACCAACACGCGCGCGATTTTGACGGACATGAATACGCCGCTCGGCCGCGCTGCGGGGAATTGGTTGGAAGTCAAAGAGAGCGTGGATTGCCTTGATAATAAAGGCCCAAATGATTTACGCGAACTTGTGATTGATTCCGCCGCGCAGCTTTTGGTGCAAACGAAAAAATCAAAATCTCTCGCGACGGCGCGCGTGCTGGCCGAAGAATGTCTGAACTCCGGCACGCCACGGAAAAAGTGGGACGAGATGATTGTTGCTCAAGGCGCGGACTTGAAGGCGTTCAATAAAAAACTTTTATTAGATTCCACCGCGAAAATTCTCGTTGAAATAAAATCAGATCGAGCGGGTTTTATTTCCAAATGCGATGCACGCATTATCGGCGAAGTTATTCGCGACATCGGCGGCGGCCGGTTGACCAAGGAATCCTCCATCAATTTTGATGTGGGAGTAGATCGCATTGCCAAGCCCGGAGCGCGCGTAGAAAAACTCGGATTGCTCTGTCGTGTTCACGCGGCAGACGCTGCGACCGCAAAAATAGCCGGCACTCACCTTAAAGCCGCTTTTAAAATTTCGGCGCGAAAACTTCCGTCTCTGAAATTAGTGCAAGAAACGGTTGGTTGAAAACAACAGCCTCTTCCTCGGGTATATCAGTGAAAAGGCTTTTGGCTGGTTCACGATTTTTACGACGCCTTAATTTCGCCAATGTTTTCAAGGAGATTGTGCCCACGCGATGTTGGCTGGAAGGAATGGCGTGAAAATATTTCCATCCATTTTTTGATTTCGCCGCACCATTCTCCGCCGCCACGGCGCTAAGTATTTTTTAATCTGCTGTTCACGGAAGTTTTAACGGCACCAAGTATGATGTGCTGGTGATGACCCATTATACTCAGTCGGCCAAATGAATTCCGGCAACCGCCCCAAGCTGGCGGCAGCGATTGATTACCCGCTGCTGGTTGTCATTGGGTCACCGGGTTTTTTATTACCTGTGAACCTCATAAAAGTTTTTCGCGCACATCTTTCGGAACCTCAACCAATCAAAACCAATCCCATGAAAATCAAACTAAAGATCCTAGGTTGCCTGCTCGCCTTGCTGCTGGGTAGCGGCCTCGCCGCCCACGCCAGTGTCGCCTACGGGAGCGTCAACAACTTCGATACCGTGAATGACAACGGCGTGCCCGGCCACGGCTTCGAGATCGAACTGGATGATTGCCGCAGCGCAGACATCACCTACACCTACGATTACAACCACTACGGCACGCCAAAATTCACGGAGCAAATCAGTCAGGACGGACTGCTCAAGTGGCACACAAATATGTTTGTCCGTTATCAAGCAGTTTGGACGAACACAGATTGGTCCGCTTACACGGCAGTTCCCGCCGGGCCGATCCCGCCGACTATGGGACATCAGTTCACCAATCCGCGCACCAACTTTGGCGGCGAACATTTTGGCGTCGGTTATCGCGTGCAGCCGAGCAAGGTTTTATATTTTTGGCTGATTGACAGCGGCACGCACACGTTGAGTCGCGGCGGACAGGTCAATGTTTCCACGCCGACGTTCACTTACAATCCGCCGCCGCTGCCCGCACAAGCGGCGCAGGTTGTGGCCGTGATTCCCGCGCCGCTGCTACCGATGAAAGGTGAATTCAGCGACGCGACCTGGTGCAAGGAAATCCGCACCACCTCGCATACCAATGTTCAAGTCGGCATCCGTGACCTGATGTCGGTGGACACAAATAATCCGAATGGACGTGACTGGCGCAATGGCCAGACCAATGTCGAGGTCGAGGTGGAATGGCAGCTTCTGCAAATTGATTACATGTCCGCCGACTTCAATCCCACCAACGGTTTGGGTGGACAGAATGCCAAGTTGGCGGCGGCCGCACAGGCTTTGAATCACAGTGACGACGTTGAAACGCGCCGTTATGAATACTACGCCTACGTTGGGCCGTATGACGATCTCTCGGAGCCGCCCACGCATGAAGCGCTCTGCCAGATGCCCGGAGCGGACGGCATCCACGGCACCGGCACTTACTCGAACACCGTCGTCGTTGGAAAATTTCTGGGCGCGCAAATGTCCGGCATGGTGGCGGCGCCGCCCGTCGGTTTGATTGATCATTTGCCGGACGGCCAACTCAACGCGGCGTATCCGACTCGCAGTGTGGTCATCGCAGGCGACACGAATTTTATCGCGACTAGCTCTGGCGCATTGCCCGCCGGTATGGCGTTCGATGCGGCGAGCGGACAGATTTATGGCACGCCTTACACCGCGGGTATTTTTATTTTCAATGTAAATGTCTCCTCCAGCAATAATCCCGTGGTGACTAAAGCGTATCCGTTCATGATCACTTCCGGCGTGGTGCCGCCGCACAGCGCGGTGGATGTGAACGTGTCTTCCACCAATGGCGGCACGGCTATCGGCAATGGCGTGTTCACCAACGGCACAACGGCGACGGTCGTCGCGGCACCCAAGCCGGGATTCGTTTTCGCGAACTGGACGGAGGGCGGCGAGGTGGTGAGCACCGCGACAAATTACACGTTCACCAACATCGTAAACCAATCCTTCGTGGCGAATTTTATTCTCAATCCCAATCCGCCGTTGCAAACGCAACGAACCGGAGTGGGCAGCTTCGTCTTGCTCTGGCCGACAAATTATTCCGGCTTCACGCTCCAACAAATTCCTTCGCTGAACTCGACAAATTGGACGGTCGCACTAGAAGCGATCAGCAATTCCGGCCCGAATTATCAGGCGACAATCATTACGACGAACGGGCCGCGATACTTCCGACTGCGGCATCCTTGAGCGCGTGGAAAGCATCACCAATCCTTGACCGGACGATTGGTTTTACGCGGTTTATCCTGTGGCTTCAATTGCAGCAACTGTTCGTTGCCTTTTTGAGAATCCAATAAGCGCTTGGCTTCTTCGGGAGTCATTTCGCCCGCTTTGACGGGCTGGGCTTCCTCATCTTTCTTCTCGCCGTCTTTGTTCTGATCGTCAGGTTTTTTCTGCTCCGCCTGTTTCTTCTGCGCTTCCTTTTTCTGGTCTTCAGAATTTTTCTTTTGCGCGTCCTGCTTCTTTTGCTCCTCGGAATCGTTTTGCTGCTGATTTTTCTGGTCGTCAGACTTCGGTTGCTGCGATTGATCCTGCTGCTTCTGCTGCTGTTGATTTTGTTGTTGCTGCTGTTGCTGGCTTTGTTGTTTGAG
The DNA here is from genome assembly GCA_025362675.1 of Limisphaerales bacterium. Taxonomy (GTDB): domain Bacteria; phylum Verrucomicrobiota; class Verrucomicrobiia; order Limisphaerales; family UBA11358; genus UBA11358. The sequence goes on along the minus strand of JANYFN010000038.1, from coordinate 3,973 downwards.
CAACTCTTCCAGCTTCTTCAATTTTTCATCGTCGGGATAAAGTTTCCGTCCTTGCGCCACGATCTGTTTGGCCTGCTCGACGTTATTGGTGATGTAGTTCTGAGCACCGCTGTGAAAAAAGTCATCAGCAGGCGCAATCTGTGCGCGGACATTCTGCCCGGCGAGCAGCAACAGACTAAGGCTGAGAAGGAGTGGCAATCGCATCGATGTCCTTTAATTTTTTGGTGAACTCTTCAAATTGTTTTTTGGCAATGGGGTTTTGCAGCAACTGTTCCATGATCTCCACGGCGCGATGATAATTCCTCTGCCGCACTGCCGAATCAGCATCGCCCTTGGCGCGGCGCAACGCTTCCTTGAACAACTTGATCTGCTCGACGGCATTCTTCACAAACGCGAGATTGAACGCCGCATCCGCATCCTGTTTGTCCAAATCCACCGCGCGTTCGTAAATCTTGATCGTGTTCTCCCACGCTTCCTGAAGCGCGTCAATGTCCTTTGCCGACGCGCCCATCCGGTAGCGCGTGTTGGCGAGGTTGTAGTAAGCCTGCTGTTGCAATTTCAAATCCGGCGCCAGCGTGACCGCCGTGAAATATTTTACCGCCGCTTCAAAATTCGTAGCGCGATAGGCAGCTACGCCCGCGTTGAAAACTAGCCGCAGATCGTTCGTTTTGATCTCCGAAAGCCGTTCGTATTCCGTGAGCGCGTTGGTGAAATTGCCAGACTTGAAATCGCGCAATGCCGAACTAGGCGAGGCGTTCACGCCCGTCGGCAATAAAAACACTGCCGCTAAAATTGCGACTGCCGCCGCCGGGACTTTGGACTTTTTCCGTTCCGGCAAAAAGAATTCTGCGAGCAGCAATAGAATTGCCGCCGTCAACGGCCACTGAAATTGCTCGTGATAATGCCGCACAAGTTTTTCTTTCCCCTCCGATTTTGGCATCGGTGCCAGGCCGCGTTCATAAAGCGTGTTGATCGTATCCGCGCCGCGCAACGGCAAATAAAAACCTTCCGTGGCTTCCGCGATTTGTTGCAGCAACGCGTCGTTCAGTTTCGTTTTCACGACCTGGCCTTTTTCATCGCGGACATAATCCGTGTTCCCGCTCGCGTCACTGATCTGCACCAGTGTTCCTTCCGTCGAGCCGATGCCGATGGTGAAAATTTTCAAGCCTGCCTTCGCGGCTTTTTCAGCGGCTTCCAAAGCGCCTTCATCGTTGTCCTCGCCGTCGGTGAAGAGCACGAGCGCTTTGTGATGCCCCTTTTCCTTGAACGTGCCTAGCGCCGTTTCAATCGCCGCCGCAATGGCAGTGCCGCCTTGTGGAATGGAATTCACGTCCAGCGCCTGCACGCTTTGCTGGAACATCGCGTCGTCAATCGTCAATGGACACGCAAGAAACGCGTCGCCCGCGAACGCCACCAAACCGAGACGATCTGCCTTGGCTGTCTGCATCAATTCCAGCGCCGCCAGCTTCGCCCGCGCGAGCCGGTTCGGTGCGATGTCCGTGGCGAGCATGGACTTGGAAGTGTCCACCGCCACGACGATGTCTAATCCGCTTTGCTGAACTTCTTCCAGATCAAATCCACGCTGCGGTCGCGCGCTGGTGAACAGAAGTAAAGCAGTCGCAACCACAGTAAAGGCGTGGCGCAATTTCCGGCGTCCCGGCGAAAGCCCCACGGTCAACTGCGATAGCAGCCGTGCTTCCACAAACTGCGTGAGCAATCTATGTTTCGCGCGCTCGCGCCACCAAAAGAAAAGCGCCAGCGCCGGCGGAACTATCAGCAGCAGCCACAAAATATTTGGATGCGAAAATCTCATGGCAGCCTCCGGAACACGGTTTGTCCGAGTAAGATTTCAATCAGTAATAACAACAGTCCGGCGGCGACCACCCACGGAAAAAGCTCCTTGAATTGCGTGTATTTTTTCACGCTCGCCTCCGTCTTCTCCAACTTGTCGATCTCCGCGTAAATCTGGAGAAATTTTTCCGCGTTGTCCGCGCGATAATATTTTCCACCGGTCGCATCAGCAATTTTTTGCAACGTATCTTCGTCCACATCCACCGGCACCCATTGATAAACTTTGCGCCCGAACATATCACGTCCTGGCATCGGTGCCTGACCGCGCATTCCAATGCCGACCGTATAGACTTTCACGCTGAGTGACTTCGCCGCTTCGGCCGCGAGCAGCGGTTGCAGTTTGCCAGAATTATTTTGTCCATCCGTCATGAGGATCACGATTTTGCTTTTCGCCTTCAAGTCGCGCAAACGGTTCACCGCCGTGCCGAGACCGTCCCCGATGGCGGTGGAATTTTCGCTGATCGCGCCGATCTCCAACCGGTCCAGATTTTCGTGCAGAAAATCATGATCGAGCGTCAGCGGCGTGCCGATGAACGCCTGCGTCGCGAACAGCACCAAGCCGATGCGGTCGTTGGGTCGTTTATCAATAAAACCTTTCAATACGGCGCGCGCCATGTTGAAGCGGTTCACGCGTTCGCCGCGCACTTCAAAATCTTCCGAGATCATGCTACCCGACATGTCGAGCGCGACCACGATGTCCACGCCGCTGGCTTTCACTTCGGTCGTGCTTTTCGAAAAACGCGGCTGTGCCAGCGCGAAGATGAACGTGGCCAGTGCCAGCCAGCGTAACGCCGCTAAAAAATTTCCGGCGCGTGAACGGCGCGCGGATGCCAGATCCGCCACGAGTTTTACCGACGAGTAAATGAACGCCGGTGACGAACCGCGTTTGCCTTTAAGCCACGCCAGCAAAGGCAGCAGCAGTAAAAGTAAAAGCAACAATGGATGCGCGAAGGTCATTGCGATTCTGGATTCTGGATTCTGGATTCTGGATTCACGGCGCGCGGCGTGGTTTCTTCCACGAGTTTCAGCGCGGAGGAGTGCAGGCCGCGCAATTCATTTTCGCCCGGCTCGTGTTTGGCAAACTTCACCAAGTCGCAGCTCGCCAGAAAATTTCCCAAACTTTCTTTCTGCTCCGTCTGCAATAATTTTGTGCCGCCCAGTTCGCGCAGAAATTCCTCCGTCGTCCGCTCCGGCGCGTGAAAATCAAAACGCTCCTCCAGATACGTTCGCGCCGTGTCCGACACCGCGATGACGAATGGCTTTGGCTGCGCGATCAACGCGAGCGCTTCATCCAATTTTCGTTTCGCACGAATGTGTGCCGGAACCGGTGGCACGAACACAGTTTGCGAACGCCGTTTTTGCCACCATTTCCAAAGCGCGAAAAAAATCGCCGCCGCCGCGAGCAAACCCAGTGTCCACCATAACCACGCAAGACCATCGGGAATTTCGATCGGCGGCTTGATGTCGCGGATATCTGGGGCGGCAGGCAGAGATGATGTTTGGTTGGTTGCCATGAGTTAATGGTGATGACCTTCCTCACCCCGGCCCTCTCCACTGGGAGAGGGAGAAACGCTCCCAGCTATGTGGCAAAGTGGGTGCGGCCAGCGGCTAGAAAAAATTCCGCAAAAATTAAAACATCCAACTGCTGTTCCCTCTCCCCGGGGGTGAGGGTGAGCGTAAAACATTTTAATTGCTGGAGCTTTCATCCGCGCCGCCTCCGTTTTTCGCGTGCCTCAAAAAATTTCCCCAGCGTCGCGCCGTAATCCTCATTCGTGCGCAGTTGAATCGAATCAATCCCCGACGAACGAAATTGTTTCGCCATCTCCGCAATTTGTTTTTGCTGGCGCACCGCAAATGCTGCGCGGCTGCTGGCGCTGTCGGTATTCACTTCCAAAATTTCTCCGGTCTCTGCATCTTCCAAAGTCAGGCGACCGAGCGCGGGCAATTCCAATTCATGTTTGTCCGTGATTTGCACGGCCACGACATCGTGCTTGCGATTCAACATCCGCAGCCGCGTTTGCGTCGTTTTGGAAAGAACTGTGGCGGTGTCTGAAGAAATAAAATCCGAGACGACCACCGTGATCGCGCGATGTGCCGTGACGCGCGCCATGAATTCCAGCGC
>JANYFN010000030.1 GCA_025362675.1 Limisphaerales bacterium | reverse complement strand
CGAATCATTGCCCGCCGACAAAAAAGTGGGCGACGAAGTTTATGCCGGCACGCAAAATCTCACCGGCGTTTTGGAAATCAAAGTCAGCCGCGCCGGCACCGACACGACGCTTGGCCGCGTGCGCGAACTCATCATCGCCGCCGAAAAAACCAAATTGCCGATCCAAAAAATCGTGGATCAATACATGGGTTTCTACACGCCGCTCGTGCTGGTCATCGGCGCGCTCGTCTGGGCATTCACGCATGATTTGAGCCGCGTCATCGCGGTGTTTGTCGTGTCCTGTCCGTGCGCGTTCATTCTCGCGACGCCGACGGCGATGGTCGCCGCGCTCTCCGCCGCCGCGCGTTTGGGGATTTTGATCAAGAATGTTGCGGACATCGAACTCGCCGCAAAAATCAATGCCTTCGTCTTCGACAAAACCGGCACGCTCACGACCGGTCAGCTCGCGGTCAGTCGCCTCGCGCCGATTGGCGATACGAAACCGGCGGAACTGTTATTGCTTGCCGCCTCCGCTGAAAAATACAGCAACCATCCAACCGCCAAGGCACTCGCGACGCTCGCGAGCGAAGCGGGAGTTCCCTTGGCCGAGCCAAAAGATTTTGCCGAAACCGCCGGACGCGGTGTGAAGGCGGAAATCAACGGTGCGAAAATTTTGGTGGGCCGCGCGCAATGGCTCAAGGACAACGGCATTGATGCGAGCTTTGAAAAATCCGTGGACGTGGGCGAGACCGAAGGCTGGAGTTTGATTTTCGTCGCGCAAAACGGCAAGTGCGTTGGCTGGGTCGGGATGCAGGACAAGACGCGCGCCGAGGCGAAGGAAGCGTTGGCGGAATTGAAAGAATCGGGCGTCCGCCGCATCGCAATGATTTCCGGCGACCGTCATGTGGTGGCCACGCGCGTCGCGGCGGAAATCGGCTGCGAAGAGGCGCAAGGCGATTGTCTGCCGCAGAACAAAGTGGATTTTGTCCGCGCCATGAAAGCGAAGGGTTACAAAGTTGCCGTCATCGGCGACGGCGTGAACGACGCACCCGCGCTCGCCGCCGGCGACATCGGCATCGCGATGGGCGCGGCGGGCAGCGAAGTGGCCATTCACAGCGCGACGATTGCGTTGATGAACAATGATCTGCGCCGCCTGCCGTTTCTGGTGAAACTTTCCCGCAGCACGCGCGCCGTCATCAACCAAAATTTTGCATTCGGCGTTTTGTTCATCGTGGTCGGTTTGACGATCACCTCGTTCGGTTACATCGGTCCGATTGCCGCGTCTATGCTGCACGTCGCCGGCACGTTGATCGTGATTTTCAATAGCGCCCGCCTCGTCCGCAAAGGCGAGGAATTGGAACATTTCAATCCCGAAGTCATTGCCGACAAACACGACCACGGCTCGCATTCCAAGCCAACCGGTGAACTGACGCCGAAGCTGGCTTAACGGCATGAGCAAGCGCCAAGATACAAAATTGGAGTCGGAAGGTGCCGAGTTTCTGGTGCTTGGAAATCTTCTTGTTGAAGGTGTTTCTTGCTACAAAGCTTATGTCAATTTTCCTGGTTTTGATTTAACTGCCCAAAATTCTGACGCTAAAAAAGTGGCGAGGATACAGGTGAAAAGCCGGTGGGCTACAAATTATGACAAAGGTTTTCCGATTAAGAATTTCGGTTGTGATTTCGTAGTCCACGTCGCACTGAACCGAGGATATTCCTTTGGAAAGAAGGCCAAAAAAAATGATTCGGGAATCAAGCCGCCTGAGTTTTATGTTTTACCTGTTGATGTGGTTAAAAAATATCGTAACAAGCGAGACACATGGGGAAAGGTTTACATAAACAGAATTCCCAAGATTGCAGATTACAAGATAACTGGCGATTGATTCGTGAGTTTTTAGAGAAATAATTTTATGCCCGTTGCCGAACTAAATCTAAAATCGGAAATCGCCAATCCCAAATCGGCAGAGGTCGTCGTGTCCGTGCGCGGGCTGACGAAGGTGTTCAAAGATTTTTGGAACCGCCCCAAGGCGCGCGCGGTGGACGGCGTGGATTTCGAAGTCCGCAAAGGCGAGATTTTTGGTCTGCTCGGGCCGAACGGTTCGGGGAAATCCACCACGATCAAATTGTTGCTCGGTTTGCTGAATCCGACGAAAGGTCACATCGAGGTTTTTGGTCACTCGCCGCGCCATGTGCAGACGAAATCGCGCATCGGTTATCTGCCCGAGGAATCGTATCTCTATCGCTACCTCAACTCGCGCGAGACTTTGGACTTCTTCGGAAATCTTTTTCATTTGAGCAAAGAAGACCGCAACAACCGCACCGAGCAGTTGCTGGAAATGGTTGGTCTCGGCAAAACGCAGACGCGCGCGGTCGGTGAATTTTCCAAAGGGATGCAGCGCCGCATCGGTTTGGCGCAGGCGTTGATCAATGACCCCGATCTCGTTATTCTCGACGAACCTACTGCCGGTCTTGACCCAATTGGTTGTCGTGAGGTGAAGGATTTGATTATCGCGTTGGCACGCCGCGGCAAGACGGTGATCTTGAGCAGCCATCTGTTGTCGGACGTGGAAGATGTCTGTGATCGCGTGGTGATTTATTACGGCGGAAAAATTCAGGCGGCTGGCACGTTGAAAGATTTGCTCGCCGAGCCGGACACGTTGCGAATCACGACGCCGGTGTTGTCGCGCGAGACTTTGGAAAAAGTTTTGGCGCTCATCCGCAAGGATATTTCAAGCGGCGAAGTGCGCGTGGATAATCCGACGCAAAATCTAGAAAGCTATTTCCTCGACGTGGTGAACAAGGCGCGGGCGGCGAATGAAACGAGCGGCGCGCAATCCGGTGCGCGCGTTGCCGAATACTTGCGCGGCGGCGCGGAAGCCAAACCCACGACGGAAAAAGTTCTGGAAAAATTGTCACTGCCCACGGTGCAGGCGACGACGAATATCAACCGAAATGCACCGCCCACAGAAGTGACCGCGCCGAAAGTGGACGACACCAAATTGTCTGCGCTCACACAGCCGACGGCTTCGGCACCGGAAAAAACAGCCGCCAAATCTGAATCGGCCAGGCCGGTGGATTTGTCCAAGGCCGACGAGAAACTTTCCTCATTACTCGGTGGAAAGAAATGATTTTCAACCACGGATGGGCACTGATAAACACGGATGAATTCCAGCGCACACATTACAATTTTTATCCGTGTCCATCAGTGCCCATCCGTGGTTAATTTAATTTGAAATGCAACGAATTTTCGCCATCGCCGGTCTGACGTGGAAAGCCGCTTTTCGCTTCAAGCTATTCCTTGTGCTGGCCACGTTGTTGCTGTTGGCAGTCGTCGGTCTGCCGCTGCTGATCAAGGACGACGGCACGGCGCGCGGATTCACGCAGATTATTTTGACCTACACGTTGAGCGTTATCACGGGGCTGCTTGGACTTTCGACGTTGTGGCTCGCGTGTGGCACGCTGGCGCGAGACATCGAGGAATGTCAGATGCAGGTCGTCGCGACGAAGCCCATCGCGCGCTGGCAAATTTGGATCGGCAAATGGATCGGCCTGATGTCTCTCAACGCCGTGCTGCTGGTGCTGGCGGGCGGATTCGTTTTTGGTTTGCTGCAATGGCGCGCGGGAAAATTACCGGCGGCGGAGCAAAAGATTTTGCGCGAGGAAATTTTGGTGGCGCGCGGTTCGGCAAAGGAAGCCAGTAATGCCGAAGCTATCGAACAAGACACGGAACGTTTTTTACAAAATCGTTTAAAGACGATGACGGTGGACAAGGTGGACGTGCCAGAAGTCCGCAAACAAATCCGCGAAATGGTGAAGGCAGATGCCCAACTGGTGCCGCCCAGCTATCAGCGCACTTGGCAAATTGATTTGGGGTTTGCGAAAAATTATCTCAAAGGTAAAACGCTGCAACTTCGCGTTAAATTTAATGCCGCGCAGAAGAGTCCATCAGGAACTTTTCAAACGCTCTGGCAGGTGGGCGTGCCCGACAAAACAAAATTCTGGCGCACGGAATATCCCCTGAGCCTGGCGCCAGACACGTTTCATGAATTTCAAATCCCGCCCGATCTATTCGATGAAAATGGCAAGCTCACCGTGATGTTTGTGAATCCAAACCCGACCGCGTTGTTGTTTTCGCTCGATGAAGGCGTTGAAGTTTTATATCCGGAGGGGGGATTTGGGCTTAACTTCGCGCGCGGGCTGGGAATTATTTTTTGCTGGCTGGCGCTGCTGGCGGCGTTGGGATTGATGGCGGCAAGTTTTCTATCATTTCCGGTCGCAGCATTTTTCTCACTGGCCCTGTTGATCGTTGGTTTGTCGAGCAGCACGCTGGCGGAATCGGTTGAATCGGGATCGGTCGCGGCGGGGAATGAAGAAACCGGTGTCGCGGGGCATTCGGGTGCCGACCTCATCTTGATACCAGCGTTCAAGGGCCTTTTGACGATCCTCCGACTGGTAGAAAATTTTTCGCCGGTGGAAGCGTTGAGTTCTGGCCGCAGTATCACTTGGAGTGAACTTGGGCTCGCCTTCAGCCAAATCGTTTTGTTGATCGGCGGAATGTTCGCCGTGGCCGGAATCATTTTTTTCAACCGACGTGAACTGGCAACCGCGCAGGGGACACAATGAATTCAGGGCTTAAAAAAATTCTACTCTTATCGCTCGCGCTGATGTTTTTATTCGGCGCTGGCCGGGTGCAGCAGTCGTTGAATCATGATCGCGATGCGCTCGGCTTGACGCGTGGTGCGGTGTTGGAGAACGCGCCGCCGATGCTGGCCTTCACCACAGTTGCCCTGGGCGGCTTTCGCGGATTGATCTCTAACTTTCTCTGGATGCGGGCGAATGATTTGCAGCAGGACGATAAATTTTTCGAGGCCGCACAACTCGCCGACTGGATCACCAAGCTGGAGCCGACCTTCGCGAGCGTCTGGGTTTTTCAGGGCTGGAATATGGCTTACAACATTTCCGTAAAATTTAAGGAAAATGGCCCGGGCGATTACACCGACCGCTGGCACTGGGTTGAGAACGGCATTGAACTCATGCGCGATGGCGGACTGCGCTATAACCCGAATAGCGTTGATATTTACCGCGAACTGGCCTGGCAGTTCCAACACAAGATGGGCGCGAATCTTGATGACGGAAATATGTTCTACAAAATTGAATGGGCGGCAGAGATGCGGCCTTTTTTCGGAGATAGCGGCACGAACTATTTGAAAATGCTCTCGCCCCAAACGCCGCAAGATCAGACCAACGCGACGATTCTCAAGGAAAAATACAAGCTCGAACCGGAATTCATCAAAACTGTGGATGAAAAATATGGTCCACTCGATTGGCGTTTGCCGGAAGCACACGCCATTTACTGGGGCGCAAAAGGATTGGATGCCGCCGACAAAAATCCCGACAAGGTGAAGGAAGATGACAAGATCAAACTGCGTCGGATTATCTACCAATCTATTTATCAGGCCTTTAAGCATGGGCGGATTCTGCTCAATCCATTCACGCAAACTTACTCACTGGGGCCGAATCTGGACTTGGTGGATAAGGTCAATGACGCCTACGAACAGATGGCGCTAGATGATAAAGGGAATCGCGAACACATCGAGCGCGCGCAGCGTAACGCCTTGCGCGACGCGATTTATTTTCTCTACGAAAATAACCGTATGACCGATGCGAATAAATGGTTCAAGTATCTCGGCCAGAAATTTCCCAACCAGCCGATCGTGGAAAATGATCCGACTTCATTGCCCAAAACGTTGACGTTGGATGAATATGCCGTGGCCGTGGCGCAGATTGACATTGGCGAAACGTCGCAGGAACGCGTCACTTCATTTGTTCAAGGCCGGGTGCAGGCGGCTTATCTCGCACTGATTGTTGATGACGACTCACGTTATCAAAATTTTATGAACCTCGCTACCCGCGTTCATCAGCGTTATGCGAAAAATACGGCGGGATCCAAAGGGGAAAACCGTATTCCGCTGCCGCCGATGGATGAGTTGAAAAAAACTGCGTTGAGCGATTTACTAAATCCGCAGGGCCGGCTGCCGGCGGAGGCCCGAGCTGTTTTGCGAACCAAGTTAGGACTGCCAGCGGAAGCCGCCATGCCGTCATCGACCAACGACGTGCCCGTTCTTCCAACCAGTTCGGTTCCCACCAACGCTGCGACCGACGCTCGGCCGTGAAATTATTTTCGACCGGCAGCGCGGTTTCGCGTAATCTATTCTATCTGTGATTAAGAAAAATTCCAGTCCCAAGCCGTTGCGCGTTGGCTTAATTTCCCTCGGCTGCGCTAAAAATTTAGTGGATGCCGAGATCATGCTCGGTTCGCTGCTCAAAGGTGGCGTTGAGATTACTAACGACGCCACGACCGCTGATGCGGTCATTGTTAATACCTGTTCTTTCATCGATTCCGCACAGGAAGAAAGTGTGGACACCATTCTCGAATCCGTCGAACTGCGCGATGCCCATCAACGCGGTCAGGCAGTGATTGTTTCCGGCTGTCTCTCGCAACGTTTCCGCGAGGAGTTGCCCCAGCTGATGCCGGAAGTGGACGCGTTTATGGGCATTGATCAAGTAGCACAAGTTGGTGAAATCGTTAGCCAAGCCATTGCCAGCCGAGCGTCCAAAGTTCAAAATCCCGCTGCTAAAATTCTCAAAGGAAAAGTTGTTTCGCGTCTGAATGAATTGGAAAAAAATCGCGATCTTTCCAGTCGCGAGAAAGAAGAATCTTTACGCGGCACCGGCAAGTTTGGCAAAACAAAAACTGTGGTTGGGACTCAAACAACTGCTGGTCCCGTTTTTGACGTCACGCAACGGCCGGTTTTTATCCCTGATTTTGAGACGCCACGTTTTCGTCTTACTCCTAAACATTTCGCTTACGTTAAAATTGCCGAGGGCTGCAATCATCCTTGTAGTTTCTGCATCATTCCGCGCATGCGCGGTTCGCACCGTAGCCGCACACAAGCTGACATCGTCAAGGAAGTGAAGGCACTGATCGCGGACGGAGTGAAAGAGATCAATTTGATTTCGCAGGACTCCACTTACTACGGTCTGGATTTGCGCCCTAACCATAGCCGGGCCATCTCTTCACCTGAGAAATTTACCGCCGCCGCAAAATCTTTAGCCGCTGATGCCACGAGCATTTGCACCTTGCTGCGCGCGTTGAATTCGCTCAAAGGTGAATTTTGGATCCGCTTGCTTTATACGCACCCGGCGCACTGGACCGACGAATTGATTTCCACGATTGATCAATGCAAGAAAGTGGCGCGTTACATCGACATCCCGCTCCAGCACATTCATGAGAACATGCTCGAACGGATGCGCCGCGAAACCTCCCAGCAATACATCGTTGATCTGATAAAACGAATTCGTGCAGGGATTCCAGGCATTGCGCTGCGGACAACGTTTATAGTCGGCTTTCCCGGCGAAACGGAAGCGAGCTTCAACACTTTGCTGAAATTTATCCGCGATACGAAGTTTGAGCGCCTCGGTATTTTTGCCTATTCCAAAGAAGACGGCACGAGGGCAGGGGCGATGGCTGGTCAAGTTGCTGATAAGGTGAAACAGAAACGGCGCGAGTTGGCGATGGCTGCACAGCATCAGGTCGCAATCGAAGTCGCGGAAGGTTTTGTGGGTCGTGAAATCAAAGTTTTAATTGAAGGGCGAGCGGATGAAAAACAATTACAGTCTGCCAAGGTAAGTTCGTGGGAGCACGGTTTGATGCGCGCGGCCGATACCCATCCCATGTCGGCTGGCACCCGCCGCTATTTCGTTGGTCGCGGGGAGGCCGACGCACCAGATATTGATGGCCGCGTTTATGTTCGCGGTAAATTACCTGTTGGCGAGTTTACCAGCGTCAAAATTATCGGTCACACCGACTATGATCTCATCGCGGAAGCCGTTGCTTAGACTATTGCTGGCCGAAGTTGCCGCGCCCAACATTCAATAAATTGTTGCCGCCATCAAAGATTGTGGCTTTGAAATTTCCATTATTTGTTGAATCGTAGTTCACCTGAAGCCAGCCCGAATTACCGGCATAATCTCCATTAGCAAAGGTCAGTTGAAACATACCGGTTTCTGGGCTAAAGGAGTTATAAGTATAGCTACCAGTTGAAGAGAATTGCCCGGTGACTGAAAAGTTGCCGTCACTAAAAAATTCATACTGGATGACCGATCCGTCAGCGAGGTTGGTTGTGGCAATCGTTCGATCAAATGGTGCGGCTGTGAATGAATTGGTCAGAACTGAAAAAACTGCCGCGCTAATCGTGTTATCTGAGTTGATCAGGTAAGCAAGGTTGGGGGCGTAGAAAGAAAATACGGTGGAACTACCACTACCATTGAGATTCGCCGGGGCTGTGTAATACAAAGCTAAACTACTGGTGTTTGTATCCGTAACTGAATAAGAATAGTTGCCTACGCCGCTTTCAAGACTATCCTGATAACTCTGTTGGCTGAAAGTATTGCCAGTAAAAGCCAGCTCGAAATATTTGTTGCCTGAATATACCGAAATATGTTGATTAACGAGCTCTGGCGGGACAAGCGCCTCGGCTTGCTGAGAAACTAGGCCAAACACACCCATTTCTGTTCCCATAAAACTTCCATCCGGGCGGTATCTTTCAACATAGGTGGAGCCATAGTTAGTTCCAATGTTTTTAACGACGGTATAGAATTGTCCGGCCTCATTGGTCTGCTTAAGAATCGTGATGATTGGGCTGAACTTAGAAAAAACAAGCGTGGTTCCAACATTGCTATTTCCGGCCAGTAAGTCGGTTGCTAAAAATTTTCCAGCGTTAAAATAGCTGGCCTGCCCAACGCCTTTTTCATTCACGTAAATAAGGGTTCTTTTGACCAATGAAGTTATGGTCATTGATGGTGTTAGCGTAAGCTTTAAATTTCCGGAATCAATTGTCGTCTGACCAATATAATGGGCTGCATTCGAACCCGTAAAATTTAATATAAAATCACGATACCCACTGCTTGCCGCAATCGGCGGTGCGGTATAACTTAAACGTAAGCGGCCCGTGCATGCGGAAAGTTTTAAATAAGTGTAAGTCCCGACACCATTGAGCGAATTGACATCTGGGGAAAACTGCCCAAAACTTCTTGATCCAAAACTTAGGCTAAAAGATTGCTGCGAGTCTGAGATGCCTTCGGCGACAAGGTTGTTCAAGGTTGCTGGGGCAGTCGAATAAATGATCCTGGCTGAAGATATCGCTGAGGCATTTCCGCTAGCATCAATACAGTAGGTAGAAAAGTAATTTGTGCCAGGTATAAGTGATAGCAATGCAGTCCAATCGGACCAAGCATTGAGGGATGTCGCTTCAGTCCATGATCCATCGTTCAATTTAAAGAAGACGTCAGCCACCCGGAGATTATCGGAAGCCCGGCCGCTGATTGTCGCACTGTCGGTGCTGAAAATTATGTCGCCTGTTTTTTTGGAGATGTTTATTGAGGGTTTTAAAATATCCGAAAAGTCGGCTGTCAAATCGAGGTTTGAATCCATCACGAACGAGACCGTTGGTTTATTTGTTAGGATGTCGCCATTGCTATTTTTCCAAAAATTAAATACGCAGCCGTTGGAAGCAATTGCGGTTAGAGCGTAACGCTGACCGATGGCTAAGCGCGCTCCATTTATGAAAGGCGTAAACCTTCCGCCACCATTGGCGTGAATGGCAATCGGAGCGCTTAAAACATATGTGAAATCGACTGAATTTGTTGCCGACACATTTCCTGTAGCATCAACCGCGAAAGTTTTAAACCGGTTTATCCCGGGGCGGACTGCGGTGCTCATCGTCCACGTTGTCCAGTCGTTCACAGCACTGACTGACGCCCAGTCGGAATCGTTTAGTGAGTAATAAACTTGAGCGACGCGGTCGTTGTCTTTGCTCCGGCCAGTTACTATGAATACGTCATTACTCAGTCGCTGACCCGCGATCGGTGAAGTTATCGAAACCGTCGGTCTAGCCACGTCGTTAAAGTTTGCATAAAGCGAAAGGCCCGCTGCCATACTAAAACTAAGCGCGGGACGGGTAGATATAATGTTAGTCCCGTCCGACCAACCTGCGAAATTAAAACCTGGAGCCGGGATAGCAGTCATTGTGTAGTTCGCACCGATTTGTAATAGCGCATTGTTGTAGGCTGGAGCAATATTCCCGCGACCGTTGATAGATACACTCATGGGGGCGCTTACGACATAAAAATATGTGGCGGTATTCGTCGTCGAAATATTTCCGCTGGTATCCACGGCATAGGCTGAAAGTTTGTTTGGGCCGGGAGTTAATACAATATTTGCAGACCAATTTTGATAATTATTTGTTGAGTCCGAAGTTAACCATTCTGAATCGTTAATTGAATATAGAACAGATAAAACCGAGGCGTTATCCGTGGCGCGACCGCTGATCGTAGCAACTTCGTTGCTTAATGTGCGTCCACTTTTTGGGCTGGAAATTTCTAGGGTGGGAATTGAAGTATCCATGATCTGAAAATCACCCACCTGAAAGCTATCCGCTGAATTGTTGCGCAGGCCAAAACTTCCTATCCAAGAGTCGGCAAAAGCTAAAACTGCATTTATTACTCCAGCTTTGGAATCGTTCATTGCGAGTTTTCCGGTGGATGAGTTAACTCTTGAGTATGAATAGGTGCCATAACTATCCACATTCGTTGATCCTTCTTTAATGATGGTGTAAGTATTTCCTGTCGTTGAAATATTTAGGAGCGCCGAACCAGTGGCAGCAAATGGGGCGACACCGTCATTTATGTTGCAGGCTAAAACTTTTCCAGAAATGGAAGTGGGGGCGGATCCATTAAACCAGATGAAATCTCCATGTTGTTGGCCTCCGAAAGCGACGCTAGTTAACGTGAAGTTTCCAAAATAGTTATCGGCAAACTGGAGGTCATCAACTATCTCAGCGAAGGCCACACTATTCGCGTGGATCTGCCCGTTTGCACCGTTACTGGTGTAGTTGTAGGTGCTGCCGCTATCGGCGAAACCATAAACGTTGGCTAGCTGGAGATTGGTTCCAGAATTATTTGCGATTACAAAATAGTAGCCAGTGTTGTTGAAGGGGTAAGTCCCGTCGGCGATGGCTACGCCAAAAGTGGTCCCGGCAATGGTGCTGGGAGACTGGGCATTGGCTCTGGGAGCAACCCAACATAGGTTGACAGCGAACGTGGTCACCAAAAAGAAATCGAGACACCGGTCCTTAATTTTATCTTTTACGCTGGCCAGCGCTAAACCGTTATTAACTATGACTAAGCTGTTCACCTCCGATTATATCGGATGATGGAGCGTCAGCTTAAATTCAAATTCGCAAATTCGAGGAAGCCGTTGAGTTGTTTCAGGCGGGTAGGGTGACGCATTTTGCGGAGAGCTTTGGCCTCAATTTGGCGGATGCGTTCGCGGGTCACGCGAAATTGCTGGCCAACCTCTTCGAGGGTGCGGGCATTGCCGTCCCGGATGCCGAAACGCAATTCGAGCACTTGTCGTTCGCGTTCGGTGAGGCTGCAAAGGACGTCGCCCAATTTGTTTTTCAAGAGATGAAAACTGGTCATATCCAACGGACTGTCCGCCGCTTTGTCTTCGATGAAGTCACCGAAACTAGCGTCATCACTGTCGCCGACGGGCGATTGCAGCGAGATCGGTTGTTGGGCCATCTTTAGAACCCCGCGGATGCGTGAAACCGGCATCTGCATTTCATCAGCAATTTCTTCGGGGGCGGCTTCGCGACCCAATTCCTGAAACAATTTCTTCTGAGCCCGCATGAGCTTATTAATGATATCAATCATATGCACGGGAATGCGTATGGTGCGTGCTTGATCGGCAATGGCACGGGTGACCGACTGGCGGATCCACCAAGTTGAATAGGTGGAAAACTTGTAGCCGCGCCGATACTCGAATTTCTCCACCGCTTTCATGAGGCCCATGTTGCCTTCCTGAATCAAGTCGAGGAAGGACATGCCGCGGTTGGTATATTTTTTAGCGATCGAGATGACGAGTCGCAAGTTAGCCTCGACCATTTCCGTCTTGGCCTGAAGCGCACGGGCGGCAGCATCCGCCAGTTGGGTGAACAACATCAAAAAATCTGTGTGCGGCATGCGCACAAATTCCTCCAAGGCACGCAGGGTCTGTTCTTCCGCCTGCACGAGATGCTTTTGCGCGGTGGATTCTCGCTGGGCCCGGGCTTCTTGCAAGGCGCTAAGACTATATTGAAATCGGTCGTGGATATTATGGGCGACGGGGATCATCTCTTCGATGACTTTTTGTTTGAAAAAAAACTTGGGGAAAGTCGCCTGCAATTTTTTTTCGAGTAGATCCAATTCTTTACGCTCGCGATCACGTTTTGCGCCGTGGGCATCGCGCCAGATATTAAAATGTTGATCCACCTCAGCGTCTAGCTCCCGAGTGCGACTAACCAACCGGCGGAGCGCGTGCAGATAATCTTCCCGGTTATCTACCTTTTTATCGAGAATCACGCGATCGAACCGCTCGCGCGGTGGGTCGGCCAGAAGTTTTTCGGCAAGCGCAATATGTTCTTTGGCTGAAAAACCAAGATGATAAATAATATTGCGGACATCGGTTTCAGCATCCTCAGTTCGTTTGCATATTTCCACTTCTTGTTCGCGGGTCAGCAACGGAACGGCACCCATCTGCCGTAGATAAGTCCGCACCGGGTCATCCATACTTCCGGTGCGCTCCTCCTCCTCCGACTCTTCGGCATCCACCGGCTTGACCCGATCCATCTCGGCCGACTCGACGACTTCGATTTCAAGTTCGCGCAATTTTGAAAAAACAAAATCGAGGTTGGCGGGCGTGGAAATTTTTTCCGTCAAAAGTTCGCTGACATCATCAAAAGTTAACTGGCCCTGTTCCTTTGCCAGCCGAACCAGATCTTTAATTTTTTCAGAAAGCTCTGGCTGAATCGTGGCGGAGGTTGGCTCCTCGGTGGGAAGCTGGGTTAAGTTCTTAGCTGACGGTAACCTGGATGGCGACTTAGATTTTGTCATGATCACAACTCCTGATTTATTCGGTGATGCGAATATAAAACTCGTCGCGTCAGCGTCAAGCTGGGAAATCAACTTTAAATATTTCAATTTGCCACGCTCAAACGCACTTGGCACGCAAACGCAGTTTACTCGGTTAGTTAAGCAGCGAAGCGATGAAGGGCAGGTCGGCGGGCACGGTGACTTTGGGATTCGGAGTGAGGCTCCTCACGAGTTGCACCGATTGGCCGATTAGCTCACAAGCCGCAGTATCATCAGTAAAATTGAGGTGATCCTTACGAGCGGCAGCCATGGCGGATCGTATGACTTCAATCCGAAATGTCTGCGGCGTCTGCACTGCCCATAATTTTGAGCGATCGACCGTGCGAGAAATTATTTTTCCATCTGCCGTCTCCTTCAGTGTGTCAGTCACAGGTTGTGCGGCCACAGCGGCGCCAGTTTCGCGCGCGGCGTGAATCGTTGCGGCAATTAGTTCGGCCGTGGTGCAAGGTCGGGCGGCGTCTTGAATTGCCACGATTTCTGTTTTTGACGAGACCGCCGCAAGCCCGTTCCAGACTGAATCCTGACGTTCGGCCCCTCCGATCACGAGTTGGAATTTTTTCTGAAAATAAAATTTTAAAGCCATCTCCGCGAAATGTGGCTGCATTCCGTCGCGCACCACCAAAATGATTTCGTCAATTTCCCGAGCGTCGTTGAATCTCTGCCAAGTATGAGCGATGACTGGCCGCCCCGCGACCTCCAACCAGAGTTTGTCTACGTTCGGACCCATGCGCGTGCCTTTGCCGGCAGCGACGATGATGGCGGAAATCATGTTGAAGTCTAAAGCCTAAAGACCAAAATCCAAACTAATGAATATCCACATTGAACTTTGAACTTTGAAATTCTGAAATTTCTGAAATGTATGTCACCCGATCCGCCAAACAATGCGCGCTTTGTTCAGATCGTAGGGTGACATCTCCATCTTTACTCGGTCGCCTGCGGTGAGTCGCACAAAACGTTTGCGCATCTTGCCGGAAATCGTTGCTAACACCGGATGCTTATTGTCCAATTCGACACGGAACATGGTTCCCGCCAGAACGGTCACAATTCGTCCTTCTACTTCGATGTGCTCTTCCATTTCTAACCTTAAAATGGCCGGGGCGACGCCTGTGATGACGCCGCCCCGGTATGAAATTAATGATTAGTAACGTTCACGGCTGCCGCCGCCGCCGCCACCACCGTAACCACCACGGCCGCCACCACTGCCGCCGCCGCTGCCGCCACCGCCAAAGTCACGGCGCGGGCCGCGATCACGACTGCCGCCGCCGCCGCCACTGGGAGCACGTTCTTCTTTCGGACGGGCGATGTTGACCGTCAACGCGCGGCCGTCAAGCTGCGCGCCGTGCATCGCTTCGATGGCCCGTTGGGCTTCTTCCGGCGTGGAGAAGGAGACAAACGCGAAACCGCGTGAACGGCCCGTCATCCGATCCATCATAAGGTTTGCTTCCATGACCTGTCCATGCGCGGCAAACGCCGACTGGAGGTCGTTTTCTGTGGTGTTGAAGGAAAGATTTCCGACAAACAGTTTCGTGCTCATTTGATGATTGGCTGTTGAATACTCACCGCTTCGACTGTTCCCGACTACCGGGTTTCAAATCATCATTGAACCGAGTTCACTTGAAGATTCACCATGGTCCGAAAGGTCAAGTTATCTGACAGACGCAACATCCTTATCTGCTCCGCGATTTTTGGCAAGCCTATTTCTACGCCCAAAAAATGCCCCCGCATCTACCCTCAAAAACAAATCTATTTGACAGCACCTAAAAAAATAACCCGGCTCGTAAGCCGGGTTATGTCCGTAGTAAACTGACAGAGTTGAATTAAGAATTTTTGGTGAAACGAGCGCGCCGGTAAATTAGACCGACCAAGCCAACGGCACCCAAAGCGAGCGTTGAAGGTTCCGGAACAACGGTAGTCAGGCGCACGTTGTCGAGCACTCCGTCAGAAAACTGACCGGTGGTGCCGGTCAGATCCGAAAAGACCAGCGTGCTAGTAGTGCTTAAAGCAGTAAACATAAAGCTCACCGTGCTGAATTCTGGACTGGCCGGCACGGCGGTGAAAAAGGCCGAATTGTTCGCGGGAGCATTTAGATCGGTGGCGGTTACGACGGCTCCATTTTGAGCTTCCGAAAAGCCAGTGTTATTTCCGACGATGGCGAAAGCAGTATTAAAGCCGATGAGTTCGGTGCCCCCCGTGGCCGAAGCACCATCGCGAACTTCGGCTTGGACCATAGACTTGTAGCCCGAGGTTAATCCAAAATTACCAAAGTCAAAATTTAATAGGTAGGTCTGGCCAATGGCGGTATTAAACGATTGTGCCAGCACACCGTTGCCAACCGCTTGGAAGGCATTAAAATTAAACGCCGACTGACCCTGCGTAGCACCTTCAATTGAGCTAACGCGTTCCCCACCGCTGTTGGTGACAATCGTCCAACCGGTGAGACCATTTTCAAAGCTGCCGTTCTGAAAGGCAGCGGCAATGGCGACGGTGGGTGAAGTGATGCTGGTGAAAGCAAAGGATGCCAAGAGAATTGAAACTTGTAGTATTTTCATGGGTTTGGTTGGTTTTAGTTAGTTCTGAAATTTTGTGATTTTTTCCAAATTGGGTAGGGGATGAACCTAGGGAGATTATTGATTTTTTTTAGAAACTGCCCCAGACACACGTATCTGTAAATAAGGTTAGATTAGTGTTTTTGACGGGTCAAACAAAAAGAATTTGGCTGCCGAAAAGAACTTCGGGGCCGGGAAATAAGCTTCCTTTCACACGGTTTGCAGGTATTTTGCTGCGACTAATTTTGTGCGATTTCCGTAATTCCATGTCGAAGTTCCATAATTCATTATGATTTTACGCTGGTTCCTATCCAAATCTGTTCGTGAGGCCTACACCGTGCATAAACATTATCGCCGTTTGCTGGCGACGCAGAGTGATATTTTGCCGCTGCCAAACATCGGGGCGGTGGAGCTGAAGTTACGGGAATTGCGCGCGGCAATCGCGGAAGGACACAAGGGCCGCATCAATATTAAGGCGGAGGAATTGCAATTCGCCGCGGAGAAAAATCTGCGTCCGTATCCGCATGCGGCGTGGCGCGAGAATGTGGAGGTCTTATTAGTTGCGTTGGCAGTGGCGATGGCGATCCGGACGTTTTTTTTGCAGCCATTTAAGATTCCTACGGGGTCGATGCAGCCGACGTTGTTCGGGGTGACGAGCACGCCTAATTTTGCGACGATTGACGGACGTCTGGAACGTGCCAAAATTCAGGCGCTGATAGACGCACAAGCTAACCAGCGCGATGCGATACAAATTCCGACCGGCTGGGCACGCATCAAGGATTGGTTCGCCGGAACTTCATACATCCGCCTCGTTGCGCAAAATGATGGGGAACTCGAGGCGGTCAATTCTCCGGTTGGCGTGAAGATTATTGACTTGAAGCAAACGCTCATCATTGGCGGGGTGCCGCACACCATTTGGTTTCCACCGGATTATGGCGACGTGCCGTTGCCATATCGAGCCGGGCTACGCGTGCATTCTGAATTTGGCAACGGCCAGTATTTTCATAAGGGCGATGAGATTGTCAAAATGCGTTGCAGCGCCGGCGATCATTTGTTCGTTGACCGGTTGACTTACAACTTTCGCAAGCCGGAGCGTGGCGAGACAATTGTCTTCGCCACCGCCGGGACGGCCATCCGCGATCAGGATCAATTTTATATCAAGCGCCTGACGGTATTGCCAAACGAGCGCGTCTCTATCGGTAACGATCGGCACATGCGGATCAATGGTCAACGGCTGGATGCCAGCACGCCGCATTTTGCAAACGTATATGGCTTCAATCCCAACACCCCGCCGGCGGAGAGCCAGTATTCCGGCCATCTGAACGCCGATGTGTCCGAGCAATATGGCATCCCGGCCGGTCGCAACCTTTCCTATTTGTTTCCCGATGAGACGACGATCTTCACGAACGGGCCGGATGCTTATATGGTCTTTGGTGATAACACCTGTAACAGTTCGGATTCGCGGGTGTGGGGGACGCTGCCTGCAAAAAATGTCATCGGCAAAGCAGCCTTTGTTTACTGGCCAATCACCTGGCGTTTCGGCATCGGCTCGACGTTGAACTGATCAAATAAAATGACCGGTGAACATTCTGAAACCGTCCTGATCACCGGTGCCTCTTCCGGCATCGGACTGGAGCTGGCGAAATGTTTTGCCGACGACGGCGCGAATTTAATTCTGGTGGCGCGCACCACACAAGCGCTGGAGAAACTGGCGGACGAACTACAACAGGAATTTTCCATTAAAGCGACGGTCATCACTGCGGATTTAACCCAGTCAAATTCAGCAGCAAAAATCTTTGCGGACGTCAAGGGTAGGGGACTGACGGCGGATATCTTAGTGAACAACGCCGGCTTTGGCTTGCACGGCGCATTTGCTGAGTTGCCGCTGAAACGGCAGTTAGAAATCGTGACCGTGAATATCTCGGCACTTGTGGAATTGACCGGACTTTTTCTGCCGGGAATGTTGGCGCGGAAACGCGGTGGAATCCTAAACGTTGGATCGGTTGCCGGCTTTGTGCCGGGACCCAATATGGCGGTGTATTACGCGAGCAAAGCGTTCGTGCAATCATTCAGCGAGGCGTTGCATCACGAATTGCGCGGCAAGAATATCAAGCTGACAAATCTATGCCCGGGGCCGACGGACACTAATTTTTCGCAGACGGCGCGGATGTTCCGCACGCGCCGGACTTCAGTTAACAAAATGTCGGCGGAAGCCGTGGCGGAGATTGGTCACGAGGATTTTTGTGCAGGGAAATTTCTCAGTGTGCCCGGCTCGGCCAATAAACTAGCAGCGATTGCGCCAAGATTTTTACCCCGCGCCCTCGTGCGCCGAATTATTGGTCACTACAACAAGCTCGCACCAACTGGATCAGGTTCGGCATAACCTAGGACGAGTAAATCAATGGAATATCAAACAAGCACTAAAGGATATAGTAAATAATTAATGCCTCACAATGTTTGGTTAGTTTCGTTTGGTATCATTGCGTTTTTCTGCCTTTGGGAGGTTAGATAATTTTAGCAGTTTTTTCTTGCCTAGTTTTTTTGAAGTGAGAGGGAAGGCCCTGCCGGGGGCAGAATTTTTGTTTGTGTGTTGGCCTCTTCGCCTTTTTTTGCGCTCCTAAAATTGTCCCACAGTTTGCTGCTCGCTGTTCCGCCGACGCTCTGAATATGGGAGCG
>JANYFN010000024.1 GCA_025362675.1 Limisphaerales bacterium | reverse complement strand
CAATACCCCAGCCAGCAACATTGGTGTCTGTAATGAAATTATCCACCGTGAATATAAGTCTCAGAGAGCGAGCATGGTCATCGTGCCAGCCATCAGCAGATGAAATAGAAAAATTAGTGGTTAAGCTTTCGTAATGGAATCCGTAACTCCAATCGTAAATCTCATACCCTTTCGTGCCGACGAATTCGTTCTGAAGAGTTCCGAACCCGCAATAATCTAATTCCCTCAGGTTAAGCAATCCAATGTGGCTGATGCCGATCAAACTTGGCTGTCCTGATGCAGGCGCATTTGATCGAACTAGCGCACTTCGTATAAGCTGGCTGCCATCACTCATTGAGCCCGCGCAAATCACTTTCAAGTTGGTATCAAAGGGATTTATCGCAATTTGTTCGGAGGGAATTCCCTCATTGCCGTCTCGATTTACCGTGACTGCAAAGTAGTAGGTTTGACCGTTGCTTAATCCGCCCGCGACGAAATGCGTGTTTGTGGTATTCCCGGCAAGCGTATTGAAAGGCCCGCCATTCAGCAGCGAGTAGCGGATGTTGTAGGAAGTCGCACCGGGAACTGGCTGCCAGGACAATTCGCCTGATTGATTACCGTTTTTGCCGGATAAGCCTACGGGAAAAGTCAACGGCGGGTTGGTCAAAGTAATCGTGCTGCCTAGGCTTCCACTGCCGGACTGCTCACGAATGTTTCTTGCATTCACAAAATGCCAGCGTTGCGGACCGTGATCGGCACCATCATTCACCCACATCGAATAGTCCCCGCTCGCTGTCTTGGTTAAGCTCGGGGCCCCGCCATTTCCAGCCGAGCCAGGCAATGCGCCCTCATATGGATGGTGTTCAATGGTGGCCTCACCAAACTGGCCCACAAACAGACCGTCGTCGTAGAAGTGCATGGTTTGGGCCGCTTGGCCCTGACTTTGGTAATTCTCGCCGTGGTAGCCGTAAATCACATTTCGATCCACCGCCTGCGCTATGTTACCAGCGTATTGAAGTCCATTCCCAACTTCATAACTTCCAAGGCCGTCTAAGTTAGCTGTCCGACTGGTTTTCTAAAGCCAGTTGGTGCTGCCCAATTTTATTCCACCCAAATGCCAACCATTGCTTTGTGACTGATCAAACGAAATTAAGATATCATTTGTGTTGATAATTAAGCGGATATTTCCCAAGCCTCCAAAGCGGGGCACTGGATCGCGACTGCCTTCAGGGGCCGAGGCAATCAGAACTTCGGTATTCCAAATCGGATTATTGCTCGTATCGAAGCCGGCCAAGGATGATTCATACCATTTGGCTTCTTGAATCACTGTGGCGCGCGCAGAGCCATCGGCACCAAACGAAATCCAGCGCGCTTGATTGGTTGCCATTGGGTCAACTCCGGTAAAGCGTAAATAGTCGGTTCCTAGTTCTACCAATTCTTTGACGGCGTGTCCTGAACTGATGTTATCAATTAATCCATAAGTCCGGCCATTGGTGAAAGTAGTCATTTCATATAGGCCTTGATAATATGAGAAGTAATTACTTCCTAAATTCGCCTTCCAATTATTCACCAGCGTCCACGCTTGTGGCAGCGGTTTTGAGTAATCCACATTGAACTCTAAAAATTCATTGAAAACTCGTGATGGATTATTCTGATCCACGCAGGCGACACGCGTATGAGGCTGACACATGATTTGCTCTAGGAAGTTGCGCGCAGCGGAGTAATGCAGGCATCGATGGTTTGCTCCATCACCGACCCAGAATGATCCATCAGGTGCAAAACTCAGGAAGGTTCCCTCGTTCTCACCGTCGAAGAACCAAAATTTGTTCGGCGTGACCGCGACACCGTTGGTTTGATAACCACCAGCCTCGCCGTAAGTCCAAACTGAATTGCCTGTGCTGTCAAAGGCTTTCACTTGCTGGCTGCTACCGCCGTCGGCAACCAGAATTAGGTTCGGATTATTTGGATTTACGGCTACCGCCAAAGGCTTGACGAGATTGGAAATAGTCACGGCCACTGCGGGACTAATTGATAAATTGGTGTAGCAAATGACGCTATGCAAATTGCTGGAAATCACCCAGAGGCTGCCATCGCTGGAAAAACTCAATCCCTTCGGAACGCTCACAAAAAAATCGTTCAACTCAGCGCCAGTAATTTTATCCTTGAGATAGACGCGGTTATCGGGTGCCACTGAAGCGGCCAGCAGATTGCCGTTTTGCTGCACGCCCAAGCCAGACAATCCGGGTTGGGTGCCGGCGTAAATGCCTCTTTTTAATCTAACGTAATAAGGGTTTGTGACTGTGTTTGCGTCTATATTTGTAACGTTACCTATAACATTGGTTGTGAAGTTGGTTGTGAGGTAGGTATTGACGAATTGGAGATTAATTTTAATCCCATTCGTGAAGTCCGCTTGACCGTTATCCGAAACGTCGCAGGAAACAATGCAGCCGGCGCGATTGTTTCTGTTTGTAGTAAAGCGCAAATCGTAGGGATCGGTGGTGGCTGAACAAGCGAAATAGACCCGGTTACTATCAGAGACGGTCCAAAGCCAATTCAGATCATATACGGTGCCGGGAATTGAATAAGCACTTTTATTCGTGTCCTCGTTGAAAACCCAGAACCAAGAAGCTTTGACTCTTTGCGGTTCCGTGGTTACGAAGCTGCGAAAATCATAACCGCCTTCATTATAACCCGACACATAGAAGGCATTAGTTCCCGAAATCGCGATGTCACGGATCGGCCAGAAACCATGATGCACGGTTGGACCAGATAACTCTGCGGAAGTATTGCCGATGGCTCCATCCCAGACGTATTCGGTGTTATGCTGGAGCAGTCGAATTTCGTAAATGCCTTCAGGTGCTGCGTTGGTTTCGTCATCCAGTCCATCCCAAACCGCAGAGTTGGTTCCGGCTTGAAAGCGCACTTTGCTCCAAAGCGTGCGGATCAGCGTGCCATCCGGTTTAAAAACTCCGGCACTGGTTTTACACGGTTCATCTAACGTGAAGGTAAAAGTCGTAGTTGTTGCCCAGACAATGTTGCAGGCACAGCTTAACCAAAGCAAAAAAAGCCAAAGCCTCCATCTCCGCGGCCATGCCTTGCTAGTTTTCATAAACTCGAGTGTGAACATGATGCAGCGCCAGATATTTGTCTATCATTGTGGTCTGACCAAAACGGGCGGCGTTTTGCAATCCTTGAGCAATCAAAGATTCACGTAACGCGACCTCGTTTAATTTCAACAAGGCAACGGCGAAGGCCTTCGCATCACGCGGATCGGCATGAAGCGCCGCGCCACCGCTGACTTCCGGCAACGGCTCAAAATTACTTGCAATTACGGGTGTGCCACATGCCTGCGCCTCAATGAGCGGCCAGCCAAACCCTTCGGACAACGACGGGAAAACGAAGGCGTAGGCGAGGCTGTAAAGCGCACATAAAACTTCGTGGTTGGGTTGTCCGACCGAATGAACGCGCTCCAAAACTTTCAATTCTCGCGCCTCGGCGAGCAGCGCCTCGTCCGCCGGTTCACCCGCGAAACAAATGTGGCCGGGCGACGGCAGATTGGATTGCGCGACCATTTGCAGCAGCATCCGGCGGTTTTTACGCGGTAGATTGGAACCGATGTGCAGCAAAAATGGCCGGGGAATTTTGATTCCGGCGCGTTGCAACATTTCCTGCGCGGCGCCCGTTTCAATCTTTTTAAAATCAGCGTTCAATGCGTTCGGCACAACTGTCCAGCCGACTGGCGGATTTTTCTCACCGGCGGTTTCGATTAGCTGGCGTAACGTGAGTTTCGAAACACAGGCGATTTTTTTTGCGCGGCGTAAATTTTTAAGGATCCACTTTTGAAGAAAAACTCCGGCGCGTGAGGCCGGACAATAGCTGTCGGGAAAACCGAGCGCGCCGCGAATCGCAAGCACATCGTGACAGGTGATGGCGGTGCGGTCGGCGGGCAGATGCGCGAGATACGGCGCGTTGGAGTGATCGCAGACGTGAAAAAAAACTTGGTTGCCAAACTCGCGCCGCTTTTCCCGCACGAGGCGACGGAGCGTGAACGGAAACAAAATCCATTTGTCCACATAACCCAGCCATTTACCGAGGCCGTGGTTGGGACTGGAATTTTTTCTTAACACTATCGGTTGGGGCGCGATGATTTCCACCACGAAGCCGCGCGCTTTCAAGCCATTCGCGAGCAGGTTGGCAAAGCGGATCATGCTTTCCTGACGGTCGGGCGGATAGTTGCCGATCAAGATGAAGTGTTCAGGCTGCAAGCGGTTTTGGTGCTGCGATTTTCTTCTTCTTTTTTGGCTCAGGTTTTGCGGCGGCCAGCGCCAGTCCGCCGCCAATCGCCGCCGCGCCGAGCGTGGTGGTTTGTCCCCATTGGCCGTTGAGCACCGTGAGAAAGCACGCCGCTGCAAACATCAGCGCCACGGGCGAGCGCCGTTGCCACGCGCGAATCGCTGCGAACAAAATGGTTCCGGCGAGCGCGATGCGATAGGCGATGAGCAGGCTGCCGAGAACAAATCCGTTGTCGTAAAGCAGGCGACCCCATTCGGCCTCGGCGGCTCCGAAGCCGAGATGCGACGTGGCGAGTTGCTGGCCAACGTTCGTGGAAAATCCGGTGCCGCAGC
>JANYFN010000269.1 GCA_025362675.1 Limisphaerales bacterium | reverse complement strand
ATCACCAACTGCAAAATTAGAGTAAAAACAAGGGCGACCAAAGTTGACTCAAAAGCCGTGGCAAGTCCGCCGGTAACACCTTGGAGTGAGGCGCGAATCAAAGTTAAATCGCCAGCCGCTTGCAAGGTTTGGGTGAACCTCCCGATAGCCAAGCTCAATCCCAACACCGTGCCGATGAATCCCAGCACCGGAATTGCCCAGACCAAGCCGTTAACGACCGTATAACTCGAAGCAACTTGATCTTCGTCATTCTCTGCTTGTGCGCGTAGAATCGCGGAAACGTCGTTGACTTGGCCGATATTTTTGAAGTTCGATAAGGCGCGGTCAATGCGGTTGAGCAGAACAAAATGGCGAGGGTGGTCAACCATGGAGTGGATGCGAGCGAGAACGGTGGCGGCGGTTATTTCGGTCAAGATAAATTCAGGCTCGGCAGGCACGGCGGATAATTTCAGGGCGCGCTCTTGAAACTTGATTTTCTTTCCCTTCAAAAAAAGAACGGCAAGTCCGCCAAAGAAAAAGAGCGTGGCAGGGATCACGGCGAACTGATTGCTAGGACGCATATAAATGGTCGCAATACTTGACACCACCGGCAGATGAACGAAAACGAATAGCATCAGGGCATAAAGAATTCCAGTCAGCAACGCACCGATGAGAAAAGCGAAGGCATGGTTGACGCTGGTGTAGCGACCCCCTTTGAATCCAAAGCGGTTTTCGATGTCGCCTTGGGACCACGCGAGCAAAGCCTGGTTGTCCGCTTCACTATCAGCGGCCGGTGGAGTGGTGGGAAATTGTGCCATGATGTTTTTATGCGAACGGATTATTATTTTGAGGGCTGATAGATTTTGCTTTCACGCGAGCTACATGAATTGCTAGTTAAGTTTGGCGCGTTCTAATTTGAGTTCATTTGCGATTGAATCTTTACGCTGTTGGAGGGTGGCAACTTGCTTTTGAAAATCTTGCTGCTTAACCGCTGCTGCCATAAGAACATTACCCACTTCCTTCGCTTCGTCAGGGTTAGAGATCGCCCAACTCCCTCCAAGGGCAATTGCAATCAACGCACCAACATTCTCGCTATCACTGTTCTTTTTGTTAGAGGCAACCAAGACTCCGGCTCCAGTAGTCCCAATCCCCAAGGCCAGACACGCCAGCTTATGATCCATCACGTAGTCTTGAATTTCAGTGTTGTAAGCTGCCTGTTCGCTCTGCTTGGCAATCAGCTCACTGCTATAATTTCTGTAATCAGCTTCGAGGCTATTGATTCTAGCGAGCACGGCGTTTTTGGCGGCATCTGATCCGCCCGCCCTGGGATTCGCAGTCTGAACCACAGTTGTCTTTGTGCCTTCGGTTTCGGAATTCGCCTGTTGCCGGATGTTTCTGAATTGAGGAATCAAGGTGACTACAGCCCACAATACTAGGCAAATGCAGACTAATGCTATAAGGACTACCACCGCATTCCTAACCAGAGGCGAATTGAACGAATGTGTTGCGGTAGCGGTGGCGTTCAGGTTGGGGCTGGGATGGTATATGGGAGGCTGGCTGGCCTTGTCGGATGCTTCACGCTGTCGCCTCTCATCCTGCTCGCGTAGCTGACGCTCTCGGTCTTCTTTTGCCTGTCGCTCCGCCCGGAGAATTGCCTCTCCTGATGCGATGAAATCACGCACCGTTATCCATTGCCCGTTATGTAATAATTCATGCAGAAGGCCAATCTCGTTTGCCTGAAGTTTGGTATCAATGACGTTAGCCGTGTAAGGTCCTTCTTTTTTGCCTCGCCAACGCAGGTGAAATGTTGCGTTAGCACCATTTGCGGAGTTCGCTTTTGCGGATTCGGTAAAACTGCTCATGGTTTTGATTGTTTTGTTTCTCGAAACAGCGGCGGCAACACACCTTGAAAAGATGGATCATCGGATACTACTCCGGCTTCAGCCAAATATTCTTTCCGGGAATTTGCGACCGAAAAGATTGGTGAAAGCACCATCGCTGGTTCCCGAAGTGACTTATCGGGATCTGTTGTCGCTGCTAACAGCACGACATATTTGCCATTGGCGCTGTATCCCCATAGATCATTCGAGACGGAATTCTCGACGAAGTTGGGCTTCCCATCCAATCCGACATAGCCAACATATTGCAGTCCACCCTTTGAAGCTGCCCTTGCCAGAGCAAGTAATCCGGCAGCTTGTTTGCTGTAAGAGACTGATTTCACAGATGCAAAAAACTGTTCCAATTTTTGCGAGTCGCCGATGACCTTGGCAGGCACAAACCAATCGCCGCTATTGAACTGTTCGCCAACGATGCTTCTGATTTGTGCCTCAAGCGTCCTCGCTGCCGGACAAAATGTTAGTCCCCAAGCGTCGGGCTGCAATTTCATCAAATCCATCAGCCGCAAAAACAAATATGCACGGAAAAGCGGGGAACCTTCGGTTGAGTCTTTAAGGGAATCTAACACTTCCAACAACGGTTTTCCGTAAGCATCGGTGCTCGCCATGACTTTATCCAAGCCGACAGAATTAAACGCAGCCGTTTCATCTGGATGGTCGAGTTGTTCAACACGAAATAAAGGCTGGGTTGGAGAAAGTTTGAATTGGCCGTTGAAGTATCCATACTCGCGCTCCTCAAAAGTGGCCGTAGCCGCGGTTGGAGAGTCTGTCCAAGCCGTGATTTTCTTCCAACCTGCAGAAGTGTCAAACGATCCTACCGTAACCCATTCGGCCACATTCTTTCCATCAGCATCGAGCGAAAGGCGGTAGCGTTGATGAAGCGAACTGACTGCCGGGTCCGTATTAAATTGTTGGAAAATTTGCTGCTCGGCGGGCATTACCGCCTCGGGTATAAAACGCGTCGAACGTCCTTTTCCAATGAAAGCCCAAGTGCTGGCGTTTTGTGCGCCTAACAGAATCCGAAGTGTGTTTTCTTCATTCGCGTTCAAGGATTGAACCCGCGAAGCAGCAACGGCCTCGGGCGAAGCGGAGAACTCCGAAGAAGTAATCAAGTTGATGCCTTCGGAAAACTCTTTAATCGTCCGTGCCGTTCGGATCGCGGCAATGCCGCCATCCAGTTTTTTGAGTTCACCGCCATAGGCAGCAAACTTGGCGCGAACCGCCTCCGCACGCTGCAAAAGATCGCTGCGAAGATTTAACTGCTTGGCAAAGGTGGCCTCGGTATCATTGATTTTCTGCACGAGGCTGGCAAGTGTGGTGATTTGTTCCTTGGTTTTTTCCAGCGGCGCGCGGTAATCAAGGTCGCCGCATTTGCCTTCAGCGGACGCGACCCACTGGCCAAAAAGTTCGTTAATGGCTGCGCCGCTCTCGGACAGGAAGTTTTGCCATTGCTTTTCAAATGACTGGAGGCGTGGTTCATTTTGCGCTTTCAGGTCTGGCGCAAGCGCATTCAAAGAAATATTCGCCAAGGCAAGCTGGTCGGCGATGATCGCCAGACGTGATGCGTCCGGTTCGCCAGTGAGTTGCTTCGGCAATTTACCGAACGCTGTTTCAAAATTCGCCAGCAATGCGTGTTCCTTAGCCGCAAACGTTTCAGCGGTAGCAACCAGAGTGGCATTATTGACTTTTCCGGTTCTTGCCTGTTCTAACAACTTGTCCGCCGCGTGGGCTTGCCTTTGATCTACGGCGGCTTGAAGTTGCTTGGAGAAATTTCTGGCCTTCATCTGCCCGACCACAAACCACGCAACGACTCCGCCAACGATGAGAATTACTGCGCTGCTGGCAAAAATAATGCGCCGTTGAATCGCCGTTCGTCGGGAGATTTCGGTTTCAAGCAAAGTGGAGCGCTTGCGAAAACTAGCGGCAGCATCCTCTGGAATTGGCCGCGTGAAATCTGTCAGCGAACGCCAGATTTTGTGCATCGCTTCGTAATCATCGCGCAGTTCCGGGAGCTTAACGTATCGTGCCGATGTATCCTTTTCTTCGCTTTTTTGAATTTGATAATCCAGTTTGCCCAGCAAGGATTGAAATTCGCGCTCCTGCCTGTCCTTCTCCTGTTCGCTTCGCGCCCAAGTTTTAAGCGCATCAAGTTTTGTCACAGCAGGAGCAGGTAACTGCAATTGAAACTCTTTCTGCAAACGTTGGATGAAATCAATTTTTGCCAGGGCATCCAGCCAACGGAATTCATTTTTGAGTTTGGTCGTTTCCTCCAACAAACATTCGCAACGAACCGCTTGAGCTTTACGCCAAACTTCGCCGTCCGGTTTATTTTTGAATCCAAATGCTTCGATGGTTTCAATTTCTGCAACCAAGAGTGCAGGTTCCGACCCTTCCAACGAATTGCCGAGATGCTGCAATCTTGCTGCCAACACTTTTGCGTCGAGCCGCGCCAATTCAGAGGCCGCGTTAGTGTCCGCAGGATTTAATCGGGTGATGCTTTGGAGTGTTTTGAGTGCTTCTTCGTCGTTCCGACTCAATACCGCACTGCGGTAAGCCGCGTAAAGCGGATGATCGGTTGTGATGCCTTGTGCATAACACTGATTCAGATTTTGGACAGAGCGCGCATCAATTCTATCCGCGATGGGTAGCGCGTTCTGCTGGCAATAACTGCGCCATTCATCTGCACCACGAAATTCCAGCACCGTTACCAAGTCGAGAAGATTGGGAGCAGTTTCGGCGAGTTGAATCGCTTGCGGTCGGTCGCCCGCTTTAATCATTGCCTCGCATTGTTGCAGTCGAAGATTCGCGGCATGACACGCAGCGGCATAATCAGCGGCCAGCTTCGGCGCAATCTCCGGGTTGCCGACCTGTTGAAGCAGTTCGGAAATTTTACGACCAAGGCGTTCGGTTTCGAGGAGGGTCATTTCTTGGGTGGTTGTTTGGCCTGTTGATGCTGTGTTTGGGCTTTTATGACAGTGTTACTTGGCGTTGCCTCGTTGCTAATGTCAAAAGTGTTATGTGAAACAGTGTTTGTCTGAACATTAGTCGTGGTGACTGTGGCCGGGGCATGAATCGAATTTGATGTTTGTGTATATCCGTTTGTCATACCTGCATCTGTTGAAGAATCCTTAGCCAAGCCGACGACTATATTTGTGGAACTATTTAGTTGCCCGCCGCCAGAAATGATTGCTAAACCTTGGTCTTTGGATGACCTATGATGTAAAACAAGAATAACAATCGAGATTAAGACAACAAACAAGGTAGTCAGTATTACTAGAATTTTTTTTAACCTTTGCCTTTTTTGAAAAAACTCCTCTGCCTTTTCCGCTTCGAGCCGTCGCCGCTGCCTTTCAATGTCGTCGCTGGATTTTATATGTGAGGCTTTTGGTTTCACGCTGACAGCAGAATCATCATCTAAACGCACTG
>JANYFN010000254.1 GCA_025362675.1 Limisphaerales bacterium | reverse complement strand
GCCAATGGTTTTCGCCAACCGCTCCGCCAGCGCCTTCGCTTCTTTCGCGCCGTGGCCGTAATTTTTTGATTCATCCGCGATGAGCGAATCATCTTTCCACACCGGCACGCCGTCCTTGCGCCAATACGCGGCGAGCGCGTAACGCGGCAGCGGTTCGCCCGGATACCATTAGCCCTGGCCGTAATGCAGCAGCGCACCCGGCGCAAATTTGTTGCGCAGGCGCTTGATGAGTTCACCGGAGAGAATTCTTTTCTTGTGCGACATCGCGGTAAAATTCCATTCCGCGCCGTCGGGATCTTCCACGGAAACGAACGTCGGCTCACCACCCATTGTCAGGCGCACGTCGTTCTTTTTCAAATCCACGTCAATCGCATGGCCGAGCTTCTCAATGTCCGTCCATTGATTATCCGTGTAAGGCTTGGTGACACGCGGCGATTCGTAAACGCGCTTCACGGTCATATCAAATGCGAATTCGGTTTCGCACTCATCCACGCCGCCGCTGATGGGCGCGGCACTCGATGGATCGGGCGTGCAAGCGAGCGGAATGTGACCTTCGCCCGCGAGCAAACCGGAAGTGGGATCGAGTCCAATCCAACCGGCGCCCGGCAAATAAACTTCCGTCCACGCGTGCAAATCCGTGAAATCTTTTTCTGCACCGCTCGGGCCGTCCAGCGATTTTACGTCGGCTTTGAGCTGGATCAAATAGCCGCTGACGAACCGCGCGGCCAAACCAAAGTGACGCAGTAACTGCACCAGCAACCACGCGGAATCGCGGCACGATCCACTCATTTTCGTGAGCGTTTCCTCAGCGGTCTGCACGCCGGGTTCCAGGCGGATGGTGTATTTGATGTCCTTCCACAACCGCT
The DNA here is from genome assembly GCA_025362675.1 of Limisphaerales bacterium. Classification (GTDB taxonomy): domain Bacteria; phylum Verrucomicrobiota; class Verrucomicrobiia; order Limisphaerales; family UBA11358; genus UBA11358. The sequence continues at coordinate 5,889 of JANYFN010000254.1, read as the reverse complement.
GATTGATGGCGACGAGGAAATCATTCGTCGGCTGCTTTTCACTGTCCGGCATTTCCAGCCGCTCTTTTTTGGTGCGCCGTTTTGTTTCGCCGATCAAGTCGCGCCGCAAGTCGGTGAGATATTTGGTGAAACTATTTGTCAGCCAGCATTTGCGCTGGAACGGCGCGAGTTCATGATCCAACGTCGGATCGTAGGCGAAGGGAAATTTCTGCGCGCTGGGTTCGAGGAAATAATCAAACGGATTCAACACCGACATCTCCGCCACCAAATCCACCTCGACGCAGAATTCGCGCGTGGGGTGCTCAAACGACAACCGGGCCGCGTAGTTGGACTGCGGGTCCTGTTGCCAGTTGATGAAATGTTTTTCCGGTTTGATCTTGAGCGAGTAGCTCAAAATGCGCGTGCGCGTATGCGGCGCAGGCCGGAGCCGCACGACTTGCGGGCCGAGGTTCACGAGCCGATCGTATTTGTAATGCGTCTTGTGGTGGAGCGCGACGTGGATAGACATCGAATAAAAAAAAGATTAATTATGAAGGGTGAATTATGAATGGGCTGAAACGCCGCGCGCTTAAAATTTCATCATTCATAATTCTGCCTTCATACTTTGCTGTTGTTGTTCCTCCTGCTGCACCATGTGCGTTTCGTCGGGATGATGAAATGGCTGATAGATGTAGGCGTTGAACAGGGCCACGCCGATGTTGTTCAATTTCAATTGCGCATCATCCAGATACTGGTGCAAGCCGACTTCAAAAAATTCCTCCACGCTGCTGAACTGCAACTCCGCGAGAAAACGGCCGGTCAGTTTATCCGCGTCATTGCAAAAATATCCTTCCTGCGCGCCGGAAATATGCCGCACGGCGCGGTTGAGTTCGCGCACACAAAAGCGCAGCGAACGCGGAAAACTATCGTCGAGCAACAGCAGTTCCGCGATGAGCCGGGGATGCACATCCGCACCGTAAATCGTCTTGTAAGCGTCCCAGGCGCTGCATGAACGCAACACCGCCGACCATTCCACCGCTTCCGTCTGATTGATGGCGGCCGGCAAACCGCGCTCCGGTAACGAACGGTGACGCACATCGAGAATACGTGTGGTCTTATCGGCGCGTTCAAGAAATTGTCCGGCCTGCACAAACCACCAGCCTTCATCGTGAACCATCGTGGCGTTGATGATGCCGATGACGTGCAGCGACGCGGATTTGATCTCTTGAAAAAATTCACTCGGGCTGCGATCCCAAACCTTGCGCGCTTCTGGCGAGCGGATGAAAAGATAAATGCGATTCAATTCCTCCCACAGTTCGGTGGTGATCTGGTCGCGCACCATGCGCGCATTTTCGCGCGCGGAACAGATGCACTGAAAAATGGAGTTGGGGTTCTCCGGCTGGAACACGAGAAATTCCGTCACCGCCTGACCAGTCGCATGCGGATGCGCTTTGAAGAACGCCTCATCATCGCCGGTCGCCTGCACGATCGGCTCCCAATATTCGATCAGTTTCTTCTCGTCGAGATTTCGCATATCGAGGAGGAGTTGCAGGTTCACGTCCACGATACGCGCGATATTTTCAGCGCGCTCGATGTAACGAGCCATCCAGTAAAGAGAATTTGCGACGCGGCTTAACATTTTTTTTGTTTTACGATTTTCGATATACGATTTACGCGACCCAATTTAATTCGCCCAGGCACATTCAAGGCGGGCGCGTGAATCGTCATTCGTAAATCGTAAATTTGTTTATTCATCTCCGTAAAGCACCCAAGTATCCTTGCTCCCGCCGCCTTGCGATGAATTGACGACGAGCGAACCTTTGGTCAACGCCACGCGCGTGAGACCGCCAGGAATAATGCTGACGCGCTCACCGGATAAAATGAACGGTCGCAGATCAATATGGCGACCTTCAAATTTTCCATCGCAATACGTCGGGTGCTGCGAAAGATAAATCATCGGCTGGGCGATGTAATTGCGCGGCTCGGCAATGACCAGCTTACGGAATTTTTCGATCTCGGCCTTCGATGCCTTCGGCCCCATCAACATGCCGTAGCCGCCGGATTCATTCGCCGCCTTCACGACCAAGTTGGGGAGATTTTCTAAAATATATTTCATGTCGTCTTTCTCACTCGCAAGATAGGTCGGCACGTTCGGCAAAATCGGATCCTGATCGAGATAATATTTGATCATGCGCGGCACGAAATAATACATCACCTTATCGTCCGCGAGACCGGTGCCGATGGAATTCGCAAGCGAAACATTGCCCGCGCGATACGCGTTGACGAGTCCCGGCACGCCAAGCATGGAATCTTTGCGGAACACCGTCGGGTCAATGAAATCATCATCAATGCGCCGGTAAATCACATGAACAGGCTTCAAGCCTTTCGTCGTGCGCATGAACACATGCTGATCTTTGAGGAGCAAATCGCGACCTTCCACAATATCAATGCCCATCTGCCGCGCGAGATAGGTGTGCTCGAAATAGGCGCTGTTGTAAGCCCCCGGCGTGAGTAAGACGACTGTCGGATCGGCCATGCCATGCGGGGCGATGTATTTGAGCGACTTCAACAGTTCCTGCGCGTAATTTTCCACCGGCCGGACGCCGATGCCCTCGAACATTCCCGGAAACGCCCGCTTCATCGCACGGCGATTTTCCAGAACGTAGCTGACGCCGGACGGACAACGCCCGTTATCTTCGAGCACAAGATAGTTGCCATCTTTATCGCGGATGAGATCGGTGCCGCAGATGTGGATGTAAATATCCTTGGGCACATTGAACCCCACAAATTCGCGCCGGAAATGGCGCGCCGACAAAACATAAAATTCTGGGATGATGCCATCCTTCAAAATTTTCTGCTCGTGATAAATGTCGTGAAGAAACAGATTCAGCGCCGTGATCCGTTGCGCGAGACCGCGTTCGAGCAGCTCCCATTCTTTCTGCGGAATGATGCGCGGCAGCAGATCGAAAGGGAAAATTTTCTCCGCGCCCTGGGCGTCGCCATAGACGTTGAACGTGATGCCTTGCCGCAAAAACGCCGTGTCAATCGCCTCGCGCTTGGCGTCAAACTCCGCCGGCTTCATTTTTTCAAAAGACTTGTGGAACTTCTGATAATGCCCGCGCACCCCCGTGGTCGCGCACAACATTTCATCAAACCCGCCGTTCACTTTATATTTTTTAAGCATAACACCTAGTCGTTTTTTTTACCGGCTGAACAAATTCCACCACGTTAGCCCTCGCAAAAAATCGCCAGCAACGAGAGCCAGCCATTCAAAAGTGCTGAATAAAGACAGTTTCAGCGGCTCTGGCAAATTTATTACACCTGTATCAGGACTCAATAGCAAATGCTTTGCCGGATAGTCGATCGACCTTAATTTTTTTACTGGCGACCATAATGTTAATTTTCTTTCTTGCGCGGAAAAATATGGTTTCATGGGCAGCGGACAAATCCGCTTGTTTACTAAAATTATGGATACCATACCAACTGTCTTATTGAAACCAGGTGAGGCCGACCGTCTCCTCGCGGGGCATCCGTGGGTTTATCATAGCGAAATTCTCCGCCTCACCGCCCCCGTTACCGACGGCGATTTGGTGCAGGTCAAAGACCACCGCCAACGTCTCATTGGCACCGGCTTTTTCAATTCCAAATCCAAGATCAACGTCCGCCTGCTGGCGCCCGAACGCATCCGCCCGAACGAAGAATTTTTCGAGGAACGCATCCGCGCCGCGCTCGCCGTGCGCGAAAAACATCTGCCCAAAGCTACGTCCTTCCGCGTGGTGAATGCCGAAAGCGATTTCTTGAGCGGCCTCATCGTGGACAAATACGAAGATGTTTTGGTCGTGCATATTTCCGCGCTCGGCATGGATCAACGCAAAGAAATGATTGTCGCCGCGCTGCAAAAAATCTTTTCGCCGCGCGCCATCATGGAACGCAGCGATGTGGCCTCGCGCAAATTTGAAGGCCTTGAAGTCGCCAACGGCGTTTTGTTTGGCGAATGTGACGGAAAAGTTTCCGTGAATCTCAACGGATTAAAATTTGAAACCGATTTGATCGCCGGCCACAAAACCGGAATGTATCTCGATCAACAGGCGAACTACGAAGCCGTTTCCAAATTCGCGAAAGGCGGAAATGTCTTGGACTGCTTCAGTTTTCTCGGCGGCTTCGGTTTGCACGCGGCGCGTGCTGGCGCAGCGCAAGTCCACTTGCTCGATCAAAGTGCCGAGGCGATTGAAGCCTCCAAGCGCAATGCCGCGACGAACAAGCTCACCGAAAAATGCACGTTCGACACCATCAACGTTTTCGACTGGCTCAAGACACACACCGCTGTCAAACCGCACGAACGCGTCATCCCGCGCTTCGATCTTATCATTCTCGATCCGCCGTCATTCACCCGCAATCGCGCCTCCGTGCCCGATGCGTTGCGCGGCTACAAAGAAATTCATCTACGCGCCTTGAAACTGTTGAAACCTGGCGGCACGCTCGCGAGCTTCTGCTGTTCGCATCATGTGGACGCCGGACTGTTCCTCGATTCGCTGCTCTCGGCAGCCTATGACACGCGCCACATTTTGCGCCGCGTCGCGACTTACGCGCAAAGCCTCGATCACCCGATGATCCCGATGATTCCTGAAACGGAATACTTGAAGGGCTTCGCGTTTGAAAAAGTGCGGTGAAAATTCACAGCGGCCCACCTCTGCTGTGTTTTTGAAAGTCCCACTCTACGGACTCGAAGCTCGAAAAAACCGTGCCTCATAGTCCCTGTAACTTGCATCCGTCCATTCATAAAATCCCGGTGAAGATTCGGTCATCTGGCCGAGCAAGTCCCAATTAGCGGACGGCAACGCTAGGTCAATGGTTCTAAATACGGTGAACGTCATGCCGGGCGCGTTGGTAAAGGTGAACTGTGCGCGGTTGGCCGTAATGTTCATTTTGCAGAGGATGGGAAATGATAGGTATTGTTGCTCGTAGGCACCGATGTCCACATGCACGCCCGACTGTCGCGGATAACTGCGCGCATCCACGACGATGTTGGAAATAAGCAAGGTGTCGTCGCCGGCATCCAGCGCCGGACTATCCGCCAGCAGCGCGCAGGTGGTCACGAAACCGTGGTTGTCCGCCGACGGACTGATCATCGCATCCAATGGCGAGCCGCTGCCTACGATGTCGCTCCGCGCGTTGTTGGTGAAGCCCGCGCTACCGTCGCGGAGGCCGATGAAATTGTGACTGAGCGACGTGAACTTTCCGAACAGATCCGGCCCGCTCCCATCAATGGCATAAGTCCCCGACGAGCCATTTGAAGCTTGAGGTGTTCCATTTCCACCGCTGCCTCCCGAACCGCTGGAACCGGCATAGCTCGGTGCATTCATGATAACCAAGACATTTGGGAGGCTAAAACTGAAGCGCCACCATTGCCACCATTGCTGACGGAGCTGAAATTGTTTCCAGGCGGACGGCTACAAAGATGCCGCACCGACGGTGCTGAAACGGTTCTCCGCAATAAGTGCTGGACATTGATTTGCCAACTGAACAACCTCGAATCCATGAAAATTAATAGGGTGCAAACACTGCGGCCCAGTTAAATGTTAGGCATCGTCTGCAGACATGAAAAATATCGCACGGCTTTCTTTTTTGGTATGTGCGCTAGTCTGTTCTGGATGTGTTCCAGTTCCATATCACGCCGTCATGCGTCCGGGCGTAGATGGCTTTGTCGTAGATACACGGACTGGTCAGCCGATAGCTGCCGCAGACATTACATTCAGTTCGACGAATTTCTTCCAAGGAGTGCGGACTGATTACCAAGTTCCGACATTCACATCACGAAGCACAGCCGACGGCGCATTCAGTATCCCGCCACAGAAAAAGATGCGCGCTGAACCCACGCCCAATTTTGCCCCGAACGACGGTGACATAGAG
>JANYFN010000248.1 GCA_025362675.1 Limisphaerales bacterium | reverse complement strand
GTGATGACGGCTTGCGTGATCTTTTCGCCCAAGCGCGCTTCGGCATCCGCTTTCAACTTAGAAAGAATCATCGCGGAAATTTCCTGCGGCGAGAATTGCTTGGCCTTGCCGTCCACTTCGACCTCGACGGCGCAATCGCCATTGCTCGCCTTCACGACTTTGTAAGGCATGCGCTTAATTTCTTCCGCGACTTCATCGAACTTGCGCCCCATGAAACGTTTCACAGAGTAAATCGTGTTGCGAGAATTGGTCACGGCCTGACGCTTGGCGGCATCGCCGACCACGCGCTCGCCGGATTTCGTGAACGCCACGACGGACGGCGTCGTGCGTTTGCCTTCGGAATTTTCCAAGACGAGCGGTTCACCGGAGTCCATGACCGCCATGCAAGAATTCGTCGTGCCTAAATCAATGCCTAATACTTTTGCCATAAAATTATAAAATTTGGGTTGAATTGGATTAACTGCTCCCAACTACCATGCAATAATGATGCCGTCCGCGAAAAAAACTTAAATATCACGAATATCACAGGAATTTGATGAATCCGGCTGGCCGAACTGGGCCATCAGGGGTGCCAATTGCGACGTTGTGACACAGTAAAAGTGCGCGCGACACAGTTTTTCTGGCACAACTGCGCGAACCTAGCGGTTGGGACAGCCAGCCGAGGCGGGGTCACGATCTCATTATAGTATCCCCAACTCCGCCGACGCGGCCGACCACGGCGATTTTACCGCCAAAGGGCATTTATTTGGCTAAATAACTGATATTTAGCGTCTTGAGGCCAAAAGTTTGGTCGCCGACATCGAAAATTAGTCCGCCGATGACGGTAGTTAGCGCTTCGATGACGCAAATTAGCGCGCCGATGACCCAAGTTAGCGTCGCGATCACGGAAATTAGCCCTTCGCTGACGGTAGTTAGCGTGCCGGCATCAAAAGTTAGGCCGCCGATGAGGGAAGCTAGCGCGCCGGTATCGAAACTTAGCCTGCGGATGACGATCGTTGGCACTTCGATCACCCAAGTTAAGGCGGCGATGCGACCGGTTAGCTCAGCGCTGACGGTAGTTTGGGCGGCGGTTCACTTGCTACCGGGCTTGACGGCCGGGATGTTGGCGAGGTCGGGCGGAAGCTGGTTCGGATCGAACGTCTCGACTTGCAGCGAGATCAAACTAACGAACGGCATCCCGAAATTCACCGCGCCGTTCGAGCGATCCACGACCATGGCCACGCCGACCACGTTGCCGCCGTGCGCGCGGACGATGTCCAACGTCTCCTGCACGCGTCCGCCCTTGGTCACGACATCCTCGACGATGAGAATTTTTTCGCCGCTGGCAATTTTGAAGCCGCGCCGCAAAACTAATTTGCCTTCCTCCTTCTCCACGAAGATGAATCGCAAGCCAAGTTGCCGCGCAACTTCCTGGCCGATCACGAGTCCGCCCATCGCCGGCGCAACGACGGTGACGGCACCGAGCGGTTTTAGTTTAGCCGCGAGCGCCGCACCGAGTTTTTCCACGACGGGCATTTGTTGGAGCGCGAGGGCGCACTGAAAAAATTGTCGGCTGTGCAAACCGCTGCGGAGAACGAAATGGCCTTCGAGCAACGCACCGGAATCCCGAAAAATCTGCAACGCTTTATCTGTTGTCATGGGCGGAGTTTTGGGTTTCGGGCTGCAAGTTTCAAGCGCGTAAAGTTGGAGTTCACGCTTTAGCGTGTTCGGGAACAAGCTGAAGCTTGAACTCCAACGCAAAATTCTAAATTCTTTGCGCCGTGCCAAAGTGGATCAAATTATTGATGGCCCTGCTGTTGCTGCCGGTTTGCCTCGGCGCGGCGCGGACGCTGTGGCAAGTGCTGCGCGCCGGTTATGGCGCGGACACCGTTTGGGTTCCGCTGCTCGCCGGAGCCGCGTGCTGGATGGTGGTTTTTCTGCTCATGCCCAAGCCAATGTGGATTTATGTCTTCGGCCACGAACTCACGCACGCGCTGTGGACCTGGCTGTTCGGCGGCAGTGTGAAAAAAATGAAAGTCACTTCCAAAGGCGGCCACGTGGTGATTTCCAAAACGAATTTTCTCATCGCGCTCGCGCCGTATTTTTTTCCGCTGTATGCCGTGATCGTCATCGCCGCGTTCGCGTTGGGAAATCTATTTTTTGGCTGGCACGCGTATCTCGCGCTGTTTTATCTGCTGCTCGGCGCGGCGTATGCGTTTCACGTTTCGCTGACCGTTCACATTTTGCGCACGGAACAAACGGACATCACGAGCCAAGGATATTTGTTTTCCACTGTGGTGATTTTTCTCGGCAATGCCATCCCGCTGTTGTTCGGCATTCCGCTGCTCACCCGCCATCCAGAAATTTTCAAAATCTTCGCCGTCTGGTGCGCAGAAACTGGAAAAGTTTTCAACTGGCTGCACCACTTGTTCTGAACGCGAAAAAATTGTTAGCAATTCAGTCTTGAATTGTCCGGGCCTTTCGCTTCATGCTTCATCCACGTTATGGATTTAGCCGACATCTTGGGACGCGATCAGATCGTCCCTGAACTTAAAGCCACGAACCGCTGGGAAGCGATTGATGAACTCATCGGCAATCTCGTCGCCACCGGCAAGATTCA
>JANYFN010000245.1 GCA_025362675.1 Limisphaerales bacterium | reverse complement strand
CGTGATGCTGGAGGCCATCCGCGATTATTTTTTCGCCACCGGCATCCGCATCGGCATGAAGCCCGCCGGCGGCATCCGCACGTCCAAGCAGGCGCTCGCCTACCTCGTGATGGTCAAGGAAACCCTCGGCGACGACTGGCTCAACCCGCAGATGTTCCGCTTCGGCGCGAGCACGCTCGTCAACGACGTGCTCATGCAAATCGTGAAAAACGTCGAAGGAAATTATCAGGGCGCGGATTATTTTTCGCTGGCGTGAGGCATCGGTGTCCGAATCGTCAAAACGGATTCACGCCATACCGAATCCAGTAGCCCGGGAGTTTGAGAAATTCCAGCCGCATCCGTTTTTGGATGCCGAGCTTTTTCCAGTCGTCGGCGTCAAAGGCGTAATACGAGGGACGCGAGTAAAATTTCAATTCCTTCCCGAAGTGTTCAAACGTCCGCAACGCGCGGCGCGAGTGATACCACGACGTGACGAGGATGGCGCTATGGATTTTCTCCGCGCTGAATCGTTTTACTGAAAACTCCGCATTCTCTTTCGTCGTTCGCGATTTACTTTCAATCTCGATGACGTTCGCCGGCACGCCGGCTTTGAGCAACAACTGCCGGTTGATTTCGTCATCGCCTTCACCCGTGATCAGGATGCGCGGTGCGGCGTGGGCTTTGAAGAGTTCCGCTGCGCGCTGCGGTCGTTCATGATCGCCACCACCGAGGACGACAATGACATCCGCCGTGACTTTGCCACTGTCCAAGCACAGAATTTTTTCGGGATAAAACAGCGCGACGCCCAGCACCAGCAACGTGATCAGCACCACGGCCAGAATGGTTCGGAAAATGATTTTTCGCACGAGCGCAAACATTTGCGGGAGAAGTGAAGCGGATTTTGCACGCGGGTGAAACTGAAATCGGTGCGGGGGTGGCGGTTTTCGCGCTGCGAAAACCAGCGCCGCGTGCAGCGGCGCAACACCTTTTGTAAGGCGGACGTCTTCCGCCCGCCCGTCCGCCCGCTGCTGCGCGGGCGGAGTTCTCGGAGCGCGAGAACTTCCACCACCTTGGGCAATATAACTATGCCTGTGCCACTAGGCGGCGAGCATCGGCGGCAGCGGGCAGTCTAGCGTATCGGCCACCGCGCGGAGTAGCTCGGCTTCGGATTCGCGGATGACGCCGTCCGCTGCGACCACACGCGCCCCGGCTTCGAGGAGATTTTTTTTGATGATGGGCGCGGCGAGCGCGAGGCGATTCAACGCGGCGTCGAGAGTTTCCGGGCGGCAATTTTCCGCAGTCATCAAGCCTAACTCTGCATCTGCCGGCGCACGCAGAAACGGTGCGCCAGAAGCAAAGGCTTTTTCAATCTCGCTGGAATCTTCGCTGCCCGCGCGGGCGAGTGCGGATAAGATTACCGCGCAATCTGACGCCAGCGGCTTGAACGAGTAATACTGCGTGCCGGTCGGACGCGTTGAAGTGAACTTGGTGGCGAGATGTCGCCGCACGATTTTTTGCAGGACGAACTCGAACATTTCCACTCGACCATCGCTGCCGACGAGCCACGCGAGCGTGTCCGAAAATTTTCCAAATTCTTCGGTGGACAGATTTCGTAACGTGCCGATGGCGAGATTCACCAATGGCAACCGCGCGCGTTTTGCCACGGTCAAAACCTCGGTAAACAGTTCCGCCGTTTTTTGCGAGATGCCGATGGAGTTGCGCCGTGCGATTTCTGCGAGCTGCCGTGCGCGGAGGGTTTCTTCATTCGCCAGCAACAGCGCGTAAATCAGTGCGCTCGCGCCGGTGGTGTCGCGTGCGGCGAGCTTGAGATTTTCAGGCAGTTCGTTACGCAAGTTTTCCGCGTATTCCATGTGCAACGGCGTGACTGTGCCAACGCTGGCCGCGACATTTTGTGGTCGCATGATTGGTGGCGCAGCACGGTCCAGAATCGCCGCGCCGGTGAATGCGCCCCCGAGGTTTTGGGAAATATCCGACAACGGCGACAGTCGCATGGAGGCATACGCGTCGTGAAGGACGGTCTCAACTTGTTGCAGCTGGAGCGGTGGAAATTTTCCATCCCACAACGGGTCAATCGCGCGGATGCGGTCTTCAATCGGCGGATGCGTCGCCATCAAATTCATCGCCGGTTCGGCGAGGCCGTTGCCGAAAAAAAGTGGGCTAGGTCAGGCGCGTTCGTGGATTCGATTTTGGAGCCAAAACTGTGGCGTCCGATTTTTTGCAGCGCGCGAGAAAGTCCGTTGGGATTGCGGGTGAACTGGACGGAAGAAGCGTCCGCGAGAAATTCGCGCTGGCGGCAAACGGCGGACTGTATCAGCCGTCCAAACAGCACGCCGATGCTGCCGACGATGAGCAGCACGACGCCGATCAAGGGCAGGGGATTGCGGTCGCGACTGCTGCCGCTCCGCATCTGCAATAAAATTCTCCCGATGCTCGCGAGGCAGAGAATTCCAAAAATCGTGCCGAGCAAACGGATGTTCAATCGCATATCGCCATTCAAGATGTGACTGAACTCGTGGCCGATAACGCCTTGCAATTCCTCGCGCGTGAGCAGCCGGATACAACCGCGCGTGACGCCAATGGCCGCGTCGCTCGGCGAGTGTCCGGCGGCAAAGGCGTTGATGCCTTCCTCGTGTTCCAACACATAAACTTGCGGGACGGGCACGCCCGCTGCGATGGCCATTTCCTCGACGACGTTGAGTAATTTACGTTCATCCAAATCAACCGTTGCCGGATTTATGAGGTTGCCACCCATCATTGTGGCCACGCTGCCGCCGCCGCTGGAAAGCTCACTGGTCTTCCACACGCTGCCGAGAAAAATTATCGCCACCGTGCCGGTCGTAACTGCGAGAAATATTTTCCAGTTCCATAAAATAGCGACAGAAGCGTAACTGTCATAATAACCGCCGTGTGAATGATGCAGGCTCGCGTTGTAAGCTCCCATCGCCGCCGCGTAAAGGATCAGCACGGTGGACAGCACCGCGAGCGCGAAATAGACAATCAGCCATTTCGTGTTGCGACGGGCGTGATCCTGGCGCGCGAAGAAATCCATTTTTGAATTTTGTAGCAGCCGAGGTGACGAGGCTCACTTCAAATGGACACGAGACTTCAGAGCCTCCTCACGTCGGCGGCTACATGTTTAGGAGAACGAAACTTTTGGCGCGACCTTCTCCTCGGCCTTCTCGACGACAAACAATTCCGCCGGCAGAAAGTTGAACATGCCCGCGATGAGATTGCTCGGAAAAACTTCGCGGTCTGTGTTGTAGCCCATGACGGAATCGTTGTAGCTCTGGCGCGCGAAGGAGATTTTATTCTCCGTCGAGGTCAGTTCCTCCGTGAGCTGCATCATGTTCTGATTCGCCTTGAGGTCGGGATATTGCTCGCTCACGACCATTAAGCGGCTCAACGCGCCGCCAAGTCCGCTCTCGGCGGAGATGAGATTTTTCATCGCGGCAGTATCGCTAGGATTCGTCGCGACATTTTTGGACGCGGCATAAGCGATGTTGCGCGCCTCGGTGACGGCGGTGAGCGTGCCGGCCTCGTGCTTCATGTAACCCTTTGCCGTCTCGACGAGATTGGGGATGAGGTCGTAACGGCGCTTAAGTTGCACGTCAATCTGTGCGTAGGCGTTCTTGTAGCGGTTACGAAGCGTGACGAGTTTGTTGTAAATCCCCACCACCAATGCGGCGAGGCCAAGAGCGATCACCACCAAAACAGCAAGTCCGATTAATAGAATAGGCATAATTTTTCTTTCGTTTAGTTCACTGCCATTTTCATCCAAACCCGCCGCGCGGCAATGATAATTTCCCTCGCAGTTTAGAACCGCTCACGGCTCCACCCGCACCGGCATGCCGATCCAGACCAGCTTCAGCAAATACTCTGCGTTCCAATTCGCGAGCCGGAAACAGCCGTGCGATTCCGTGCGCCCGACCTGTTCAGGAACGGGCGTGCCGTGCATTCCGTAGCCCGGTTTATCGAGGCCGATCCACGCGACCCCGACGGGATTATTTGGGCCGGGCGGCAAAATCAATTTGCGTCCGAGCGCCTGCGCTTCCGGCGATTCAGGAAACACGGCGGGATCAAACGTGTAATTCGGATTCGGCGCGACGACGGCGACGTGGAGTTCGCCCACGGGCCGTTTCTCCACTTTCGCCGCGATGCTGCACGGACAATGCAAAATCAAATTGGTTGCGGCATCGAACGCTTCTAGATTTTTTTCCGCGAGATGAATCACCACGAACGCCGCCTTATCCGTCGGTTCGGGATAATCCGCATCGGGAATCTTCAAAACTGTTTCCGCCGCGACGTTTGACCAGTCCACACCGGGATTTAATTTTTTAATCAGCAACGGATGCGCGTGGGCTTTTTCGGCGACGAGTTCCAAAATGGTTTCATAATCCAGCACCGATTGCTGAGATTTTTCCAGCCATGTTTTGCCGATCGGTTGCAAGCGCGCGAGGTCATTCGTGGTCACGATATATTCGGTGAGGCACGGAGCTGTGAGTTGTAATTTTTCTTTTGTCTCTGCGTCGAGGGCTGACGTCACCGGCAAATTTTCTGCGTGTTGAAAAGCAGCCAAAGCCGCACGCGTCTGCGAACCGGTCGCGCCATCAATGGAGCCTGCCGAAATGCCGTAATGCATCAACGCCACTTGGGCTTCAAGCACGTCGCGCACCGCCCGTGGAAAATCTGTCGGCGTTTGCGCCGCGACCACCAACGGTTTTGGTGCGGGCGTTGGTTTGGCGACCACGGGCAAAGTTTTTTGAGGTTCAGCTGTTGGCGGAACTGTTTTGGCCACGCTGACCGGAGGAGTTTTTGGCCGTGAAATTTCTGGCGCTTGTCTAGTGTGCCACCAAAACCAGAGGCCGCCCGCGATGACCGCAACCACGAACAACCCTAAGAACCAATGTCCATCGCCACGTTTGCGACGGGTTTTTGTTTTTGATTTTGGCGGCGGCACAAACTCAATTTAACCGCCTCCACTGACGAGCCAAGTTCGAATTCACTAACATGAGTGGGTCGCGGCAGCCGGTTAAAAACTATTCCCGCGTCAAAATTTCATGGTAGGCACTGGAAATCTGATCCACCAGCGGTGAGGGCGGAATCGGCTGTCCATCAAACGCGGCGATGGGCACGATGCCTAAAATACTTTGGGTCACAAAAATGCCCTCGCTCTTTTGTAATTGTTGCGGCTTCACTACGCGTTTATTGGTTTCGAGACCGAGCGACTGGCAGATTTCCAAAACTACCGCGCGCGTGATGCCCGGCAAAACGCCGCGTCCGCTGGGCACGGTGCAGATGCGATTTTGATAGACCCAAAAAACATTTCCACCGGCTGATTCCGCGACTTCCCCGTTGGTATTCAGCAGCAGCGCTTCATCTGCGCCACGCTCGTGGGCGTCCGCGCGCGCAAGGACGTTCAACAATTTATTCGTCGTCTTAAAACCGGAGATCGGGTCGCTGGCCGGGATATGAAATTTGGAAGTCACCATGCTCCATTGCAATGATTCATCATGGCACGCGGGTGGTAGGGGATGTAACGTGAGCGCTAGCATCGGCTTGTCGTCCGTCGCGCTGGGCGTGTAGCCGCGTTCCCCGGGGCCGCGCGTGAGCATCACCCGCAAAACGGCCTCCGGCAGGGAGTTTTTTTCGATGAGCTGCTCGGCATGTTTTTGAATCTCCTTCGGGGAGAGCGGCAGTTTTATTTTTAAAAAATCAGCGCCCCGCTGGAGCCGCTCCAGATGTTGGGCCAGACGAAACGGACGCCCGTTGACCACGCGCGCCGTCTCAAACAGGCCGTCGCCATACAATAGCCCACGGTCGTTTAAGGGCACGACCGCGTCCGCCTGCGGCATAAACTTTCCATTGAGAAAAACAATCATGCGAGAGAACCCGTTTCCTGTGCGGCAGAAAATAGGCCAAGTCGGAATAATCTGCGAGTGTAAAATTGCGGCAAATTTGCCACTTGACGGTTTCCGTGAAAAAGCCATTATCAAATTTGAAGTTCGAGGTCTCAATCAACCAACCAAATACTGTCATGGAAACCAACCCTATCACCACACCACCACCGACTGTTCCGTCCGGCGAAGACAAAACCGTAGCCATCGTCAGCTATCTGACACTTATCGGCTTCATCGTGGCTATCATTATTCACAGCAATAAAAAAACCAAGCTGGGCGCGTATCATTTACGCCAGTCGCTTGGTTTTATTCTTACGATGATTGCGGTTTCGTTTGCGATCGGCATCGTCGTTTTCATTATCGCGTTGATTCCGTTCGTGCATTTTGTGCTCGTCATCCTGGTGCCGTTGCTCTGGCTTGGCTTCGTCGGCGGTGGCTTTGTGCTCTGGCTCATGGGCCTGATGGCGGCCATCAACGGCCAACAGAAACCCATGCCGGTCGTGGGAGAACTCTATCAAAATTGGTTCGGCACGGCGTTTGAATGAGGCGGCGGGTTGGCTGGAGTAGGCTTGCCTCAATTTTCGCTTTGCCAGCTTTTTGGTCATTGGCCCAACCTCGTAGCCGCAAAAGTTTTTAAACCTAAGGCTGCCGATTTATTTTTGAATCGTGCCGTCAAACTCGACTTCCCGTTTTTTTTTTTGTGTAATGCCGCTGATGTCATTGCCGCGTCCAAAAAAATTGATTCGTCCGCTGGTTCACGGATTGCACGCCTATGTGCCGGGCGAGCAGCCTAAAATCAAGGGACTCATCAAACTCAACACGAATGAAAATCCGTATCCGCCCTCGCCCAAAGTATTGCGGGCCGTGACCGCGGCGGTGGACGGACGGCTGCGGCTCTATCCCAATCCAACGGCGGAAACTCTGCGCGCGAAACTGGCTAAACTGCATGGCTGCGCGCCGGAAAACATCATCGTCGGCAACGGCTCGGATGAAGTGTTGGCGTTGGCCGTGCGTTGTTTCGTGGAACCAAAACCGCCGGAAAATGAAAGCTGGAAGCTGGAGGCAGGCGGCGATTTGACGCACACCACGGTGCAATATTTTACCCCGAGCTATTCGCTTTATCCGGTGCTGGCGGAAATCCATGGCGCGGCCAAAAATGCCGTGCCCTTAAACGCGGATTTCTCAATGCCCAGCGTGGCCGAATTGCGTCAGGGAAAACTATGGCGCTTCGATGCCGCCCTTAATTTGGTTACCACCCCGAATGCGCCCAGCGGTCGCGGCTATAAAACGAACGAGTTGGAAAAACTGTGTCGCGCCCAGAATGGCGTCGTGGTGCTGGACGAAGCGTATGTGGATTTCGCCAATGAAAATGCGCTCCAACTCGCGCTGAAATTACCGCACGTGCTTGTGGCCCGGACCTTTTCCAAGGCGTATTCGTTGTGTTTTCAGCGCGTCGGTTATTTCGTCGGTCATGCCGAACTCATCGCCGCGCTCGACAAAATCCGGGATAGCTACAATGTGAATGGTCTTGGCCAAATCGCGGCCGAGGCGACGCTGGACGATTTGGAATTCTACCGCGCAAATTTCAAAAAAATCATCGCCACGCGTGAAACCTTGGCGCGCGCGCTGACTAAGTTAGGTTTCCGCGCGCTGCCGAGTCAGACGAATTTTATGCTCGCGAAGCCCCCGTTATTTCCGGCGGAACAATGGCTGGAAAAATTGCGCGCCAAAAAAATCCTCGTGCGCTGGTTCAGTGCGCCGGCGGTGCGAGATTATCTGCGGATCACGATTGGCACGGAGGCTGAGGCGCGGGCGTTGGTGAAGGCGATTGGCGAAGTGATGCGTGAAAAGCTGGTTTGAAGTCGCGTGAAATACTGACGCATCGCGGATCGCGTGTCATGCGTGCCTCACCTTTCGCTTTCATTAAGACGAAAACATGCTAAAAATCCATCGTGTATCTGGAGTATTACGCATTAAAGCACGCGCCGTTCGACATCACGCCGAACCCGCGCTTCTTGTTTCATAGCACGAAACATCGGGAGGCTTTCAACCATCTGCTTTATGGCATCCGTGAGCGCAAAGGGTTCGTGCAGCTCACCGGCGAAGTGGGCGCGGGCAAGACGACGCTGTGCCGCGCGTTGCTGGAACAACTCGATTCGCGTTATTCCACCGCACTGATCATGAACCCGGTGATGAGCGGGGATGAATTGATGAAAGCCATCGCCACGGAATTTGGTCTGGAAGTGAAGGGTAAAGACCGATTGGAAACGATCGCGGCCATCAGCGATTTTTTATTGAAGCAGACGTTTGCCGGCAAGGAATCGGTGCTCATCATTGATGAAGCGCAAAACTTAACGGAGGATTTGCTCGAACAGGTGCGGTTGATTTCTAATATCGAAACCGACGATCGTAAACTGTTGCAGATTGTTTTGATGGGCCAGCCCGAATTGCGGGAACGGCTCGATAGTCCGCGGCTCAAGCAATTACGCCAACGCATCACGGTGCGGTATCATTTGCGGCCATTGACGCGCACCGAGGTCGGTCAGTATATTCAGCATCGGTTGGCATTATCCGGTTCGTCCGGTGCGCCAACGTTCACATTCGGAGGCATCTGGCGCGTGTTTCGTTATAGCCAGGGCATTCCCCGCTTGGTCAACGCCGTATGCGACAAGGCGCTGCTGGCGGGATTTGTGGAACGCAGTTACAAAATAAATCATCGGATGGTCGGACGCGCCATCCGTGAACTGGAAGGAAATATTTACACATGAGCCGAATCAACGATGCCTTGAAGCAGGCGCGCCAGGCCCAGCCGCGCACGGGAACCAATGCCTTTCCACCGCAGCACATGGCGGCCAACGAAGATCGCACCTCCCCGCTGGTCTGGATCATTCCGTCCCTGATTATTTTTTTGATTGTCGCCGGTATTTTTTTCATGAGCTGGGCGGCCGCGCATCGCACTGTGAATTCTATTGTAGGTGATTCCGAAGTCACCAATCGGCCGGTCGTGGTTGAAGTGCCCGTGCCAGTCATCCCGCCGCCGCCGCCGCCGCCGGTCGTTCAGCCGGAGCCGGTGGATCTCCCCGCGCTCCAAGGAATTTTTTATTCCGCCACGGCGCCCACGGCGATTATTGATAACAAAAACGTGGCTCCGGGCGACCGCATCAAACAATACCGCGTCAAACAGATCACTAAATACACCGTCATCCTCACTGGCCCGGACGGCAAAGACCTGAAGCTCGGCATGAGCCAGTGACGCGATGTCCGCGCGTAATTTTCTCACTCCCTCGGCCGCGCGCGTTGCTCCGTTTGTCATCTTCGTTTTGCTGACCGCTGCGCAGGGAAAGTTTGGATCGGCCTCTGCCTATTGGTTTTATTTCGCAAAAACGCTCGCCGGCTTGGGTATGATCATCGCCGTGCGCCCGCTCGTGACCGAAATGCGGTGGGCGTTTAGTTGGGAGGCGGTGGTGGTGGGCATCGGAGTTTTTGTGATGTGGATTGGCATCACTGGCGATTGGACCACCCAAAATGCATTGTGGATAAAACTGGGTTTTTCTTCCGCGTCAAAAACGCTTCCGTTGGTTTGGAATCCCAATGAACAATTCGGCCAAGGCTCCACGCTCGCGGGCTTTTTTGTGGTCGCTCGGATTCTCGGCTCCACGTTCGTGGTGCCGCCGATTGAGGAAATGTTTTATCGTTCCTTTCTCTACCGCTACCTTGCTAAACCAGATTTTTTATCCATTCCGTTGAACCGTTTTTCCCCAAGGCCATTTTTCATCACCGCGCTCCTTTTTGGATTTGCCCATAACGAATGGCTCGCGGGCATTTTATGCGGTCTGGCCTATCAATGGCTCGTGCTGCGGAAGAACCGGCTTGGCGATGCGATGACGGCACATGCTATCACGAATTGTTTGCTCGGCGTTTGGGTGGTCTGGCAAGGTGCGTGGAATTTTTGGTGAAAAATTACGCGGGTGTAACGCTGAACTGCACTGACCATCGCTAAGCAGAAATCGCAACCTGGCTTTTTTATCAGCGAGGATTAGCGGTTGGAAAATCCCCCACTCACTTCACGATCAAATCCAATTTTCTTCTTTCGAGCGTGGTGCCTTCCTGAGCAGCGAGACCAGCCAAGGATTCTTGATAATTTGCCAGCGCCCGGATTTCTTGCGACCGCGCCAACGTGAGATTGTTCTGCAATTGCAGCACTGTGAACGTAGTGCTTTTACCCACGGCATATTTTTTCTGCTCGGCGTCCAGTGCGGCTTCGGCAAAGATTCGCGCCTGCTTTGAGGCTTCCGCACCTTCCCAGGAGGAGCGGGCCGATTTAACCGCATTGTCAATATCCACCATCACATTTTGTTCGAGCTTCTTCAGCCGCAGCAAAATCTGCTGCTGTGTCGCCCGCCCACTTTTCAAATTGTTCCGGGCCGTCACATTGCCCAGCGGAACCGTGAGCACTGCGCCGTAGCTATAAACCGGGCGGCTGCCCGTCTGTTCCTGACCGAGCGCGTTATTGAATTCCCGACCGGCGCCGTTGACGCCGTAGCTACCGGTGAGATCAAGCTCGGGATAAAGCTGGTTCTGCAAATACTTCAATGTGAAACCCTGTTGCTCGACATCCAGTTTCGCCTGAATAATATCTGGACGTTGAGTGAGTCCCTTCGCCCAACTGTCCTGCACTTCCAATAACTGCCGCGTCGCATTCAACGATTCGGATGGCGCGAGTTCCACCTCATGCCACTGGGGATAATTATCCGTGATCAGATTTTTTAGCGTGTTCTCTGCCTTGGCGAGCGTGAATTGTCCGGAAATTAAATCCGCCCGCTTGGTAGCGACCTGCGCCTCGTCCTGCTGCACGTCCAGCGGCGCCATGCTGCCCAGTTCCACGCGCTTTTTGTCCTGATCGTATAACGTTTGCGCGAGTTCCAGCGCCTGCTGTTGCACCTTAAAATTCTCGCGGGCGTAAATCAGTTCGTAATAGGCATTCTCCACATCCGTCACCGTGGTGATGAACTGCTGGCGTAAACCCTGTTCAGAATACTTCAATCGGTTCTTCGCCACGGCGATGGCGGTGCGCGTTTGATCCACCCAGAAGTTTTTTAATAGCGGCTGCGTCAGACTCACGCCCGCCGCCCCGATAGAATTTTCGTCCTGCCTGCCGTAGGTATCGGTCAGGCTGCCGCTAAGGTTATAGCTCATGCCCCACGGCGTCGCCCCTTTTAGGCCCGAATCAAAACCGTTGTCATCTTGGATGGAAACGCCGTTGGTTCCGGCCGGGCCGCCTTGGTCCGTGTGCGTGTGTGAGCCGCTAAGGTTGAACACCGGATCGTAGCCCGCGTAGGCGAGATGCAGATCGTAGAGCTTAAGCTGTGGTTCGTAATGCTCCACCTGCACATCGAAGTTATGTTGGATGGCTTCCGTCAGGCATTCAGACAATGACATAGCGCGCACCGAGAGCGTGTTAGTCTGCGCGAACGCAGGCAAACACACGGCGACCACCATCAAACTGCTCAGGACTCGTTTCATTGGCAAACCAGACGCACCGAGACCGCTCCAAGTAACCGACAATTTATTTCGCAGCCGTTTCCGTGAGGGCGGCGTTTTTTTCGAGCAGCTCCAAAACTTTTTCATGTTGGACTTGATCGTAAAGCTCATTCACGCCGTTCCGCTTTTGCAAATCTTTCAAGAATTGATCCAGAGGCATCTGATACATCATTGCTAGCTGTTGCGCGCGGCGCAAGGCATCTTCCTGCGAGACTTGGATTTTTTCCAGCTCAGCAATCTTGCCCACGATGAACGCCAGTTTCACGCGCTCTTTGGCGCTCACGGCGGCGGCCGTGTAAATCTCGTCCTTCTGCGTCTCGATCAATTCGCGCGCCACACCGCGTTGCGTGTTTTGGCGGACAAGGTCATAGACCACGTTGCGCGTCTCATTCGCCACGGCCGTTTCCGGCAGATCAAAACTGACCTTGCTCATCAATGCCGTCACCACTTGATTGCGGATCGCTTTCGTCTTCGAGTATTTCAACTCGTTTTCCAAATCCGTGCGGACGCCGGCGTTCAGCTTCTCGAGGCTTTCGGCACCGAATTTTTTCGCGAGTTCTTCGTCCAACGGCGGTAAAACTTTTTCCTTCACTTCGACCAACTCAACTTCATAAACACCTTTTTTGCCCTGCAATTCCTTGGTAACGAAATCAGCGGGAAAATCAACCGTCACCGTGCGTTTGTCACCGGCTTGGGCACCGATAAGTTGCGCGGCAAAACCAGGAATGAACCCTTCATCCACCGTCTCAATCCAGAAATTTTTCTGTTCCGTCAAACCTTTCGCCGTGGGCGAAAGCTCGGTGATCGGCTTGCCGTCGCAAGTGCCGGAATAATTCACCACCGCCACATCGCCGTTGGCGAGCGGACGTGCCATCGTTTCAAATTTCGCATGTTGACCGCGCAGCAAATCCAGCGCGCGGGCCACGTCGGCATCCGTTACGGACTTGGATTCGATCTGGGCCGGGAGCCCTTTGTATTCCGGCAATTCAAATTCCGGTGCGGTTTCCACCGTCGCGGCGAACTGGAGAACCTGGCTGCGGCCAAATTGAATTTCCTCGATGTCGGGATTGCCCACGACGGAAATTTTCTTTTCTTCGAGCGCCTTGCGGTAGGCATCGCCAATCAGCTTGCGCTTGGCCTCGTCCTTGATTTCGGCCTCGTATTTTTTGGCGACCATGTCGCGCGGGGCCTTACCCGGACGGAAGCCGGGCAGGGCGGCCTGCTTCTGATAATCCTTGGTGATCGCGTCAAACGCGGCATCCACGGCGGTTGCGTCCAGTTCAATCCGCACAAGTTTTTTGCACGGAGCCAAATTTTCAACGGTAATATTCACGGTAAAATTCTCGATAAATTGTTCAGTTAACGAGCCGCGCAGAATAATTGACCGGTGAGACGAAAGCAATGTTTTTGGCAGGCTGAAACGGCTCGCGTCACCGGCCCTTAATTATCAGGAATTATCGCGCCAAAAAAAATGGGCGGGCTTTAATGAAAAAGCCCGCCCAAGGTGATCGCTAATTTATTTTACGGTTGGCGGAGCAGATAGAACCGCGTGGTGTTCGTCGCCGCGTTCGCGTCGGTGAACTGATAGTTGCCCGAGTTCGCCGGGCTTTCCACCGCGGTGCCGATGACGGGCCACGTGGCTTTCGGCGCCCCGATGTTATTCGTCGCCAGAATTGAGAACGTCAGTCCGGGCGTGTTGGTGAACGTGAAGCTCGCCACAGACGAAACGCCGCCCGTCAAGTGAACCGAGCCGGGCGTGATGTTCAGCGGCGTGCTGACCGTCGCGGTGCTGCCAGAGCTGGCGCTGAAGCTGAAGTTATCAATCGCCACGTCTTGCGCGGTGCCGAGGTTATCGGCTTGCCACACGAGCCAGAGCGTTGCGCCCGGAACCCAGTTGGTGATGACGAGGTTCGTCATGCCGACACTGATTTGATTGGCCGGCAACGTTCCGTCGTTAATGGTCGTAGTCGCGTTGGTCGTGAAAACGACGTTCAAGTTGGTGACGTTATAGAGTGGGTTGCCGTTGATGTTGTCAATGCCGGAAGCCGTAAAGTCGCTCGAACCGGGAGTGAAGGCAGCGCTGCTGCCCGCCGCGTCAATCGCATAGCCGAAGAGGAGCGGCTGTTGGACCGGGTTATTACGCCAGAGTTCGCCGGTGAGGTTCACCGTGATCAGCGTGTTGGTTTTTGTGCTGGTGTTGACCAGGCCGAGGCTGAAGCAGTTCACCCCGGTTTTAGTAGTCGCCACGAGGCCGAGCGCACGGTTAGTGACACTGGCAACTGAACTGCCGTCGGCGAGGTAGTTCAAACCGTTGTCAGCGATGGCACCTTGACTCTGGTCGCCGCGCGTTGCGGAAAGGACCATCGTCTTCTGGCACCAACCATACCAACCATTCAGCTTGGAGAGACCGTAGCCACCAATGTTGCCGCTGGTGAACACGGGGTAACCAAAGTCAATCGGGTTATCCACCGAGTAAGTCAACTGGCCGGCGACCGGCGCACCGTTGATGTAGGAGGCAGAAGGATTAGCTGCAATTGCCGGGACGTTGGTGATCGCGAAGGCGAGGGTGAGCGGGTTATTGCCTTCCGCACTGCTGCCGCCGGGAATCGGGAGTGAATCGAAGTTTTGGAAATAAACCTGATTTGAATAATTCACAAAATTGTGCGCCGGCGGAGCGGTGATGTTCAGCGCCACGGGCGAACTGGTGATAGAGCCGCCGGGGTTGCTGACGACGATGACGTAGTTAGTCACATCCGTCAGTGCTGCCGGGCTGAATACAATGCTTGAGCTGATCGCACCCGGGATCAAAGCGGGTGAGGTGCCGTTGCTCTTGGTCTTATACCATTGGTAGCTCAACAATTGTCCGTAAGCCGAAACGGTATTCGTCACCGAGCGACCAATGAAGGTGGTGATGACTTGCGGCGGTTGCACGAACACGGGTGCGGCATAGGTTAGGGTTAGGTTGACCGCAGTGTTACTGGTCGAGCCAGCCACGTTAGTGACCAGTAAGGAGTAACTTCCCGCATCGGCGGGCTGCGCCAGTGAAATGCTCAAGGCCGATGTCGCTGTGCCACTCAAGGTCGAACCATTTACGGTCGAGCCATCGCTCAAGGCTGAGCCATTGTAATACCATTGATAGCCACCCTTCGGATCCGTGCCACTGACGAGCGCAGTGAGCGTGAAGTTGTTGCCCACAAAGTTAGTGATATTCTGGAGCGTGATCACCGGTGTAACCGGGGTTGCGTTCACTGTGAGCGTGGCGACCGAGCTAGTCACCGAGCCATAGAAATCAGCAATGACACATTGATAGTGATAGTTGTTCATCGTTGTTTGCACGGAACTCAAATTAACCGCGCTGCCAGTTTCGCCGCTGAGGTTCGTGCCGTTTTGCAACCATTGGTAGGTCATTGCATAGTTCGCTGTCGCGGCGACGTTGAACGTGACGTTGTCTCCCGCGACGGCTGACCAGCTCAATGGATTCGCCGTGACGAGCGGACGCAAGTCTGGGGTGAACGCCACCGACTTATAAACGATATTCGTCACGATCAAACCGGCGATGGTCGGTGGCATAACTACCGTGGTGAGGATGTTAGTGGTAGCGATAATAGTGCTGCCATTCTGAATGGTGTTTGTGTCATTGATGCGGATGACGCGGTTGCCGTAGTAAGGATCTTTGTTGTCATTACCGCAATCCGACGTGGTCGCATAGACTACCGGGTTCGTGCTGCTCCAATCCACCGTGACGCTGAACGCACCAACTAAAACGTTGGTTGCACCGGGATTCGACAACGTGCCGCTGGCGAAGATGCCGGTGACGTGGTTTGTGTAACCGGGGATCGCGAGGTTATAGGCGAGCTTCCAGGAGAGGCCAGAGCGGATATATTTTTGAATGCCGAGAGCATTGTCAGCCACATACGCGACCGTCTCGGAAGGGTTGACGTCAAAGCCGATGCAGTTAGTGAATGGCGTTTGCGCCGGAATGAACAAATGCAAGAAAGAAGCTGCGCTTGGAAAGCTGACCGGGTTGTTGAAAAAATCAACTAAGGTGTAAATGCCCGCCGGATAGAGGTTCACAGATTCGCTACCTTTCACCGAGTTATACAACTTATGGTTTTGAGCGCGTGAGCAGGAGGTCAGCGCGATGTTCTGGAATTGAATCGGATCGTCGCCCGTGTTGGCGTTGTAGTAAAGGCTGCCATAACCATTGCCGCAGCCCCAAAAATTTCCCGCGCCATCCGTCGCCGCACCGCGCGGATTGGTCTTGCCCGTGGCGGTGCCATACCACTTGGAACCACGATAGACATTCACATAGTTTGTGAAGGCATCTACCGTGCCCACGCCGCGGTCATAGCTCAAGTTCGACGGCGCAGTCTGGCCGCCAGTCGTGATGGAAAGGATGTCGCCCTGATAACCAGCGAACGTCAACACGCTGCGGTCATCGGACAAGGTCATGATGCCTTCCGTGCCGGCGTTACCGTTGACCAGGAACGCGCCTGATCCGTTGGTAGGAATCGAGACCTGCACGCTCGGGTTAGTTTGATAAGGCGTGTTGGCATCGAATTGATCAATGAAAATGGGGTTCTGGCGGCTGCCAGCAATATCATCCGCTGAGTAATTGGTGATGCCGGTGCTCGCGCCGAACGGCATGCAGCGGTTCGTGCCGCCGTTGCCCTCTTGGAAAACAGCAAGCTTGCCGGGTTGAAAAACTGGAGGCATCTGCGCGTTCGCTGCGAAGGACAGCAAGGCACAAATGCCAGTCGTAAGAAGAATTCGTTTCATGTGGTGGGTTTTAGAGTTGTTGATGTTTCTATGCAAAGACGCTCCATTGAACACTAGTGGCATGACAAACATATGTCAGTCGTGTGACGATTCGGTGAACTAGAAAACCTCGCTTTCAAAACTGTCTTAGGGATTGGTTCTTTGTAACGCAATCGTCACGCAATCCGCACGTGATTGCCATGAAGCTCCGCCACCCTTTTCCCCGTTCGGCACACAATTTTTTACATCCAACAAAATGAAAATTAATAATCGCTTCACCTCGCGCGGCTTCACGCTGATTGAATTACTCGTCGTCATCGCTATCATTGCCATTCTGGCGGCAATGCTGCTGCCGGCACTCGCCAAGGCCAAAGCCAAAGCTCAAGGCATCAGCTCGCTTAACAATATCCGGCAATGGGGATTGGCCCAGACCTTGTATGTGGATGACTTCAACCAATTTTTACCAATGACGAAAATTCCCACCGGCACACCGCTATTTCCAGACGGCGAAGATACGCCCACTTGGCTTGGACTTACGGATGTGGAATTTGGCAATCGTAACAGTGGCACCAGTTATGGTCGCAGTGCTTGGTTTAATGCGCTACCGCCCTACCTCAAGGTTGATCCGCTTTACATGGTCGCCGTGAATTCCACGCAGAAAATTTATAACAGCGGAAAAAATATTTTCTGGTGTCCGACCGCCACCTCGGCCGGACTGGAATCGGCTTTGATCAGCGGCGACCGTGCGATGTTTTCCTACGGTATCAATTCCAAGCGTGCCGATCCGCAAGACTCCGCCGCGCCGATAAAACTCACCGCGTTCGTCCGTCCGGCATCCACCGTGGCATTCTCTGAGAACCGCATGCGCTCGGATGAGACGCCGTATTTCGGCGACCCAGCCAAAGCCCAGACGCTGGGCAGTCCGCAGTGCTACACCACGCGTTTCTCCGGCCGTCACAATAAAATGGGCAACATCGCTTTCCAAGACGGGCATGCGGCGTCGTTCAAATACGATTTCGTCGTGCTGCCCCAAAACGCCAACGGCAAGCTCGCCGCTGACCCCGGTCGCCCAGACATTATTTGGCGTGCCGATGGCGGCGTAGTTCAGTAATCCATAAAAATACTGACATGAAATTTTTTAACACACGTTTTGTTTTTGTTGCCAGTTTACTCTTCGCCCTGGCCGCGAATTCGCAAACCAGCTTCAACTTTCTGGCCGATGGACAAATCAGTGCTAGCGAGCTTCTGCCGCCGCCGCCCACTGCTGCTGCGGAAAAAAGCGCCGAGATGGCGGCGGTCCACGCCGTCTATAACGCCGCGAGTGAGGCTGATAAAAATGCGGCCTATGCTGAGAAAAAATTCTCGGTGTTCAACTACACGGAAGTGATCGGTAGTTATTTCGTGGCTACCAATCTGCCCAAGACGGCGGCCTTTTTCGAACGCGTGCAAAAAGATGCTGAAGCCGTGACCGATGCCGGCAAAGAATTTTTCCATGAACCGCGTCCGTTCACCACCGATCCCAGCCTGGAGAACGGCGAGCTGGAAAAGAGCTTCGGCTATCCCAGCGGCCACTCGAC
Organism: Limisphaerales bacterium; assembly: GCA_025362675.1. Classification (GTDB taxonomy): domain Bacteria; phylum Verrucomicrobiota; class Verrucomicrobiia; order Limisphaerales; family UBA11358; genus UBA11358. The sequence goes on along the minus strand of JANYFN010000245.1, from coordinate 7,301 downwards.
GGAAGCTACGACCCTCGCGCTCGTGCTGGCGGAGATTTTGCCCGAGCAGCGCGATGCCATCATGGCGCACGCCGACCTGATGGGCTGGCATCGCGTGCAGATTGCGCGGCATTATCCGGCGGATATTTTTGCCGGACGTGTGCTGGCGCGTGCCATCGTGCGCGAGTTGAATCAGAGCGAAACATTTAAGACAGAACTCGCGGAAGTGAAAGCCGAACTCGCCGCCGCAAAGCTCGCTGCGAAATAAAATCTCCGTCCGCCTCGCTGGTCATAATCCGTTGAATTTCTTCTCCCCCGCCGGGGAGGAGAAATTGCCTTCCTACCTGATTGGCGCGCAAACGAAACTTGCCTTGAACCCGGTTGCGCCTAGCATTTGGGGCAATCAAATTAATTCATGATCCGCTCATTTGCATTCACGACGCAGGGCAAACTGCACACGAAGGACATTGATATGTTCCTCATGCCGACGCTGCTGGCGGACACTAATCTTTTCTTGTGGGTGGATTTGGAGAAGCCCACGACCGAGGAATGGAAGGAAGTGCTGGAGATGATTTTTCATTTTCACCCATTATCCATTGAAGATTGTGTGCAACCGAGTCCGTCGCCCAAGGTCGAGGAGTATTCGCCGAAGGAGGATGACCGCTTCACGCCGTATCTGTTCATGGTGATTCACGCGGTGGATTACAATCGCAAAGATGGCTGCTTCGGCACGAGTGAACTGAATTTTTTTCTCGGTAAAAATTTCCTCGTCACTTACCACGACGATCCGTTGCGCAGCGTCACGAGTGTAGAGGAGCGCGCTTGTAACGGCACGCTCGGCATCGCGCGCGCACCCGATCGCGTGGCGCATTCGCTGCTCGATGCCTTGGTGGATAATTACAAACCTGCGCTTGATGAACTTGGCCTCGAAATCGCGGAGCTGGAGCAGCGCGCGTTTCAAAAACCAGACAAAGACACGCTTAACAAAATTTTGCAGGTAAAAAAAGAAGTGATGCATTTGCGCCAGATCATCGGGCCCCAGCGTGAAGTCTTGAGCCGCTTCGCCGCTGGTGAATTCAAGCTCGTGCGCCCGCATCTCGTGCCGTATTTCCGCGACGTTTATGATTCGTTGTTTCACATCGGCGAACTCGCGCAGAGTTACACCGATTCGCTCACGGGCATCTTGCAGGTCTATTTGAATATGTCGTCCAACCAGACGGGCGAAGTCATCAAGGCGCTCACCCTCGTGACCTTCATCACCACACCGCTCACGCTCGTTGGCACTTGGTATGGAATGAACTTCGCCGAAACCATGCCCGAGTATAAGTGGAAATACGGCTACGAATACGCCATCGTCCTGACGCTGGTCACCACCGTCGCAACCGTCTGGTATTTTAAAAAGAAAAATTGGTTTTGAGTCGGAGCCTAGCCAGTCCGTCCGCGATCGTTCCGCTTCAAAGAAATTCCCAGCGCGAAAACATCGCCGCTTGACCGGAATATTTTCCCTCCCGAGAAATCAGGTTCCAGACCGTCGCTTCGGCAATCCGGAAGCGCCGGCCGGTTTTAGAAATGCGCACGCCGGAATAATCATCAATGAATCCGTGCGCCGTCACCGCGGCGAGCAGGCGGGCGCGCTCTTCGCGGATTGGCGCTTCGGCTGTGAGTCGCGACGGCGTGCGGGTCAATTCTGCCCACGACATTTCCCAGAGAGTGAGCGCGGTCTGATTGCCGAAATTCAAAACCGGATCCGCCTCCACGCCGTGTGAAACCAGCACGAACGGGGCTTGAAAAACTTGCTCCGCCAACTCCGCTGCGGAAAAATTTCCCGCGAGCAACTCGCGTCCCGTCCACCGTTTCAAGCTGCGCGCGATCAAGTCCGTCTGCGCGCGGACCGCTTTGTTTTGCCAGATGGCTTTCATTTGGTGCCCACGAAATACACGAATCGCTGGCAATGAACAAAAAGATTTCTCGCTTGCCCGCCACCCCGCGCTGTTCGCGTGGCGTGGGTCGGCTGAGCGTCAAACCGCACTGGCGAAGAAATTTATTTTTGTTAGATTATGAAAAATTTATGGCCGGAAAAATCGAGATCCCCGAAAATCTGAAAGCGGAACTGCCCTTGTCCAAGTGGGGCAAAGTGCTGGGTGCCACGCCCATCGTGATGACCGTTATTGCTACGATGCTGGCGGGACTTGCGTCCAGCGAAATGACCAAGGCGCAATACGATCGTTCCCTCGCCGCACAATTACAATCGAAGGCCGGCGACCAGTGGGGTTACGCCGCCGCCAAAAAAACACGCGGGGCGATCGCGCATAATTCCCTCGACTTGCTGGCCGCGACCGCCGACGTGCATCCGCTGGACAACACAGTTTTACCGGGCGCGGACGCGGTGACGTCGTCGGCTTTGGTGAAAGGTCAATTACCCGTCGTCGAGCGCGCGAAATTCGGCGCGGAGATCCAACCAGCACTCGAAGCGCTCGGAAATTCTGCCTCGGAAAAAGATATTGCTGACCGGTTGGTAAAAATACCAAGCACCGATCTCGCCGCGGCGCTGGATGCGGCACAAGGGGCGGCATTGGCTTTTGACAACGCCACCAAACCGATCACCAAGACTGCGGACAAAACGTCGGAATCACTCATGAACACGGGCGATAAAAGCGCGTTCGCCAGTTTTGCGGCAGCGCGTTTGCGCTACACCGCCGCGCGTTACGACACCGAGGCGCAACTGAATCAGGGCATCGCGAGTATTTACGAATTACAGATTCGCAAAGCCAACGTCACTGCGGAGAAACATCACGCGCGCAGCGGAAAATTTTTCATCGGCATGCTCGCGGCGCAAGCGGCGGTCATCGTCTCCACGTTTGCCCTTGCGGCGCGGAAGAAAAATTTCCTGTGGTCCATCGCGGCTGCGGCGGGCGTGCTGGCCGTGGTTTTCTCGCTCTACGTCTATCTTTACGTTTGAGTTCGTTGCGACGTTTGCGTTTTGCTGCCGAGCCATGCTAGGTGGCTCAAAGCACTTTGTGAACGCGATGGGAAGTTACGGGGCCGTCTTTAAAAGTGGCGCTAGGAGGCGATCTTCTTTCTTCATTTTTTCGAAATGAGCCCGCTGCTCCGGCGTGAGCAGCGCCGTAATTTTTGCCTCCGTTTCGTGGGTGACCGCTAGAATCTTTGGCTGAAAATCATGACGCATATCACGCAACTGACCACGCGCGCCGGTCATGATCTCGTGCAATTGGCCCCGCTGCACTTCGTCGAGTCGGAGCTTTCTGGCCAGATTATGCTCGGCCAACAACTGGACGCGTTCAGGATGCCCCACGGCTTGTTGGACCGCGCGCCGCACCGCCACGCGCATAGCTAACGCGCCCACGCCGATGCCCGCCAGGAAAACCAGCGCCAGCAATAAAATGGATTTCCAATGCTTCATTTCACAAATCCTCCAGGTTCAAAGCTTGATCTGCGAAAACCGTTTCATCGTCCGTTCCGGGCAACATAAAATTTCCGATGGCGCACAAAACAATCACGACCGCCGCGGCCAGCGCGAGACGCGGGAATAAAATATTCAACTGCTCAAAAATGGAAAATGGTCGGGCCGCGCGCGGAGTCGGTTCCTGCCGCACCGCGCGTAAAATGTTGTCAGCAAAATCGGCGGGCACCGGGTGCGGAGTCGCTTTCCGCGCGGCCTCCAAAAGCTGTTTCAATTGATTTGTGTTCATAAAGTCTCACCTTCATTTCGCCGCCAGTTTTTCCAAAGCGCGTTTCAGTCGCCCCCGTGCCCGCACTGCCCGCACCCGCACCGCGATGCTCGAGGCGCCGGTCACCGCACAGATCTCTTTCACGCTGCGGCCTTCAATCTCCTGCATCGTGATGACCACTTGATCAGCGGGCGATAATTCGCGCATGGCCAGCGCCAAAACTTCCGCCGCGCTGTGAGAATCTAACTCGCTTTTTTCATCCTCATTCCGTAGCCAGTCCAACGTGTCCTCGCCAAGTTCGTCAAAGCCCACTGTGCTTTTATGCTTCTTCTCGCGGCGTAAATGATCCAGCGCAGTGCGAACAGCGATGCGCGAAATCCAATGTTCAAATGGCGCGCGCCCGTCGAACTGCGCCAGCGCCCGCCAAGCTTTCAAAAATGTTTCCTGCGCCAGATCCTCCCGGCGTTGAGCGTCACGCTCGTAGCGGTGCAAAATGCCGAACACCCGCGCCTGATGCCGGCGGACAAGTTCGGCGAACTCGTCCGTCGCGCCCGCGCGGATGCGTTGCAACAATTCGGCATCTTCAATCACAGATCAATCAGCCAGACCTTCACCCGCGCGTGCGATCATCTCATCCACCGCCCCATCCATGTGCCATGCAAACTCAGAAATCTTCGCGCGCTGTTTCTCGGTCAGGATGGGCGAGAGTTTGGCGAAAAGCGTCATCCGTTCAACCGCCAAATCTGCTTCCGCGCTCGCAACCTTGGCCGCGGCGGCGCGCACGGAACTTTCATTCGCGTCGGTGGCCCGGATGGCTGCGCGTAAATCTTTCCGCGCAACCTGCACTGCCGATAACAGCGGTTTTAAATTATCTTTCTCGCCGAACAAAACTTTTTTCATCTCCGACCTTTGATCGGCGGTGAGCTGCAGTTTTTGCGCGATCCGTTGGAATATCTGGCCATGCGAACCTGGCCCGATTTTTTCCGCAGCCAGCGCCTGGTTGAGAGTGAACCCGCCAACGACTAGCGCGGCGGCCAGTGAACAGAGCAGAATTTTATTTCTCATACGCCCTCTCAAACGCAATCCAGCGCTGATATGTTTCAGTTAAAATAAAAAAGGGACGGCCACATGGCCGTCCCTCGCGACATTTACCACGAATTATTTATCAGTATTCGCCGTTGGTTTTTCCGGCACCGGCATCGGGGCGTTTCCGCCGGGTGCGGCTACACCAGGACGATTACGCGGGCCAGGCGTCATCTTGGTGTATTTTTCAAACTGCTCCGGCGTCATGAAGCCTTTGAGTTTGGTGTTGGTGGCCTCGGTGATGGCTTTCATTTTTGGGCGCTTTTCTGACTGAGCGACGCTGGTATCGGCCCGCAGATCCGCCACCTTTTGTTTGCGTTCCTCCATCGCCGCCAAGAATTTCGTGGTCTGCTCATCATTCAGGCCAATCGCTTTGGCGATTTTCTCCGGTGCCATGGCCGGTCGCATGCCGCTGCTCGGAGCAGACGGTTTGGCTTCACCGGCCGCAGGGGCCGCAGGTTTTATCGGTGCCGTATCTTGAGCTTGCAGCCCACCACTCGTGAGCACTCCGCCAGCGATGATCGCAATCAATGCGGCTGTTTTATTCAATTTCATAATTTTTATTTAGTTAATTTTAAAGACAAACCACCAGTTGTTTGAGGGTGGCTTTCCTGAATAGACGTTGATTTCCTGGTCAAAGTTACAGGTTGCGAAGGATTTGCGCCGCCGCGCGCACCGTTTTTTCAATATCCGTTGCCGTGTGTGCCGTGGAAATAAATCCGGCCTCGAACTGCGATGGCGCGAGATAAATCCCCGCGTCCAGCATCGCGTGGAAAAATTTCTTGAAGCGCTCGCGGTCACTGTGCATGGCGTCCGCCAGATTGTGGACCGGCGCGGCGGTGAAATAGCCGCAGAACATCGAGCCGCAGCGATTGAACTGCATCGGCACATTCGCAGATTTCGCCGCGTCCTTCATGCCCGCTTCGAGCTGCGCGCCGTTTATCTCAAGCTGTTCGTGCGCCTTGCCATCGAGCAATTCCTCCAGCGCCGCGATGCCCGCCGCCATCGCCACCGGATTGCCGCTCAACGTCCCCGCCTGATAGACCGGCCCAAGTGGCGCGAGATAATCCATGATGTCCGCCCGCCCGCCGAATGCGCCCACCGGCAAACCGCCGCCGATGATTTTGCCGAAGGTGGACAAGTCCGGCGTGATGCCAAAACGTTCCTGCGCGCCGCCGCGTGCGAGGCGAAAGCCCGTCATCACTTCATCAAAAATTAACACCGTGCCGTTCGCGCGCGTGATGTCGCGGAGAAATTCCAGATAGCCCGGACGCGGCAAATACAAACCCGCATTGCCCGGCACTGGCTCGACGATGATCGCGGCAATCTCATTTTGATTCGCCGCGAAAATATTTTTCACCGCGTCCACATCGTTGTAAGGCACCACGAGTGTGTGTTGCGCAAACGATGCCGGCACGCCTGCGCTATCAGGATGCCCGAACGTCAGCGCACCAGAACCAGCCTTCACCAACAGACAATCCGCGTGGCCGTGATAACAGCCGTCGAACTTCAAAATTTTATCGCGCTGCGTGAACCCGCGCGCCAGCCGGATCGCGCTCATGCACGCCTCCGTGCCGCTGCTCGTCATGCGGACTTTTTGCACGCTCGGCACCAGTTGGCAGATCAGCTTCGCCATCGTGATCTCGTGCGGATTGGGAATGCCGAAGCTCGTGCCGAGTTCGGCGGCGGCTTGCACGGCGGAAATAATTTTTGGAAACGCGTGGCCCAAAATCGCCGGGCCCCAAGTGCCAACGTAATCAATCAACTCATTGCCATCCACGTCCCAGACGTGCGCGCCCTTGGCCCGATTGACGAAAAACGGATTCCCCCCCACCGCGCGAAACGCGCGCACCGGCGAATTCACGCCGCCGGGAATATATTTCAACGCCTCCGCAAACAGGATTTCAGATTGTGCGCGATTCATGCAGATAAATTACTCCCCCGGTCGAACGGAGAAAAGTTCAATCAAGCAGCAGTAAGTTTGCATCAACTCCGAAAAAATTTCGCCGCGAGCAGATTGGCCGTTGCGCCGAAAATGCCGAGGACGGCGAGCGGCACAAGTATCGCGTCAAAACCGCTGCCGAAGCTGATGAGCTGATGCAGGGCTTGCAGCGCCCAACCGGTCGGCGTGCAGAGCGAGACGGTCTTCATCAGCGGCGGACCAATTTCCAGCGGCCACCAGCAGCCGCCCATCGCCGCCATCAGCAAACTCGCCAGCACACAAATTCCAACCACGCGATCCTCCGCCGCGCTCAACGAACCAACGAGCACGCCGAGCGACGCCGCAACCCACGCGAAGACCAGCAACGTGAGCGTGACGCCCGGCAGGTTCGCGCCGAGGTTGACGTGGAACAAAAATTTTCCAACCGCGAGAAAAAATAAAATCTGCACCGAGCCGAGCAGCATCAGGCCGTAGATTTTTCCCATGACGATCTGGAAATGCGTGACCGGATGCACCATGAATCGCTTGATGACGCCGTTGCGTCGCTCCGCCGCGATGGTCGAACCGCCGAAGATCAGCAGGTTCATCATGATATACATCACGAGATT
>JANYFN010000234.1 GCA_025362675.1 Limisphaerales bacterium | reverse complement strand
CCGAGTCGTCGAAGTGGAGTCGGGATATTGAATCCAGGAAAGCTTGAACCGGCTGAACCATGCTCGACACGGAACAAGTTTGCGGCGGTTTCGCCGGGCAGAACCTCAATGCGGCAAGGATTACCAGCGTCGTCCAACGATACAACAAGCAAATCCCTATTCTTCCCCATCGGGTTTATTCGTGGATGGCGCGATGGGGCGACCGTTCCAAGCCGCTCCAGCGAGTCGGCCACTTGCGAAAGTTCGTTAAGCATAAACGAGGACTCCTTTTTCGACGCGCAAGTCGGGATGATTGCGCTTGTTGTAGAATGACGGCTTCACTTGGCCGCTTTGCATCCGGTCGAAGACCATTTTCAGCATGGTGGGCAGTTCGTGATTCTCGGTTTCACAGACACGCGTCTCCGGGCGGAACGGGCCGACATAGTTCGGCGCGAATTCCTTCCAGCCCAGACACGGCGTGTAAAACCATTGCCCGCGATCCAAGGCACGATTGAAAACGTCGTGATAGGCGTGCGGCGGCCAGGTGGTGCGGTCGTGATGCCCCGCAAACTCGGCCTGCGCGTAAAGCCGGTAGCACACGTTGACCAGCACCACGGTATAAAACTGGAACGACGCGCCCTTCTTAAAATCTTTGTCCTTTCTGAGCGGCCCGCCGTAGTTCGTGGTGTAGCGATGGAATTGCACCGGAGCGCAAATCTCGACCTTGGTGGGGCGCACATTCACCGATTTCCAGCGCAGCACGGATTCAAAGATGCCCTTCACCGCGCTGAACGTCGGAGCGACGTAAGATACCGGCGAAGAACCAGTATCTGGCCGCGTCCACAGCGCGGTTGGCCCGGAGATTTCGAGTTGGATTGGGTAGGGTTTCATAAATCATGCAGCAGCCCGGCCAGATGCGCTTCTGCGCCAAGATTAAACGGCGCGGCAAATTGCCTGGCGAGAGCGGCGGCGTTGGACAGGTGCGCGGCCAGTGGCTTCAAGAAAGATTCTGGTAGCGGCTCCCCAAGTTCACCCGTCGCTGTGTGCGCGTAAAATTTCACCCGTTTCCCTTCAGGGCAATTTGCTGTGCCAGAAGGTAATCCGCAGGCATTGCAATGACAAGCCAAAGTTGTTCGCAATTTTTTATATCTACGGAAAATTTATCAGTAGGGGTAGGACAAGTGCGGTCCAACCGAAAAAGAAATTTTTTGCCTCACAGGCACACGCGCGGTTGGAAAATCTGCCAGAACGGTTGCCCGCTCCGCGTGGCTGGTTTTTGAAACCGACGATGGCCGGACATTCGCCGGTGCTGAAGCTTCATTTTTAGTTGTCGTCATAGCTTTTTTTTGAAACCGCTGTCCGTCATCCTGCCGTTTGCTGCTCGCTTCACTAAAACAGGAGCCAGCGCGCCGCGCGCGACAGCGCAATCAAAAAATCAGCGAAAGCAAAAACCGTGACAGCGGCGGGAGGGTGGCGGGGTGACGCTGGCGCGGTTTTTGATCTCGCTCCCATTCTCGGTGCGGTGGCGGACGAGCGAGCAGCAAACGGTGGGATGAACGGGCGGGCGTAAAAAAGGCGACGACAGGCAACCTGACTCAAGGTATTTTTGATTTGGTCTTGCGGGCATTCCGCCCCTGCCGGTAAAGCCTTACCGCCAGCGTAGTCTTGGAGAGCCAATCCTTGGCCATTCGCGCGGACCGCTGGAAGCGAGCGGCGGGGGGAGCGCAGCGCAACCTGCGCGAGTCTTCCGGTGGTCCGCGCAATGCAGGCGGGGGCGCGACACGAGAACGCCGCCAGAGTTTTCTGGCGGCGTTTTGGTGTCGCGCAGGGAAAATCTGGCGGCAATTTATTTTACCGGATGGTGGATGAGTTTTTTGAAGTCGCTGTTCACTTCTGGCCGTCGTCGGTCGGCTTTGCTCATAAGCTGTTCGCGTTCCACATTGCCACTTCCTCGGCTCGTTTGCTACGCTACCGCCATACCGAAACGGGACGTGAAAGATTTCATTTTGCGTTGGAATGGCGCGATTGTGCCATCCGAATTCGCCGGGCAATGCCGGTGGAATTTCTCGACGTATGCCGGATAAAAATAGATGGCAAAAATGTTTGCGCCATCCGGCAGGGAAAAACCTTTAAATTTAACGCTGGGCAAAATTAAAATGGGACTGACGATTCATTACAAGCTGTCGGTGAAAGAAAATATTTCGTCCGCCGCCGCGCGAGAACTCGTCGAGCGAGCCGCGCGGCACGCGCAGGAAATTGGTTGCGCGGAAGTTGGTGAATTGATTCAGGTCGAGCCGGATTTTCCGTTCACAGCACTGTTTGTAACCAAGGCAACGGGCAATGAAAGCGAAGCGTCCTTTGCCGATGTTCCAGCACAGGATGGCTGGCTGGTGTCAGCCGATCCGGGGGCTGGCTGCGAAAGTGTTTTGCTCGCGCTCTGCCAATACCCACGCGAGATTCCGTTTCGCGGTGAAATGCTGCTGACGGGTTACGCGGGCGGCTGGTTGTTTCAAGGCCATTGCAAAACCCAATACGCGGCCGAGCATGGTTGGGAACATTTTTTGCGCTGCCATAAAGCGGTGGTGAACCTTTTAGAATTCTGCCTGCAAATCGGCCTGACGGTGGAAGTGACGGATGAAAGCGGCTATTGGGAATCACGCTCGGAAGAAAAACTCCGCGCGACGCTGGAAAAATACGATGGTTTGGTGGCTGCCGTCGCGGGCGTTTTGAAGGACGGCGGGCAATCCATAGAGTCACCGATTTTCGAGCGGAAAGATTTTGAACATTTGGAAGCGAAGGGACAGCACGCGTTCAAAGCGCAATTGTCACAACTCGCCCGCGTGCAAGGTGATTTGGATAAACTTTGATGGCCATGAAATATGATTCGAGCATAATTTTAGTTTTTCTAGCGACACTCGCTCCGGCGCTGGCTCTGTTTTTGGCAATTACTTGGGATCGTCGGCAACGCAAGCACACAGAGAAGCCGCCGCAATCGGAAAAACTGCTGCGACCACCGGGCTATTCACTTTCCCTCCGACTGGATGAAACTTTTGATTTGGCTATCCAGCGTATTTTAACCGCTTCCACGCTTTCGGCCATTTCATCGGCAGGCGTGATCGCGTTGGCTGGTTTGCTTGGTATGCGCGCCCCGGCTTCGTATGTGGCTCTGTGTTTGCTGGTCGTTGCGCCTTTCATAAGCGGATAGCGAATGGCCGCACTGAATGGCCGTTTCAAAAACTGGAGCGAACGAAAGCGGCTGGAGTGAGTGCAGTTTTAGAAACGGTCATTGAGTGCTTCACCGGCTAGATTTGAACCCGCTGACGGCGTTTAGTCTGTCCGGTTTTCACGGCACGCAGAAAAACGGGCAGTCTAAACGCCGGATTTTTCAACCGGGTTTGGTCGTCGGCAAACGGTTTGCTTTTTTGTGCCTCCGCAGATTTCAAAATTTTCTGCCAATGAACTTCGCGTAACCCGGTTTAACTTGCCCATTGCTCGCTAACGAAGTTTGCCCCGGCTGGATTAGGCTGATGGCTGATGCTGGCCACCAAAGCGCAATTTAGTCTGACCGATGCGAAACGGTATTTTCGCGAGCACCTTTCGGTGGGCGACTATTACGCCGAAGGGCAGTCCGTCCCCGGCCAATGGTTTGGCCAGGCGGCGGCGGATTTGGGATTGGTGGGGGCGACGAAAGCGGATGAATTCGCCTGTCTCTGCGACAATCTCCATCCGCGCACTGGCGAGCCATTGACGTTGCGCCAAAACACCACCCGCATCCAAATGGACGCTAACGGGGTCGAACGGCAGGCGGCGAACCGCCGGATTTTTTACGACTTCACTTTTTCACCGCCGAAATCCGTTTCCATTGCGGCGCTGGTCGGTGCTGACCGCCGCATTGTCGAGGCGCATGACCGCGCGATTGGCGCAGCCTTGGAACAGTTGCAAACCTTCGCGGCCACGCGGGTGCGCAAGCACGGCCAATGCGCGGATCGGCTCACGGGCAATTTTGCCGCTGCCGTGTTTCGGCATGACACGTCGCGGGCGTTAGACCCGCATCTGCACAGTCATTGCATCCTGTTCAACGCGACGTTTGACCCGGTGGAAAAGCAATGGAAGGCGCTCCAAAATCACGAGATGCTGGCCGCGCAAAAATTTGTCGAGAACGTCTATTATCAGGAACTCACGCGCGAATTGGTAAAATTTGGCTATCAGATTGAAAACAAACCGCGCGGCGATTTTGAGATCAAGGGCGTCGCGCCGGAACTGATCGAAAATTTTTCCAAGCGGCACAAACAGATTGATGAGAAGACCCGCGAGCTGTTGCAGCGCGAGCCGGACAAGGCCAATGGCAACCTCGCCGCCATCCGGGAAAACATCGCGCACCGCGAGCGTCCGCCCAAAGTTCGGGACATGGGTTTGGAAACCTTGCAACGATTGTGGGATGAACAAATGACAGTTGCGGGAAAAGCCTCACTGCAAAATCTCACGGCGAATCCATTGCAAGTTTCCAACGCGCCCGTCAACCTTGCACAAAACGCCGTCCAGTGGGCGGAGGAACATTTGTTTGAACGCCGGTCGGTCGTTAGTGAACATGAAATCTGGCGGCACGCGCTGGAACACAAGCGCGGCCAAGATGTCTCGCTGGCCGAAATTCAGTCCGCCGCCAAGCAGCGTGATTATCTGCGCTTTGAGGATAAGCCCGGCAAAATCACACTGCGGGAACATCTGCAACGCGAATGGGACATTGTCTGCGCGGCCAAAGATGGGCGCGGCAAGTTCGCTGCCTTCTATCCTGATTTTTGCCAGCCCAATCCGCGCTTGGATGCGGAGCAGCGACAAGCCGTTGAACGCATCATGGGTTCAACCGATTTCGTCACTCTGTTTCGCGGCGGCGCGGGGACGGGGAAAAGTTTCACCCTGCGCGAAGTCCAGTCCGAATTGGTCAAGTCCGGTCACGCGGTGCTGGTGGTGGCCCCGCAACGGCAACAGGTCATGGATTTGGAACGCGACGGCTTTCAGAACGTGCAAACCGTCAGCGCTCTGTTGACCAAACGGGAACTGCCCCGCCATGCCGTGCTGCTGGTGGATGAAGCCGGGCAAATCGGCGGCAAACAGATGCACGCGCTGTTCCAACTCGCGCAGCAAAACCATTGCCGCCTCATTCTCTCCGGCGACACGCGCCAGCATGGAGCGGTCGAAGCGGCGGACGCGTTGCGGGCGATTGAAAAGTATGCGGGCCTGGACTCCGTTGAACTGACGAACATCCGCCGGCAAAATCCGGCGGTCGCCAAATCCAGCGCGGAGCGCGAACGCATCCAACAGTATCGGTCGGCGGTCGAGGCTGCGCGGGATGGCAAGCTGGCGCAATCCTTTCTTGGTTTGGAAAAAATGAACGCCATCGAGCAATGCACCTTGTCCGGGCAACATGAAAAACTGGCTGGCCGGTATTTGGAGTTGGCGAAGCAACATCAGTCGTGCGTCGTTGTTTCGCAAAGCTGGCATGAAATTCATCAGGTCAATGAGGCGATTCGGTTGGCGTTCCGGCAGGAGAAAATGATTGGCGATGATGAAACCACCGTGACCGCGCTGCTGCCGGTGAATTTGACGGAAGCCCAAAAACGTGACCCTCGGTCTTATGAAAAAAACAGCGTGCTGGTGTTCAATCGTGATCTGCGCGGCGGCAAGGCTGGCGATTCGGCGACACTGAAATCCGTGGACGCGGATCATCTGACCGTGGAACACGCCGGGCGAACGGTAAAAATCCCGTTCAAGCAACTGGACAAAATCACCGTCTGCCAGCCCAAGGAAATGGCCTTGGCGGTCGGTGACAAGTTGCAACTGAAAGCCAATGGGCGAAGTGTGGAAAACAAAAAACTCGCCAATGGCGAGCTGGTCACGGTGAAAAACATTCAGGCCGATGGGCGCATCGGCCTGACGGATGGCCGGACTTTGAACAAAAATTTCCGCCAGTTCGTGCGCGGCTATGCCGTCACTTCCTACGCTTCACAAGGCAAGTCAGTGGATTACGTTCTGTTCTCCGATTCGGCGGTAAAGGCCGCGACGAACCGGCAGCAATGGTATGTGACGATCTCGCGAGGCAAAAAGGGCATCCACATTTTCACCACGGACAAGGCCGAACTGCGCGCGAACATCACGCGCTCTGGTGATCGCCCGCTGGCACTGGATGCCGTGGCGGGAAATCAGGATGCTCGCACGGTCGCCGTCCGGCTGATTCAAGAAACTCTGCGCCGCCGCGCTTTCCGTCACGTGACGGAAGCCAAGCGCAATTCACATTCGATGGGGATGTGAACGAGTTGGCTGGTCAGTGAATTTACGGCGTCAGCCGCCGGCAATGGTTTCAACCTTCCAATAGCAGCCGACACATTTGCTGGTTCCCCCGTTCGCCGTCTCCAAAACAACCAGCAACCCCGCTTCTCTCCCGTATTTTGTTTCCAAAAATTCATCTGCAAAGATGGTGCGTCCGTGCCAGCAATTTTGCCAGCAAAGGAGTGGTTAAAGAGTTAGGCCAGATAATTGCCGAGTTAAGCTGAGTTTAGTTGATTTCAACAACCCCCTGTGTTATCAATGTATTCGTCAATTTGAGGCTAACTCATTGGCTTTGAAAAAGTAGTGTCCGGTGATGAATTGTCGCAGCGCGAAAACTTCCACCAGCTCGGCATCAGCGAGAGCCATGGTCTTCATATAAAAATGTTTGTTCAAAACGTTTTCAAAAATTCCACCACCGCGTCTTTTTCATCCGCGCTCAAGTTTGTTCCAAATTCTTCGCCC
>JANYFN010000230.1 GCA_025362675.1 Limisphaerales bacterium | reverse complement strand
CCTGCTATCAGACCGCCAAACGCGCGAACTGAAATCACGGCAAGCCAAACCAATTCGGCGGACGTGCCGAAAGCTGTGGAAGAAAATTCCGCCAAATAAATTTTCGTCAGCGTTGTTACGCCTGCTTGGAAGAAAACGCTCCAGCCTCCCGCCTGCGGGCCGCCGCGCCGGACATCGCGGTGCTCACGCGCGCGCTGGCGCGCGGCGATGAGTCTGCGTTCCGCGAGTTTTACGAAGCGTATTTTGACCGGCTGCTGCGCTATCTGCTCGTCGTCGCCGGCGGCAATGAAACCGCCGCGCGCGAGGCACTGGCTGCCGCGCTCGTCCGCGTGGTTCGCCATGTGAAACCGTTCGACGCAGAGGAAAAATTCTGGAGTTGGCTTACCGTCCTTGCCCGCACGGCGCTGGCGGACGAGTCGAAGAAGCAGCGGCGTTGGTTCGCGTTCTTGGAAAGATTGTCGCGCCACGCGGAAACAGAAAATGCGGGTGCAGATGGCGACGTGGCCGATGAAAGGTTGCGCACGTTGCTGGATAAAAATTTATCCTCACTGCCGCCGGACGAACGGGAGCTGGTTTCTCAGAAATACTTTTTGCGCCGCTCCGTGCGTGAAATTGCCGACACGCAGCAGACGACGGAAAAGGCGGTGGAATCAAAGCTGTCGCGCGTCCGCCGCAAACTAAAAGAAGCCCTGTTTGACGAATTGAAAAATGAGCAAACGACCTGAAGAACGATTGTTGGACGACGTGCTGGCCGAGGCGTCGCCGCCGGATTTCCGCGCGGTGCTGCTGGGCGAAACATTGCGGCTCGCGAAGCGGCGGCGGTGCTGGCGACAGACACGCTCGGCGGGCGGCGTTTTATTTGCGCTGGCTTTGGCGGCGGTGGGCGTGTGGCAGCAAATGCAACCGGAAAAGACTGCCGCCGTCCACGCGACTGCAAAAATTTCCGCACCCAACAGCTACCAGCTTGTCGAAACGCAGCCGTTGCCAGCCAGTGCGGTGGCGACGACGAAAAATTTTGCGACGGTGAAAACCTTTTTAACCGTGGCGTCGATCGCTCAAGTCGCGACGACAGGCGGTAATTTCCGTGTCATCAACGACGAGCAACTGCTGGCGTTGGTGGGCGGAACGCCTGCGGTGTTGATCCGCACCGGGCCGGATTCCGAAGAGCTTGTCTTTGCGAACCCAGATGACCAGAAGCGGCTTTTCAGGAATAAATGATGAAGTGCGGAGGCGCAGTTCAGTGGCTTGGGCGCTTAGTTCAGCAAATTGGTTGCACGGAGCGATAAATAGGAGCCTCCATTCGTTAGTTAAGATTCTTAACCCAGTTATTTGGTTGCTCAGTCCGGTAATTAAACTGCACAGATCATAAGATTGGTTGCGCAGAGTGGTAGTTTTTATCCGCGAATCAGAAGATAGGTAGCACAGAGCGGTCTAACGGAGACGCAGATCACTTTTCGGCCGCTTCGGCGTCTTCGGCGTCGGTCTCGGTCTCGTCTTCGGGCTTCACGAGGGTGCCGTTGTAGAGGCCGAGCTTGTTGCGGAGGGTGCGGACGCTCAAATCAAGGATCTTGGCGGCTTTCACGCGGCTGCCTTTGCAAACATTCAGGACGGTGAAGATGTGGCGCTTCTCGGCTTCGTGCATTGATAGCAGATCGCCAGAACCGCTGAAGGCAGTGTCGGGGGGCGGCACGGCGAGGCCGAGGCCGAGGTGTTCGGCTTCAATGAGTCCGTTCTCGCCGCACATGATGACGGCGCGCTCGACGACGTTCTGAAGTTCGCGGACGTTGCCGGGCCACTTGTGGGCGCTCAAGGTGCGGAGCGCATCATCGGTAAAACCTTTGGTGTGGACGCCGTGCTTGCGACCGAGGCGGCGCATGAACTCATTCGCGAGCAGGGGAATATCATCGCGCCGTTCGCGCAATGACGGCACATAAACGGGCACGACGTTGAGGCGGAAATATAAGTCCTGGCGAAATTCTTTCTTCTCCACGCTCTGTTGAAGATCGCGGTTGGTGGTGGCGATGACGCGGACATCCACTTTGATGGTGCGGTTACCGCCGACGCGTTCGAATTCGCGTTCCTGCAACACGCGCAGCAATTTCGCCTGCACCGCCGGGGAAATTTCGCTGATCTCATCCAGCAGAATCGTGCCGGTGTGGGCGAGTTCGAAACGGCCTTCGCGTTTGTTGAGCGCGCCGGTGAACGCACCTTTTTCGTGGCCGAAGAATTCGCTCTCGATGAGATTTTCCGGCACGGCGGCGCAGTTCATTTTGATGAAGGGCGCGGCGGCGCGGGGGCTTTCGCGGAAAAAGGCGCGGGCGACGAGTTCCTTGCCAGTGCCGCTTTCGCCCTGAATCAAAACGGTGGCCTGCGTGCGGGCAACTTTGCGGATGAGCGCGCGGAGCGTTTCCATCGCCGGACTGCGACCGATCAATTCATGCTCGCTGTCCTCGCCTTCGTTGGTGAGGAACTGGTTAACCTTGACGAGCTGCGTGAATTCCTGCGCCTTGCGCATGGTGAACTCAATCTGGTCGGTAGAAAACGGTTTGATGAGATAATCGAAAGCCCCGTTCTTCATGCAATCCACGGCGGATTCCACGGAGCCGAAGCCGGTCATCACGACGGCGAGCGGACGCTGCGGGCGCGTCTGCAATTCCTTGAGCAACTCCAAAGCGTTGCCGTCGGGCAAACGCATATCCATAAAAATCAGGTCAAAATTGTCACGGCCGAGAAAATCGCGGGCTTCAGCAAGCGTTGAAGCCGAAGCGACATCAAGCCGCTGGCGCCGGAGAAAATTCTCCAGGTTCGTGCGGATAATTGGGTCGTCTTCGAGGACGATGACTTTTTCGATGGACATAGTTTCAAGCCGCTTGGTGCCGTTGATACAGTCCGGCGACAAAATGCGGGCGCTGACTGGCGACCGCAGTTTGGGCCACGGCGGCCACCTGCGTGGCCGGCACTACACCGCGCCGCAACATCTCTTGCTGGTTTTCACGATCAAGCTGCAAAATACGCGGCAACAGATTCTGGACGTCACGGAGCAACTGGTTGATTTCTCCGCAACGGGCGCGTTCGCCGGCGTTCATTTGCGACCACTGTTCACGGCAACTGCGAAGGCGGATTAACACCGATTCCAACTGCGGGAGCAAGCGCTTTCTTTTATCGGCGAACCCGGCGGAATCCCACGTTTGCGCACTACGCAGGGCAACGTTTTCATCGCTGAACAACGCCAGAAATTCCCGGCAGACTTCGTGGTGCGTGCGCAATTCGGCGGCGATTTCAAGGGTGTTCATTTTGGCTTAGATTGACCGGGCTATTGGTTGCATTTTTATCCAGCGGCATTTTAAAACGATCCGCGCGTTCCTGCCATTGCAAGAAATTGAGCCGCCACTGCGCCATGTCCACCACGGACTTCAAGCCGGGCGACAACACATTGGTGCCGAGTTGTGGAACCGTGGCGGCGATGGAGCGGTAAGCTTCCGCCGCGAGCTGCGGCTGCATGAGTTTCTCGTAAGTAATACCGACTTGATAACGCACTGGCAATTGCCAGGCCGGCGAACCATCCAATTTCGACAGCGCGAGATAGACTTCCAGGGCGCGAATGAAATCGCCGTCTTGATACAGCTGGTTGCCGATCTCGTTGCCCACTCGCTGTTGCCAGTAAGACCAGACCTCGGGACGGTCTTTCGCCGACACGCTTTGTTCCTGCAAGAAAAGTAATACCTGCCGGAGTGCTTCCGGATTGCGGCCCTGCCCCTTCAACGCCTGCGCGAGATAATAACGCACTTCGGGCTCGTCACTGGAATCTTTGTAATGCTCCAGAAAATCATTCGCCTGCCGAGCCGCCAGTTCGTGCTGGAGGGCCGCGCTTAATGAACGAATCAAACGAAACTGAATTTGGGCACGATCCAGCGCCGGGTCACTCTGGGTCATCAACCGCTGATAATAATCCGCCGCATCCTTGTAGCGCCCGATCTGAAAATGCGTTTCCGCGATCTCCATCTGGGCCTGCAAAACGATCCGTTTGTAATACGGCATCTGATCATTCTTCAGCGAGAGCGCGGTCGTCATCACACCATAAAATTTTGATAATGCAAAATTCTGCAGACCCATCTGCCGGAACACCTGGCCTTGATGCAGGAAAACTTCCGGGGCGCGGGAATCGCCCGGCCAACGTTGGAGATATTGCGTGAACATGGCTTGGGCCCGCGGCAGGTCTCCCTGCGCTTGCACCGCCACTGCCATCTCAAACAACGCTGTCCGGCGCATTTCGTCCGGCGAGTCCGAGGCCAGCAGCCGTTCAAAGTTTTTTTCTGCCGCCGGAAAATCCCGCGTGCTGGCGGAAAACCGCGCGAGCGACAAGCTGTAATTCAACTGATCCAGCTTGGACGGCGGAATGAAAGAGTTGATGTCATTCGTGTTTTCCGCCGCCAACCCATTGGTGGCCGGTGGCAGATTCGTGCTCGTGATGAGCGAGGTGATTTCATGCAGCGGCTTTTCCTCCTCCGCTTTTTCCGTCGCTCCGCCGACCACGGGAACAAGCCATACCGCCAGCAGTAAAAAAATCCGGCGCGGCATATAAATAAAGTTTCCGAAAGTCATTTTACTATGTATTCCGCGTGGCTGTCGGCATGGGTTTCGGGCCGTGTGAACGGTGGCACAAAGCCGATCGGCAGCATGCCACCGATGACGCCGGTATTTGTGCCAATGGTCACAGGCCGAAAATAAGTTGCCAACATTTGCGGGGTGATACTACCCATACCTTGCCCGGTCACAGTGAAACCGGGGGTGACAAATGTTTGGTCGGCGGTTCCGCCGGGCATCCCTACAATTTCAACCGGCAGGTTCGTCTCGCCTTCCGACACGTTGGTCGTCATCGTCAACGTTTTCAGCACCGGCGGGAGATTCGTAGGGGCTTTGATCGCCGTCGTGGAGACAACAACAGGCGCAGTGGGAATTTTTTTTGGCTCCAGCCGCATCGCGGGCGGGCCGGCCAACGGCAGATAGGGCAGGCCGGCGTGCGCGGCGATGCCGATCATCACCATACCAACCAGCGCCCGGAGTGAGGCGGCACCATTTTGTCTGATGGGTGTCATAGGATGGCGACCGTGAATTATCGCCACCAGCAGCATCGGAACAATTTGCCGGAACTTTAGTAAAATTATTTTCGACGCAGCTAAAGTCTTCCCATTTTCCCGCCGATAAAGACCCGAGCCTCGGCTCAATAATTTAACATGGTTCAAACGACTCCATCACCAACGCTAACTGTCCGGCGGCAATCCACCGCAGAAATTCAGACGCAGATCGCGCGCTGCCCGTCCATCCCATCGCTCGGCAGCGTGAACAAGGCATTGCAGGAACTGCTGGGTAACGACCAGCGTCTCACTGCCCAAATCGCCGAAATCATCCGGCGCGACCCCAGCTTGACCTCGCGCCTGCTGCGACTCGTGAACTCCGTTTATTACGGCTTGAATACGCCCGTGAATTCCATCGAGGAAGCGGTGTTTTATCTCGGCGTCCGGCAAATCCGCCAGCTCGCGATGGTCACGCCCGTCATCGAAGATTTTCAACGCCTCACGAGCCAATGTAATTTCCCTTGGCGCGAATTCTGGCAGCATTGCATCGGCACCGCCATTCTCACGCGCGAAGTCACCGCGCATGTTCCCGGCCCGTCCGAAGATGCTGATTACATTGCCGGCCTCGTCCACGACATCGGCAAAATTGTGATGGCTTGGTCGTTCCCCGATCATTTTGCCGCGATCCACAATGTGTCATTGGAAACCAAACGGCCGCTCGTGGAGATCGAAGAAGAAATTCTCGGCATCAGCCATGCCGAACTGGGTGCGCTCTACCTCGAACGTCATCGCCTGCCGGAGATCATGATTATTTCGGCGCGCTATCATCATCGCCCCGAAGCCGCGCCGCAACATCGCCACACCCTCGCCGCCGTGCGCCTCGCCGACATGTTATTGCACAGCGAAAATATCGGCATCAGCGGCGACTATGTTCCCGTCACGCGCGAACAATGTTTCAACTCCGCTTTCTGGAACCAGTTGCTCGCCAAAACGCCCGAAGCCGAGCAGGCGCTGGTGAAAGCCGCGCTTTCCCGCACGCTGGAACAAATCCCGCACATGCTCGCCGGCATGGTGTAAAAAGGTTTTCAAAGAAATAGCGCGTGGATTTATCCACGCGCTTTTTTTGCGCAGTCAGCTCGGCGCCAGACATTCAGAGTCGAGAATTGTTTAATTTATTTCTGCACCACCAACCCAAAATCTTCCCGGGCAACCCAGCCGGTGTTCATCGCCGTGTGGATGAATAAAAAATCTCGCCGCCACCGCACAACCCGCGCGGCCTCGCCAGCGCTCAACGTCGAAATGAGTTCACCCCCACGCGTCGGCGTAAGCAAGAGCGATGTGTTTTTCGTCAACACCACACCCAGATTCGTTCGGCTTACCACGCCGATATTGGCGGTCATCGCGACCATGAAAATACAAAAGCCCAGTGCGGCGACCGTCTGCTGCGCGCCGGATTTGCGCCAACGGAACACGCGTGGAAAAACCAGCGCGCCCACTCCCAGCCATAAACCGGTGCCCGCCAACCAGACCCACGCATTCGGCGGCAGCCACGTCGAAACCGTTTCAAACCAGCGCAATTCCGGCCCGTCCACCTGCGCCACCGTCCGCGCGAATTTTAGATTTTGCGCGGCGCGTTCGTCGAACGGATCAATCCATTCCGCGCGTTCCCACGCCAGAATCGCCTTGCCGGCGTGACCGCTCTGCCATTCGGCCAAACCAAGATTTAACAACGCACCCGACGATGGCTGCGATTTAATTACCTTTTCAAAGGCGGTCGCCGCTTCCGGAAATTGCCCCGCCGCGGTCAATTGAGTTCCCTGCGTAAAAAAGTTACTAGTCGCCGCCGCGCTGGAAATATTCCCAGAAACAATCAGCGCCAAAATCATCACCGAGAGCAAACCGATGCCGCCGCAACACCCGGCAACCAAAACGCGTCTTGGACTGCGGCGGCAAGCGGCGCGCGACGCCGCTTTCGGGCGGACGCTGCGCGTGCTATTCAAGTTGATTTCCTGCGCGCTCAAAGCGCGGTCGCCGCTGTGCTCTGCCAGCGCAGTCCAAGACGCGTTTTGAAAATATTCTTCGCTCACAATTTTCCCTCCAGCTTCTGCAACAGCGCTTCCACGTCGGCGAGCGACGCCAGCATATCGGGCGGCGCTTTTTGTCCACCAACAAATTGCAAATCCGCCGCCGCCGAAATTTTTCGCACCGTTTCACCCTCGCGCCCGGCGCGCTCCGCCGCGCTCAATTGTGCCAACACATCGCCGCCAACCAGCGCCCGCGCCTCGGCAGGAAAATGGGGGGCGACCGCCACCCGCATCGCCGCCACGGAATGCTGCAAAAAACTTTTTGCGTCGCCGGCCACCGCCGCTTTGCGGAGCAGTTTGCGTTCACGCTGTAGATCCCTCTTAGCCTTTCGCCGCCGCACGATGTCTGGATGCGCCGCCAGAAAACGCCGCTGTTCGTCCCAGCGCCACAGCCCGATCAAACCCAGCACCGGCAACAGTTGCAACCCGATGAACCAACCCTGTAATTGCAGGGGTTTGAGGCTCCTCACCGATTTTCCAGGCATCGTCGCCAGCGCGCTCAGCTTCAGAACCGAAGGATTTTTTTCATCGGCACTGTAGTCACTCAGTTGCACCGGCAACCCTTCGCCCACCACGGTGACCGGCTGCGCGGGAATGGTGAGGTCGTAATATTTTTTCTCCACCGGATCGAATCCGCTGAACGGAATCACCGGCGTCATCCGCGCCTCGTCGGTCTGCGGAATCAGCGTGAAGCCACTGCCCGGCGGTTTATCCGCGATGATCTGCCAGTCACGCGAGCGCGGCAGTTCCGGCGGAACGAAGCGCGTGAAATTAGTAAGCGCATGAAAGCCCGTTTTCAACTGCACCGGCTCGCCGACGTGCAGGCGGTTGGTGGCCAACAGCGGCTTATCTGCGAAATACTTTCCCATCGTGCCGGTGAAGCCCGGCAGCTCACCCGGTGGCAGTGGACGCACATTAACGGTCATCGTTTCTGAAGTAAGGAAAATGTATTTGGCTGCGCCGCCGGCAATGGTCACCTGCCCGCTGATCGAGATCGGTCCGCCAAACTCGCGCCCGGCGGTGAACGCCTGGGCAGAAACTTTTAGCGGCCCGGCGGCTATCGGCGTGGCGACGGTTTCAAAAATAAACGCCGGCCGGGATTGGCCGTCGCGGTTGACTATTTCGACCAATTGGCGCGTGGAAATTTTATCGGTCATCAAGCCGCCGCCATTGAACTGCACCTCACGCAGCGCCTCGATCTGGTTGCCGTCCTCCGCGAACGAGATCACGCGCAGCCGAAACGGTTCGCCGAGAAAAAGAATGGTGCCGGAAGCTTCGAGCAGCAATCGGCGACGGGCGGGCGTGGCCACCGTTTGCGCCACCACTTCCACGCTCGCCGCCGGAATTTCCACGGTCTTGCCCGCGACGTTCACCGTGAAATTTGAAACCGTGAATTGCCCCGCCGTCCCGGCTTGCACTTCAAATAGAAACGTCGTGAGCGGCCGAAATTTATTCCCCTCCAGGCGCGCAATCTGTCCCCGCACAGAGGGGCCAAACTTCAATTCCGCCGGGGCCGATATTTTTTCTGGCAACGTGAACATCGTTTCCGCTGCGTCCAGATTGACGCGGTAAAAGGTCTTTTCACCAGCGCGGACGATGGCGGGATCAAAGCTCGCCGTCGCGGAAATATTCTCCGGAGGCGTAACCTCCACCGCCGCCTGCTGCACCTGAAGCTGCGCCTGAAACGCGGGCGGAATCTGGAGCGGCAACTGGGCGCGGAGGAGCAGAGGTGAAGAAACAACCCACATCAAACCTCCAACATTTAATACCCATTTGATGGCACGCGAACGCGCCACCCGTGGCTGTTCGAGGTTGGATATGGGTTGTTCGATTTTTTTCATTTCACCAATTGCGACCGTTCTTATCCTTCGACGGTGTGCCCTGTTTGTCGCCGCCCATCGGCAAACGCCGCGTGCCATCCACGGAAAGTCCGTCGAGAATTTGCCCCGCCACCTCCGGTGATAACGGCGTCGGCACCTGATCGCCTTCGCGTCCGGCGCCCTCTTCTTTGCCGGCGAGCGATTCGGGCTTCACGCCTTTTTGATCTTCCTCGCCGTCCTCGCCATTCTCACCCGGCGGCGCATCCGGTGCCGGAATCTGGCCTTTGAGTTTGCTCAACGTTTTGTCGAGACCCTCTTTTTTTCCCGCCATATCAGCCGCCATTTCCTGCATTTTCCGCAAGCTATCAATGAGCAACGCAATGTCGCGCTCGACTACTTCGGCGTTGTGCTGCGCGTTCGTATCCGCCGGATTCAACTCTGCGGCGCCATGAAAATCATCCGCCGCGCGCGTCCACTTGGATAACGTTTTACCAAAAGTTTCCAGCGCTGTTTTCACAACTTTTTCCGCCGCGCGCAGTTCCCGCTTGGCTCCGCGACCTTGGATGTAAGCCATAACCATCCGGTTCATCTGGTTGTCTACCAACGCGGCCTCGCCGTTGCGAATCGCAGTTTCGCTTGCGGCCAGAGCCGCGTTGCCCCGCTGTAACGTTTTTTGCGCGTCCGGCCCTTTTTTCAAAATCTCCAGACCATCGCCAAACCGCGTATGACCGAGATTGAACAACGCTGGTGACTGGAGTGATTCATCCTGCAACCGCAGGGAATCCTGAAGCATTCTTTCCGCGTCCGGATATTTTTTTGCATTGAGCAGTTTGGTTCCAGCATTGAAGAAATCACGAGCGGTGACGGGTGGAATGGAATTAGTGTTTTCCACCGCCGCCGCTGAATTACTGAATAGGAGCCCGAGCAATATCAGAACCGCTGGCACCGGAATTTTTTTCCTCCGTGTTCCGAGCAATGACTCCGCCACCAACAGCACGAGGATCGCCGCGATGAACCAGTGGAATCGGTCCACGCCATTTTTCGCCGATTGTCCCAAACCGCCCGCACTGTCGAAGGCATGAATCGCGGAACGGACTTTGCCCAAGCCGTCGCCGAGCGCGCCCAGCGGATAATAACTGCCGCCCGTCGCTTGCGCGATTTCACGCAGCGTGGTCTCGTCGAGTTGGCTGCGGACAATCTCACCTTTCGCATCGCGCAACAGCTCCATCTGCCCGGCAGCATTGAGCATTTGAATCTCTTTGCCCGCCGGCGTGCCAACTCCGACGGTGAAAATCACCACGCCATTTGTCGCCAGTTTTTTAGCGATCGCCACGCCGGATTTTTCCAGATCTTCGCCGTCCGTTACGAGCACGACCATTTTGCGCCGTGCATTTTTATCCATCGCGCGCGCCGCCTCATTCAACGCCCGTCCGATGTCCGTGCCAGGAATGGGAATCGTTTGCTCGTCCATGCTCATCAAAGTTTCCTCAAACGCGCCGGCGTCAAATGTCAGCGGACATTGGATGAACGCGCTGCCGGCAAACGCCACGAGACCGACCCGCCCGTGACTCTGCTTCTGCACAAAATCCAGCATTGCAAATTTCGCGCGCTGCATCCGGCTCGGCAAAACATCGCTCGTCGTCATGCTCAAAGAACAGTCCAGCACGAACACCACGTCCTCGCCCAGCCACGTGTTGCTGGCTGGCGTGCTGCCCCATTGCGGACGTGCCAGCGCCAGACCGGCGATGACCAACGCGACGATTAGAAAAATATTCTTTAGATTCCGCCGCGTCGGACTGTGCGAGGCCGTGAGTTCGGCGACGAAATGTGGCGAGGCCATTTTGGCAAGTTGGGCGCGGCGGGATTTCGCGGCCTGCCAGAATAACAGCGCCAGCAAAACCGGCGCAACCGCAGCCAGCCACAGCCAGCGCGGTTCGGCGAAATGAAACGCATTCAGGTTCATGGCACGCGACGAAACCTCGTGTTCGCCAAAATTAATTCCACCGCCAGCAGCCCGAGTGCCGCCAGCAGCGGCCAATGAAACAGCGGCTCATACGTCGCAAAGCGCCGCAGCTTCACCTCGGATTTTTCCAGGCGGTCAATCTGGTTGTAAATGGTTTGCAAGTCGCGAGCGTTTATTGCGCGGAAAAAATGGCCGCCGGACAAATCCGCCATTTTGCCCAGCACGGAATAATTCGCCGGCTGCAACAACAGCGTGGGGATCACATTGCCATTCGCATCCAGCTTGAGCGTGCCAGTTGCGGGATCGAAGGCGGGTAAATTACACGGTTCCTCAACGCCGATGCCGATGGTGTAAATTTTTACGCCGAGCGCAGCGGCGAGTTGCGCGGCGGGCAAAGGATCAATCTTGCCCATGTTATTGTCGCCGTCCGTGAGCAAAATCGTGATGCGACTCTTGCTGTTTGGCACGGCCTTCAATCGTTTCGCCGCCACGACCACTGCGTCGCCAATCGCCGTGCCGAGTTCAGCGATGATGCCGATGTGCAAGCGCGCCAGATTTTCGCCGAGCCAATCATGATTCAGCGTGAGCGGACTCGCCAGATACGGCACGCCCGAAAACGCCACGAGGCCGATCCGATCGCTCGGGCGCTTGGCGACAAAATCTTTCAGCACGGCGGACGCGGCGGAAAACCGCGTGAGTTTTTCCGACGGCTTGCCCATGTCAATCGCCATCATGGACCACGACAAATCCAGCACGAGCATGATGTCAATGCCCGGCGTCTCGGTCTCAACGTGATAATTCGCCATGCGCGGTCCGGCCAGCGCCACGATGCCCAGCGCCACGACGAGCAGCCGGAGAAAAATCAAAAATCGTCCCGCCGCCGAACGCGCCTGCGCACCCGCTGCCCGCGCGATATCCGCGCTGGAAAATGTCAGCGCGGAAAATTTGCCGACCTTGCCGCGCAGCAAGGCATAGACCGGCAGCATGGCGAGCAACGCCAGTAGCCACGGATATTGAAATTCAAATTCGCCGGTCATCGCTTGGGAGAATTGGCAGCGGCGATTTGAGCGCGACGCTTTTCCGAAAGTGAAATCAGTTCGCTCGCCCGGTCAACGGCGTTGATAGGTGGCGCGCCGACTTTGGGCGCGAATTTGTCATGGTCGCAAACACGAAGCAGGGCGGAAACTTTTTGGGCGAGTTCTGTCCCAATTTTTTCGTGAGCTGTCATGGCGACACAAAATTCTGTGGTGGTCATTTCATTGGCCGGAAGTTCATAGGCGACGCTGAAATAACACCGCACGATTTGCGACACCGCGCTCAAAAGTTTTCCCTCTTCCGGCTCCTCCGCCAACTCGTTCAGGGCGGCGCGCGCCAGATTCTCCGGCGGCTCCACGGCGGGCTGAAGCCGCATCAACAGTTTCCAAAGGATGAGCGACTGCGCGCTGATAAATAAAAATCCACCAATGATAATAGCCAGTTTGTGCTGCTCCCAAAACGTCGGCGGAATTTCTGCGTAAGCCGGAACGAGCGTGGGCAGCTCGTTGGTCTGCGCGAAAACTGGCGAAGCTAAAAAACAAAAATATAGAAACAACCAACCTCCAACATCGAACATCGAACATCCCATGCGGACGCGCGACGGCAGCCCCACTGGCTGTGGGATGTTCGATGTAATATGTGGGATCTTTTGGTTCACTTCACCCGCGCCGCCTTCCCCGGCGGATTTCAAAAAACCGTTGCAGCACGGGCGCGAACGGTTCGGTGGTGTTAAGCCGCAGCGTGTCCACGCCAGTGCGGATCAACGCGCGATTCAGTTCCGCCAAGCGCTCGGTGTTCACCGCCGCAAATTTTGCGCGCACTGAGTTACGGGCGGAATCCAGTTCCAACAATTCACCCGTCTCCGCGTCTTCAATCGTCACCAGTCCCGCATCCGGCAACGTGCTCTCGCGTGGATCGTGCAGATGCAGGCAAACGACATCATGCCGCGTGTTCGTGAGACCGAGTTCCGCAATCACATCGCGCGGTTGGAGTTCCCGCTTTAGCGTGTTCGGGGACAAGCTAAAGCTTGAACTCAAACCGCTGTGCAAAAAATCCGTGAGCA
>JANYFN010000132.1 GCA_025362675.1 Limisphaerales bacterium | reverse complement strand
TTTACGTTTGCAGAGCCGAAATTTTTCTTTCATAGATACCTTTCAGCATAGGCATCTCCGAAGTTTTGCTTGATGAGTAGTGGCCGAGTCGGCGCGGTGTTCGTTCAGGATTGTGCAGGACTAGCGGTCCGGAAAATTATTTAATGCACACTTTGGAATTTCTGGTTACTTCCGGGGGGGGGCATCCATTGAGAATCAATGACTTAAATAATGGCTCCAGAGGAAGGGCTCGGAGATTTTTACACCTAAATCTGTGATTATTAAACCAGTTTTCTCCAATAAAATCAAGCTAATCTTTCACTACCTGTGCCTACCCGGTCACTACTCTGCCACTACTTTTACTACACGTTTCACTACACACTTCACTGCACGCTTTGACCTTTTCAGCGGCGGCGAATTGCCGTGAACCGGAGTGCAGAGGCCACGGCCTTTGCCGCCGGGTTTGGGCTGGCGCGAAGGCCAATCCTAATCAACCCGGCTGAACTTTAAAAGTTCAGCCGGGGTTTTTTGCGCTGCCAGCCGTCGGCGCGGAATTTTTCCGCCGGGCACAGTTGGCCGCGCCCTTCCGCGCGGAGCGCGGCCAAAATGTTTTCACGGGTGGCAATAGCCGAGACTGTGAAGGGATGAAAAATTGCCGTGGCCGATGATGACGTAGTCCAGCAATTCAATTTTCAAAAACTGACCGGCGCGGATTAAATCGCGGGTGACTTTGATGTCCGCCTCTGACGGTGAAGATTCACCGCTGGGATGGTTGTGCATCGCAATCAACGCACTGGCGGCGGTCATAATCGCGACGCGGAACACTTCGCGCGGATGCACAAGAATGGTGTCCATCGTGCCGATGGAAACCAGATGATGCCCTTTGACCTTCTTGTGCGTGTTCAATAGCAACACGGCCAAGCATTCGCATTCGGGATTGAAATGTGGATGGGTGGCAGTGTGCCTCCGCCAATAATCAGCGGCCTTGTCGGGCGTCTCGCATTGCTGCAAGTTCTCCGGCGTGGGACATTCACGCAATGCCGTCACCTTGTATTCATACGGGCTGGCCGCAAACTGGAACGGCTGCACGATGGCTTCCACGCTTGGAAAAATGGGAGTGGTGTTCATGGCGATTCAAGCGGATTGGAATTGCGGAGCGGCGATACTGCCATATTTGACACGCGGTTCGCCGGGGTGCGGCGTGGGGGGCAAACGCGCCGCACAGGTGCTGCCAGACGCAACGGCGATTGTTCCAATGAAACCCTAAACGCTACAAAGTATTCGCTGCCGCGCGGTGACTCGTGGCGGGAAAATCGAGCCAGACCCATTGGCCGCCGACCTCGGCTAATTCGTATTGGTGCGGCAACGCGGATTTGAGGAAGTCCAAAACTGTCTGCGTTGAAAGTTCGGAGTTGGCGTTGCGGGCGGCGCAGGCGGGGGTTTTTGAAACCGACGATTGCCGGACACTCGCCGGTGCTGTCGCTTCATTTGGGAAATTGGTTGTCTTCATAGCTTTTTTTTGAAACCGCTGTCCGTCACCCTGCCGTTTGCTGCTCGCTTCACAGAACGGGACCCAGCCAGCCGTGCGCGCCAGCGCAGACAACTGACGGGTGAACGCAAAAAGTGTGACAGTGGTGGGAGGGGCAAGAGGGACACCGCTGGCGCGGTTTTTGATTTCACCGCGCACTCTCGGCTGGGTGGCGGACGAGCGAGCAGCGAACGGCAGGGTGACGGCAGGCGTGAAACAAGGCGACGACCGACAACCTGTGTCTCCTATGCCTTGCTTTTGAAATACATCATGGGCATTTTCCCAAAATTTGGATAAAAAATCAGGTTTGCATTTCGGCGGAGGTTGGCTCGCAATCGTGTCTGGCCACGCAAATTCATGCGGCATCTTTTTCAATACAGTGTTCCGCCGATGCGCCGATAACCTCGCTACATGGCTCAAATAGATACACTCTTAAACCAGATTGAAACCTTGCCGGCCTCACCGTCGCTGCTGCCAAGACTGCTCCCCAAATTGGGTGACGTGGATGAAAATTTTGACGAAGTGGTGGAAATCATCTCGCTCGACCCGGCACTGACGGTGCAACTGCTGCGAATTTCCAACAGCGCGTTCTTCGGCCAAAGCGAGCCGATTGTGACGGTGACGGACGCCGTGACGCGCGTCGGTTACCAGTCGGTTTATCTGCTGACGGCGATGATTGACGGCGCGGGCGCATTTCCGCAGGCGGCCAACGGCACGGTGGACACGGGCCGGCTATGGGCGCACAGCGTCACCGCCGCGTTCAGCACGAAGTATGTCGCGGAGACGACGGGGCAGGACGCCAACCTGCTTTTCACGGCCGGCCTGCTGCACGACGTGGGCAAGATCGTGCTGGCGCAAATCCAGCCCGGCGCGCTGGCCACCACAATTTACAGCCTCACCGAAGCCGAGGCGCTGGAACAGGAAAAAAAGCTGTTCGGCTGCACGCACGCGGAAGTCGGCTCGGCCCTCATGAAAAAATGGGGGCTGCCGGATGAAATCATTTCTGCCGTCAACGAACAGCACGCACCGAAGGCCGAAGGCGCGACGGCGAATCCTTTGGGAACCTGTCTTGAACTCGGCAATCTGTTCTCCCACGGCCAGGCCGACCGCCGCGTGCTGGCGTCGCCGCAATTCCTGTCGCGGCTCAAGTCGCTCGATTTGTCGCCGACGGCCACGTCGGGCTGGCTCAAGAAACTTCAGGCCAACCAGCAGATCATTGACGGCATGAGCCAGCTCGAGGCCGTCCGCCGCAACGCGAAAAAATAGCCGGGCCGCCGCCTCGCCATTCCGGCCCGCGCTTGCAAAAATTCCCGCCGGGTTTTCCGCCCGCGCCCATTCACGCCGCACGCAAAACCGCACGATCCTCCGCATTTTAATGAATTACGGAAACGATTTTTATTGTTATCAGTTTTAACTTTAGCTTTCACCCCTGGCGACGGTTTTCGCGTGGCTCCCGTCATCACCTCGTTCAGTCTGAACGGCACACTTGTTTGCAGCAACCTCACGCCGCCGAGGCCGCCGGCGAATTCCAGACCTTGCATCGTCATGGCCGGCAGGGTTCCGGCAATGCGATTAGCATCCGAATGAATTTAACTTCGTGCTGGCTGGCCGTTTGGAGAAGCCAGAGCGGAACGGAACGATTGGTGCAGTGAAGCGCGGATTTCCCAAACGGCCAGCGAGCGCGTGACCGCATAGGTGTCACCGGATGTGGCGTTGAGTCTGGCCGGTTTTCGAGGGCGCGCAGAAAACCGGCCAGTCTCAACGCCGGTTCTTCCGCCGGAAATAATTAGAGCGAAGTTTTGCCAGCCGCCTTGATCTTGGCCCAACGTGCCTTGGCTGACTCAATTCATTTTCGGTTTGGACTTGCGGGCATTGCGTTCCTGCCAGTGGAGCGCGACGGCGAGCGTGGCTTTGGAAAGCCAGTCCTTGTCCTGCTTGAAGTTTTCCAAATCCACCTTGGCAAAATACTTTTCGCCATTGGGGGCGGGGCGTCCGAGCGGTTTAAGCAAACTTTTCTGAATCAGAATGGCAATCTGCTCCGGCTCAAAGCCGAGATAGGCGGCGGCTTGTTCTTTGGTGAACCGGGCAGGATGCGTGTGGAGATTCAGGAACGCTTTGATGTGGTCGTTGATCGCATTCATGGCGGCATTTTTTCAGAAAGTTCACCCGGCTTTGTGCAATGTCTGCACAAAATCAATGGCTGGATTTATGTTCACGGCGGTAATTATATCCAACAGTTGAAATGCTTTTGTGTCTATTGGACACAAAATGGATTTAAATTGCGCGGCTTCCGGCGGTCGGCGCGTTGGCGGCGGGGGCGCGACACGAGCACGCCGCCAGCGTTTTGCTGGCGGCGTTTTGGTGTCGCGCGGGGAAATTTATTTCCGTCACTCATGCACATGGCTGATCTGGCTGATCGCCTTTTCCAACTCTTGAATCTCCCGCTCCGTGGTGGCGCTGGTGACGAACGTGATGCCGTTGTGATGGCCGTCCATGTCCTGCATCTCGGTGGTGTAGGCGTCTGGCACCACGATGGCGAAGCCCTGCGGCGTGAGCACGTCGCCGTTGCCGACGCGCTTCACTTGAATGGCGATGCCCGCGACGGCGAGTCCACGGAACGCGGCCTGATTGTTGTCCATCAGGCGCGACACCCCAGCGATTCGCGCCGCCAGTTCGCGTTGATCCCTGAGGTCGAGCCAATGCGAAATACCCACCAACGCCAGCATAAAGAGCGTGAAGGTTATCAGAAAAGAACCCGCCCAGGCCGTTTTCCAAATGTGCTGCATCCAGAGCGTGCGCGCCTCGGTGGCGGCGGCCTTGATTTCCTTCAACGTCGGCAACACTTCCTTTTCCAATTGCCTTGAATGCTGGATGAACGGCGAAATGATCTCGGCCTTGACACCTTTGTCCAAAGCCGCCTGAATCCCCTGCACGATGGCCTTGGTGTCCATCTGTGCGCCGAGATTTTTGACGAGCAATTCCACACTGGCCACCGTCTCATTACATTTGGCCTGTGTAATTTTGCAAAGCTCATTGATCTTGGCCGTGTTGTTGGCAAGGTTCACGTCCCGCGTTTCAATCGTCTTCGCCATCAGGCTAATTTCCTCGCGCGTATCTTCCAAGATGGCGAAGGACTCGCGCTGCGCCTGCACCGTGGCCTTGGGTATATGCTCGACGTAACGGGCATACACGTCCAATACCAGCAATAGCTGGGTGAAAAACTGCGTGCTGTCGCCGTCGGCGAAACGCTGATACACCTGCCGCGCCAGCTCCCGGTTCTCGGCGGGATATGTGGACAACATTTCTTCAAAGAGGTCGGGGTTATTCATAATGCCTCCGTTAATTCCCCAAGTTCACCTTCGCCCCGCGCTTGGCCGCAACGGGTTCGCCGATGGGTGGAACAATTTTCGGTTTGATGGTGGCCGCTTCCAGCGTGGGCAGTAACTTGGTGGCCATCTGGTCGTATTGATTGAACATTGTGGAAAGCCAATCCTGCAACACGCCGCGCGCCATGATGTCGAGGCCGAGCGAGTCGTTGCCGATGGCCTCGTTGAACGGGATGCCGCGTTGCTGGTCGGCCTCCAGTTTGGCGAGCCGGAGTTTTACGAACTCCGACAACACCGGCAGCGTGAGGCTCGCCGCACCGCCATCGAGCAATTCCTTTTCCAGCGGGCTGCGGTCGAACATCCGCGTCTTCGCGGCCCTTGCGGGATTGCGGACGATGACATACTCCACGCGGTTGCCGCAGAACTGGCAGACGGCATCGAGATTGGTCATTACGTCCAAATCATCCAGCGGAAACACCATGAGCGTGAGTCCGATGTTTTGTGCGGCAGCGATGTCAAAGAAATGCGTCGCCGCCAGCGCCTTCATGATCTGGCCGTCGAGGTGGGCGCGAGGATCAACCAATGTTACCGGCTTGGCCGTGGTCTTCCGCAGGATGGTGATGAGCTCGTCCAAGTCTTCGGCCTGTCCGTTCAAAGGCAGGAGCGAGACAAGGTCGGGGAACAACCGCGACAACGTGCGGTTGTCGCCGTCGAGGTCGAAACCGTGCCACGCGATGCCGCGTTGGTTGAGCCAGCACGCGCGGGCGGCGGCTTCGAGGCTTTTGCCCATGTTACCTTTGGCCTGCATGGGCAGGATGAGGCGATGTTTGATGGTTTTCATAGGATTTACATGTCGA
Source organism: Limisphaerales bacterium (assembly GCA_025362675.1). Taxonomy (GTDB): domain Bacteria; phylum Verrucomicrobiota; class Verrucomicrobiia; order Limisphaerales; family UBA11358; genus UBA11358. The sequence goes on along the minus strand of JANYFN010000132.1, from coordinate 644 downwards.
GGTTGAAACGGTATTGGTTCGTTATTTTATTTGTTGTTGGTTCGTTTGTTGTCTGCGGTGTTGGGATTGAAAATGGTTCGTCTGCAAATTGATTTTGATTGACCGGCGATAGCACACTGTTGCGTGGTCGGCGGGCGATGCTGCGTTGGCAAAACCGATGCACGGCACTCAAGGTGATTTTCACGCCGCGCTCATTGAGCCAGTCGGCAATCTGCCGGTGCGTCCACTGCTTGCGACGCAGTTCCAAGATGGCCTCGCGATGCGATTCCAATTTGCTGCGCGTCCGCCGCGCGGTTTCGCTTTCGGCTTGGGCTTGAAGATTCATTATTTTAGGTTCGCGCCATTTTCGCGCGAAATTCGCGCGAACATCCGGCGGCTGCCGTTGCCCGTTAGCTGTGCTAAGGGAAGATGTCTGACCGAATTATTGATGCTTTGAACTGTCTTCATGCCTGTGTGTCAGCGTTGCCACGAAGATAAAACCGTTGAACCGTTTAGGCATACTGAGTAGTGGGCAGATTGTGACCGAGTTGGCGCGATTAGTTCCTTCAAGGGGATGACGAGGAGCAAAATCCAGTTACAGTGGCCTCTATGTTACGAGTCACAGCCAGCCGGAATGCAAAGGAATATTTTACCCAATCCTTGAA
>JANYFN010000140.1 GCA_025362675.1 Limisphaerales bacterium | reverse complement strand
TAAATGTCGTTGATGATTTCGCGCGCCTTAAAAATTTGTTGCGGCGTGACGACTGCGTTGCAAGTCGGCGTGCCGGAAGTTTTCGCCATCACTTCGAGAATCTGTCTTTCTTCGGCGCGCGTCGGGTAGCCGATCTTCAATTTCAACATGAAGCGATCCACCTGCGCTTCGGGCAACGGATATGTGCCTTCCTGTTCAATCGGATTTTGTGTGGCCAAAACGAGAAACGGTTCTTCCAATTTGTAAGTCACGTCGCCAATGGTGACTTGTTTTTCCTGCATCGCTTCGAGCAACGCGCTTTGAACTTTGGCTGGCGCGCGATTGATTTCATCAGCCAAAACCAGATTCGCAAACACCGGGCCTTTGCGCGTGGTGAAGCCGCCGGATTGCGGATTGTAAATCTGCGTGCCGATGACGTCGGCGGGCAACATATCCGGCGTGAATTGCAGGCGCGAAAATTTCACGCTGATGCAATTCGCCATGGATTTCACGGCCAAAGTTTTCGCGAGACCGGGCACGCCTTCGAGCAAAACGTGGCCGCCCGCCAGCAGGCCGACGACGAGCCGCTCGGTTAAATAATTTTGCCCGACGACGACTTTGCCGAGTTCGTTAAACAGCGGTTGCGTGAACGCACTCGCTTCCTTCACTGCTTCGTTGATGGCGTTAATTCCTGTGCTCATGTTATTTGAAAATGATGTGTTTGATGGACAAGCCTACTTCTGAATTCGTTCAACAATTTTTTGACTCAGGCTCCGGGCAAAATTTCTAACTGTTTCTTGTTCAGCCAGCCGATCTTGCCCGCGCCGTTAGCGACCTGCACCCAGTCATCGTGGCGATCGAGCACGGTAAGCTCCGCGCCATCGCGCACGGTGAAGGCACTCTGCGCCTCGTCGAACGGCCCGCTGCGCGCGCTGGTCTCAGTTGTCGTCACGACGGCCCCGGACGAATCGAAATGATTCATCGCTTGCACGGCTAACGCGGCGCCGGCAACAACAGTCAGGGCGGCGAAAATTTTAGTCGCCGTTTTCAATTTCGGAACCAGCGCCGGCCGCAGTTGCCGTGCGACAAGCAGGCCGATGGTCAGCCAGAAAAAAATCGCGGTCACTAGCGTGCCTTCGTTCAGTGTGAGCGCATTCCCCCAGCTTTGCCAGCGGCTTTCGCGGAGGGTGGTGCCTTGAACTTGATTGCGGACAAAGGCGAGATTAGCGCGCAATTCCGCATCGCGCGGCGAAAGCAATTCCGCCCGCCGATACGCGGCAATGGCTTTACCGATGTGACCTGACTTGAACGCGGCGTTGCCATGATTGAACAGCAGCGCGGGCGATGGCGCGCCGGTTTGCAGCATATTTTCGTAAGCGGCATTCGCTTCGGCGAATTTCCCTTCCGCGTAAAGTTTGTTGGCGGCAGAAAAATCTGAAGTGACATCGGCGGCGAAAATGTTTGCCGCGAACAGCAAGGCAAGCAGGCAGCTAAGAATCGTTTTCACGCTTTCACCTCCCGAAGTTCCGCGCTGGTTTTTTCAAATTTCGCCGTGACGGAATTTAATTCACTCGTGCCGCGCACCGGTGCGTAGCGCGCTTGATTGCAAAGCTGAAACAGTTCGCGCAAGCCATCGCGGACTGCCGTCGGAGCGCTGCGCAGCTTGGCATTTTCATCGATCACATTCTCGGTGATCGCGGTGGCGGGACAATCCAGCCGCTCGCCCAATTGCTCTTGCAACAAGCGGAATAGCAGCGCAAAAAATTCATCAGACTTATTTTCCGTCGCCAACTTTTTCAGATCCGCCACGCCCGCGCGAACCAACTGGGCGACGGCGCGTTGACGCCGCAGGCGCGGATTATTCGCCAGACTGTCCGTGCGTTTGCGCCAAACAAAGGCCGCGAGCAACGCGAGTAACGGCACGGCTTGCGCGGCGAGAAACAGTGGCCGCGCCAAGAGCGGAACCGACGTGATTGCAAGTTCCCCCAGTTTTTCCTTGATCGGCAAAATATCTGGCGGCGAGGCAGTTTCCGGCGTGGAATTTTTCTTCGCGGCCAAAACGGGCAGGGGCGAAGTTTCGGCGGTGCGCACCGTGAGCGGCACGGCGGCTTGGGTGAGTGTGTGATATTTGCCTTCGTCCGGATTAAAAAATGAAAATGTGAGTGCGGGCAATTCATGCACGTCGGCATTCAGCGGCGACACGATTTGTTCAAACGATTTCCGTCCGCGTTGCCCAAACGGGTCGCTTGTTTCCAGCTTCGCGGTCGGCGGATAGGTCTTGAACTCGCGCCAGGTTTCCTGCGGCGGCAGCGTGATGGTGTCCATCGATCCATGGCCGGAAATTTGGACGCGCACCGTCACGGGATCGCCAAGCGTCACGGCGGTTGGCCCGGCGGTGGCAGTCATCGTGAAGTCGCCAATCGCGCCGTTGAAATTCGCCGGACGATTTTCGGTTGGCAGGGGCAACGTCTCAACGTTCATCGTTTCGGTGGCGAGCGCGACTTGCCGTTGTTCGCCAAAAACTCCGCCGGGCAGCACGATCACGAGATTAGCGGTGAAGGGACCGAGTGGATACGCGCCGGTTTTCACAGCGGTAAGCGCAACGCTGTAGGGGATCATGGTGTAAATGCGATTGCCAATCTGCGCGCGGCGGCGCTGGTTGGGCAATTCCACCGACTTGCCGACGCTGAATCCGTCCGGGTTGGCACTGGTGAACTGGAAGTTGCCAAAATTTTGCACTTCGTCACGGAGGTAAAGCTCCAGCCGCATCACGGTGGATTCGCCGGTGAACATTTTCGGTTTGGGAAAATTTAATTTCAGGAACGCCACTTCGCTACCGGAATTTACCGCGTCCGGCGACGGGGCGGCGACTTTGCCCACGGTTAATTTCAACGGCTCGGTGGCTAGTTGCTGACCGGCAATCTCCGCCGTGAGCGCGGGGATGGTGAATTCACCATCGCGCTGCGGCTTGACGAAAAAGGAGACGGTGACAGTGGAACTGATCGCGCCGTTGATGAAACTGTAATTCTGGGAGTTACCGACTTGGGTGATCTGCAACCCTGGCACGTTCAGCGTTGGCACACTGCTGGGCGACCCCCCTTCAAACGTCAGCGCGAGTGTTGCGCTTTCGCCCATCGTCAGGCTGTCACGGTCCAACGTGGCCGTGAACGACGCCGCCCCGGCTGATCCGGCCAGAAGCAGGCCGATCAGCAACAACCTCAATGTTTTAAAAGTGAACCGCATTTTTTGTCCGTCGAATCTGACAATTGACAGTCACAAATGTTCACAGATTTTTTCACCGCTGAAAATGGAAAATTTGGAGTTTCGCGTTCGCCGCCCCTTATCTTATGAACGACCACAAAATCCGTGGCAATTCAAAGGGGCGTCATTCAAGCGTCCCAGTGGATTGAGCGACGACTTCCTTCTCCGCGCCGTGCCACGGATATTAAATTTTCCACGGCAAATAAGGCGGTTTAAAATCATCCGGCAACGTTTGTTCTGGTTCCGAGCTGGGGACATTGGCATCGGATGGTGACGCCAGCGGCACATAAATTTTTTGCCCGGCCTTGAGCTGGTTCGTATTGATCTGGGCGTTGGCCTGTATCAGCTCCTCGACCGACACCGATAACTGATGATCCGTTCGCACCGCGGCGATGACGTCTGGGAGCACATTGCCGCGATTCAAACAATACCAATAACCCATAACCGGACCGGGCGTGAAAAACGCGTCAGCTTCTGCCTCGGGTTCAGGAATTTGTATCGGCGGATCAGGCTGCCATGGAATGGGAACGCCATTCGTATCTAATTCCGGGAACCAACGCATCTGGTCGGCTTGCGCGCCGATCGCGGTTTTGCGACAACGCCGCACTAACGCTTTGTAAAATAAATCGGCTGTATCGGGATCGCGATTTTTCAGCCAAGAACCAGCCGTGCACAAAACCTGCGCGAGTTCGTCGGAATTATTCGGCAAAAAATCCGCCGCCGCCCAGGCAAAACTCGCCGCGCGATATCGGTAATGAAACCGCTGTTCGGGCGCTGCATGATTGGCTTCGGCACGAGTGATTTCATCCTCGCTCGCCGCGAGCAGGGCGTTGGTGGTGAACGAGGCTCGTTGGGCTACCGCGACGCCTTCCTCGAATTGTCCGCCGTGAACTCGCCAGTCCGGCTCGACCTCCGTTCCCAATAAATCCATGCCCTGCTCGCGAATCATTTGAGCCGCCACAAACAGCGCTTCCGCCCGTTGCGACGAGCGGGTCGAACGGTTACGTCCGGCGATAATATTTTGCAACAGCAAATCGAAATCCGGCTGTAATTTTTTTGGAAAATATTCGCGGGCTTCGCTCAGCCGATCCAAACGCACCAAGCGACGCGCGAGCAGGTGCCGGATTTCCTCACGAAAATCCATCCTCCGCGCGCCGTAATCTTCGACCACTTCAACTTCGTCAGCATTTGTTTCAACCATGGATGGTGGGCGAATTTTTAGCGGAGGAGGCAGGCCCGGCCAGTTTCGGTCCACATAAGTTTTTAGTTCATTCACCGACAACACGCGTTCCGCCACATACGCCGCATCCATCCAAAACCCGGCCCGCAGCAAGGCGTCCAGCGACTCGGTGTATTCGCGGCGCGCGAGTTGTATCGCCCCCAGCTCGGCCAGCATTTGACTGGGAACATTGATTTGGTTCGTGAGATAACTAAATCCTTCGATACGCAAGCCGTCCTGCAAGCCCGGACGTGCGGGCGGATTGGTATTCGTATTATCTACTGGAAACAGCCGCGTGAGCTTCGCCAGTAACTCCGCCGCTGGCGCGCTCTTACCGGCGCGCAGCAGGAGCTTGGCTTGCAACCACTGCGTTGTCGGCGTGCTCTTGGCGAGTTGAATCCAACGCTCGGCCGCGTCCCATTCACCGGCCTGATACGCTGCCAAAGCGAGTTGTTCGGCGGACTCGACATCTTTCACCCCTGCGTTTTCAACGGCGGTTAACCAGTCGCTGACGATTGAAACGGCCGAACTTGTTGGATCGCCGCCATTGTTGCTGTAGTCCAGATAATCTTTGTGCGAAATCAAATACGAAGAGATGACCCAGCGCGTGCGCGGATTCACCGCGAGCGGACCAAAATTTCTCCGCTTCTGGCCAACGATTTTTGCGGCCGTCCAGCTTAGTGAGATGTTTGCCGAAACGTCGCCGCTCGCCAATTGTTGCAGATAGAGTTCGATGGCGGATTCGAAATTATCTTGCGCCAGATGCAGCCGCGCTTCCCACCCCAAACTGGCCGCCGCCAAACCGAGTCGATCGACATAACCTTGCGCCGCGAGTTCCTGGACTTGCCGGAAGTAAGTAATGGCCTGGTCAGGATTTTCTTCCTCCCAACTTTTGCCGAGCATATAGGCCGCCCAAGTCGAACGATACTTGCGCTCGCTCGCCGGACGTTGCAGAAGTTGTTCCCAGTTCAAACGCGCTTCGTTGGTGTTTTCGGCATGCCACGCGAGGCAGCCTCGGAAATAATCCGCAAACTCAACCGGTAACCCTTCAATCACCTTCACGCCAAAACTATCCAGCGAGGGCTGGGAGCCGGATTGTTTGCGCCCCCATTTTCCGTCGATCTCTTCATAACGACCTTCGGCCCACACGTCCATAGCCTTGCGATATTTTACCAGCTTTTCCCGCTCGATCCGGTAGCGATGCAAAATGTCCGGCAAATCGGTCGATGGCCCATCGGCAGCTTTCAACGCCTTTCGCAAATCGGCCAGTTCGCCCTCGATCGTCTCGGTGGCATAATCGTTCGTGGTGATGCTGGCCTTGAATTTCGCCGCCGGCAACTGGAGACGAGCGAGTTCGCTGCTAAAATTGGCGACCGGGGCCGCAAGTAAAGCGGTGTCGCCGCCGTCGAGCAAACTATTGGGAAAAAACGGGCCGCAAGCGAAGGCCGACCAACTGAAACAACCTATCGCCGCCATCCCGGCGAGAGTGCATCGCGTGGAAAATTTAGTTCGCCGTTTCAAACCTATTTCAACTGTTACGTCCAACTGGTTAGCCGGCTCACTTTCCGCAAAAAAAACTTTTTTCATCTGGCACCTCAATAGTTTTGGTTCAAACGCGGGCAGCATGCTGCCTACGTTCATTAACCGGGAATTTAGTTATGACACGTGGGATTCAGGCGCAGAGGTATTTCATCCAACGCCAAACACCACACCCACCTCGGCACATCATGGATGCACTTCTGGCGGGCAAATGTCAGGGTGAGCCGTGAGGAAATGTCGAGTCACCATCATAACGAAGTTGATTCCAACCAACCCGTCTCGACCGGCACTTTTGACGCACACATCGTCGCGCATCGAAAGCAGAGCAACTATCTCTCTGGTCGGGTAGCAATGCCAGAAAAAAATCGCGCGACTTATCAACAATTTTCTCCGGTCGATAATTTCGATATTTGCCGGTGATTTTGTTGATCCGATCGACCGCCAGCTCGCTGGCAACCGTCAAATAAATCTTCCTAGCACCAGGCATTAATGTGATATGTTTCGCGCGATTTATGAAAGTGATCACACCCATTTTTCCGCTCCCGCTCGTCGTTTATCCTGGTGAATCGTTGAATCTTCATATCTTCGAGCCGCGCTACCAGCAGTTGATTCGCGAGTGTGCTGATCGAAGAATTCCGTTCGGGATTCCCTCGGTATTAAAAGACAAACTCGGCGGTCTAGGCACGCTGGTTGAGTTGATCGAGATCACTCAAGTTCATGAAAACGGGGAGTTTGATATCAAGACCCGGGGGCTGGAAATTTTTCGGATGGTGGAACTGGTCAAGGTAGTGCCGGGTAAACTATACAGCGGTGCGGTATTGGAATTTTTGGAAAACGATCTGACGCGGGATGCCGAGTTGACGCGGCAGGTATTGGCGGAAGTCAAATTGATGCACAAGCTGCTCAAGGTGGAAAAAAGCTTCGGCCCACCGGGAGCCGCGCTGCGAAGCTATGATGTCGCGCATCACGCCGGACTATCGCTGGAGCAAGAATATGAATTGCTTGGCATTTTGGCGGAAATAAAGCGGCTCGAATATTTGAGCCGTCATCTGGCAAAAATGTTGCCGCTGGTGGTGGAAATGGAATCTTTGAAAGCAAAAATCCAGCTCAATGGCCATTTCAAAGCCCTGCCCGGATTTGAGATTTGAGGCCTGTCCGATCCGCGAACTATCCAGCGGCTCCGGGCAAAACACAATAACCTTAACAAAAGTGCGGTTTTCGCTTGGCGAGCGCGCCAACAACCGCTTTAATAGGGCCGTAAACATTAACCAAAAATTAACACCAACCAATTAAATTATGGCCAAAGCACTTACTAAATCACAAATCGCCGCTGCCGTTGCTGAAAAAAACAGCCTCACCAAAAAGCAAGCCGTTGAAATTCTGGAGCAGCTCGCTGCCCTCGCCTACAAGCATGCCAAAGATTCTTTCACCATTCCCGGTCTAGGCAAATTGGTGCTCGTGAATCGCAAAGCGCGCGTCGGCCGCAATCCGGCCACCGGCGAAACCATCCAGATCAAGGCGAAGAAGGTCGTGAAGTTCCGCGTCGCGAAAGCGGCCAAGGACGCGATCCTCGGCGTTAAGAAATAATTTTTGAAGTTTTCACAAGGCGCGCTGAATTTGTTCAGCGCGCCTTTTTTATTTCTCCGCTGAATAATCTGTCAGGTCAAACTCCCAATCCGCCGCAGCCGTAAAGTAGGTTCGCCGAGTTTTTTTGACTCGGCCAGATCCACTTCAAATTCCGCGACCCAATCATTATCCGCCTTCGGATCCACCAACATCTGCTGCACGCGCCACGATTTTTTATCTTCGGCGGGCGTGACGTAAGTGTGCCGCACATTGCGCGCATTGGGATCGAGGCAGAGTCGCTCGTGACCGGCTTCGTAGTCCTCCATGATTTTGTTCAAGCGATCCGGCGTCCACAGTGCGCCATCTTGATCGAGCGGTGAAAATAAATTTCCAATCGCCGTCTCGTAATCCGCCACGACCAGCCCGCGCAGAAAAATAAAAATCTTATTTCGGATCGTCGCGGTGAACGCGTTCACATCGCGCGTGATGTCGGCAGCGGCTTCCTCCGCGCCCGGCGGACGAACTTCCTTCGCCTCGGCGCGCTGATAATTCGGATCGCGCATTTTCTCCCATTCATCGAGCAAGCTGGAATCCACCTGCTTGATCATCGTGGCGAGATACAATTCCATTTCGCGCACTTGCTCGTTCTTCGCCGCATCGGGAACGGTTTGGGAAAGCACTTTGAAAACGCTGTTCAGATGCCGCAATAAAACGCCCTCGGCGCGCTGCAATTCATACAGCTTGATGTAATCGGCGAAGGAACGAAACTCCTCGAACATCTCGCGCCCGATGGATTTCAGCCGGATATTTTCCTGGCCGACCCACGGATGCCGCGTGGCAAATTCGTTGAACGTGGAATAAATAAATTCGCGATTCGGTTTTGGATGTTCGCACTTATCCAATTCCTCGATGCGCTTGTCATATTCGATGCCCTCAAATTTCATCTCGGCCATTTTCTGATCCTTCACCTTGTCGAGCTGCTTGCGGAGAATGATGGCCGGGTCTTCGAGAATGGATTCCACGAGCGTGAGTAACACGAGCGCGAAATCGGGAGCCTGCGAATCGAGCAGCGGAATCGTCTCCAACAAATACAGCGAGAGCGTTTGGTCCATCGCGAAGTCGTCTTGCAACTCAACGTTCACGCGGATTTTTTGATTCGTAGCAGCCGACGTGAGGAGGCTCTGATTAATTTCGGGTTTTTCAGATGGAGCCTCCTCACCTCGGCTGCTGCGAGGATTTATGATTTCCACAATTTTCCGTTCCACGAGCGAACGGAACAATTGCCACGCGCGTTGCGTGTGTGATTTTTTTTGTTTCGGCGTTTCGTGAGAATCGCGAATCAGTTGTTGCATCGCCGCGCAACCATCGCCATGTCGGCTCAAAACA
>JANYFN010000085.1 GCA_025362675.1 Limisphaerales bacterium | reverse complement strand
GCAAAGTTGAACAGGAACACCGCCTTGATCTGATACTCGTGGGAAACCGGCTGCGCGTGCGCGGTTTCAATCCCGCCAGTCACCGCCAGCGCGACGAGCAAGGCCGACCACAGAAAAAAGCCGCAGAGCCAACCTCGAAATCTTCGAGATTGGAAAACTCTTTCGCCCGAACAAGCGCGAATTTTTTTAGCTGGCATCAAAAGCGCCATGAGACTTTTGCGTAAACACTCCGCTCAACCTGTTCCTGTGACGGCCCGGCAAAACCCGATTCGGCGTGACGGGCGTGCAATAAGTTTTCCCCCACGATGGAGAATTCCAGTTGCTTGGTCGGCTGCCACGCCAGCCGGGAATCCAGTTCAAAATAGCTGGGCAATGTTCCTACCGTGCCGCCGTTGTTGTTGCGGACAGAGGCGATCCAGCGGAGTCCCACATCCCACGCCAGATGCCAGGGCAGGTCCAGGGATGAACGCAAAAAAACCTGATGCTGCGGATCGGCGGTTTCATTGAGCGCCTTGTTGAGATCGGTCAATCCGGTTTTGACGCGGATGGATTCGTGGAGAAAATCGTAGCCCGCGTGCAGCCGCCACCGTTCGCAGACTTGATAGTCGGCGCTCAATTCAAATCCCCATGTCTCGCCTTCCAGATTATTTTGAAACACGATCGGCAGGCCGCCGCTGGTCAGGTTCAGGCTCCGCACATTGTCGTAGGTGTTGTAAAAGGCGGAGAGTGACGCGGAAACTTTTTTACCCATTTGTGCGCGATACCCGGCTTCATAAGCGATGACTGTTTCCGACTTGAAAAGTGAATTGCTCGTGCCCAGCAAGGTGCCGTAGGAGGGACTTGGCTCGAATAAATCATGGTCATAACGCGAGGGTGTGCGCACGGCCCGCGAAATCGCTCCCCAGAACATTTGCTTGTCTGTGGCGTTCCATTGCAGGCGTCCGCTTGGCTCCACTTCTGCGCCGGTGTAATCGTTATGTTCCAGCTTGGTGCCGAGCGTGAGAAAAAGATTTTCGCGCAGCTTGATTTCGTCCTGCACAAAGCCGCTGAATAAATTTTGATCCAGCCGGTTCGGAAGAAAAGCCACGAGCGGCGCATCTTGAGTCACGTCGTGCGTGAAGCGATACCCGAGTCCCCAAACGATACGGTTGCGGCTGCCGAGCGGAAAACGATCTTGAAAATCCACGTCGAACGTATCAAGGTTGTCAATCAAAGGCCCGGCGGGAATGTTAGTGCCTAAAAGGCTGGCAGATTGAAACGGAGCGTTCAAATGCGCGCGGTCATAATACATCTGGAGCGTCATGTCGGAATCTTCCGCAAACGTGTGCGTCCAGCGTCCGAGCAAATTGCCGCCTAAGGCGTTGCCTTGCGCGGGCGGATTGCCTTCCGCGCCCGGCGTCACCGTCGTTTTGCCTGTGTAAAAATCGCCCTGCAAAGTAAATTGATTTTGCGGTGAACGTTCGGCGTCAATGCGGAAGCCGCCCTGTCCCCGGTTCCAGCGGTCATGCGCGCTGGTGCCGTCGGCAAAATCTTCCGAGCCACGGTCAAAGTATTTTCCATACACGCGAAAATAAACATTGGACGCCAGCAGGCCGCCGTAACGCACGCCGACAAAATCTTGCAACCAGCTTCCGCCGCCGGCTTCGGCATAAAGTCCTTGGGTGTCCTTCGCACTCTTGCTGGTGATGTTGATGACGCCGTTGACTGCGTTCGCGCCCCACAACGCCCCGCCCGGTCCACTGATGACCTCGATGTGGTCAATGTCTTCCATCAGGTAATCCTGCATGTTCCAGATGACGCCGGAAAAAAGCGGCGTGTAAATGCTCCGCCCGTCCATCAGCACCAAAAGTTTGTTGCCGACAGAGGCATTGAATCCACGCGCGCTGATGGCCCAACTGACTGACGACACTTGCGCCACATTCAAGTTGCCCGCGAGCCGTAACGCTTCGGGAAAACTGGATGCGCCCGCACGACGAATCTGTTCACCGGTGACCACTTGAATCGCCGATGGTGCCTGACGGTAAGGTTCCGGCTGCCGCGCCACGGAAGTGACTTCCTGATTCATCAGTTCTTCCAGGCTCATCTTTTTGTAGGTCGCAAGAACTTCAGAATTGGTTTTGTCCGTGTTGGACGAGGCGGGCGGCACCAGTTCCTCCGCACGCGTTTGTGGAGCTAAAGTCAAAACGAGTCCCAGCAGCAGGCCGGTCAATTGATTGAAATAATGGTGGGTCGCCTTCATAATTCAACAGGATTTGGATTTAAGTGCTTTCATGCAAGCATCGCCAACGATGGGAAAATTTGCAGGCAAGCACCCCGCTCGACTGCGAGTGCAGACCTAGGTGAATTCGTTCCCGATGAGTTTTTTGGTGCTAAATTCATGCAATAAAAAAATTAGCAATAGCTTTGATTTTATCTGAGCAAAAATGACTGAACTCCTGACTTGCCGCCCCCCCCCTCGCTAAATTTCCACCAATGGCAGCGTGAAATAAAAACACGCCCCGCCGTTCGGAGTCTGCGTATAACCACAACCGCCGCCCTGTAACTCCACCAGCCGTTGCACCACTGACAATCCCAGTCCGCTTGAGCTGTCCGGCATATGCAGCGAATCAAACGGCTGAAATAATTTGGCCACCGCTCCTGCCGGCACACCGCCGCCGTGGTCGAAAACTTGGAAACGAAATCCGCTTTTGGTCTTTTGCCAGCTCAATTCAATGCGCGGCTTTTCACCTGCATGCTGGAGCGCGTTCGTCAGCAGATTGCACCAGATGAATTCCAGCCAGTCCGCCACGCCATTCACTTTGGGCCAGAACTCCGGTTCCACCACCGTCGCCGATTTTTTTGATATGCGGCTTTCCAGCCGTTGCAGCGCGCCAAAAACAATCGTGCCCATCTTGAGCCATTCCTTCGGCTTGGGCTCCGCCGTGGCCTTCGTCAAGATACGGACCTGGCTGATGAGCTTGGTGAGTTCATCCACCGATGTGAACAGCGGCTCCGTAAGCAGCGCATCGTTGGGATTCTTTTCGAGGAGAATTTCTTTCAGCAATTCTGCCGTGCTGACGATGGCACCCAGCGGCGAGCGCAAATCGTGGCTCACGCGGGTGGCGATGGTGAGCAGGTCGCCGCGTAACCGCGCATTTTCCCGCAGGAGTTCCTGCATGGTTTTGCCGCCGTTCATTTCTGGTTCCGCTTTCGCATTCATTCCAAACCTATTTTTTTGCGCTTGCGATAGAGCGTGGCTTGGTCAATGCCCAGAACTTCTGCCGCCTCCGTCAGGCTGGGCATCCGCTCAAGGATTTTGCGCATATGCGCTTCTTCAAGTTTTTCCATTGTTATCAGCGCGCCCACCTGCGGCAGATTTTCTCCCGCCGTCGTTGCCGTCGTCACCGTGTTTTGTCCCCGCAATTCCGCCGGAAAATCCTCGGTTGAAAGCTGTTCATGCTTGGCCAGGATGACCGCGCGTTCGATGGCGTTGCGCAGCTCGCGCAAGTTGCCCGGCCATTTATAGGCGCGGATGCACGCCACGGCCTCGGGCGAAAGCCCGGCGAGCTTCCGTCCACATTGTTCCGCAAAAAACTTTTCGTAATGCTCGGCGAAACGGATCAGATCGCCGTCGCGCGAACGCAGCGGCGGCATTTCCACGGCGATGACATTGAGCCGGAAATACAGGTCTTCGCGGAACAAGCCTTCGGCCACGCGTTTTTTCAAATCGCGATTGGTTGCAGCGATGATACGCAAGCTGGCCGGTCGTGTAATGTTTTCGCCCAGCCGTTCGTATTCGCGCTCTTGCAGCAGGCGCAAAAGTTTGGGTTGAATCTCCATCGGCAAGTCGCCGATTTCATCGAGGAAAAGCGTGCCGCCTTCCGCCGCCTTGACTTTGCCCCAGTGATCCTTGATCGCGCCGGTGAACGAGCCGCGCACATGGCCGAACAACTCACTTTCCAAAAGTTCTTTCGACAAGCTCGGACAACTCACGGTGACAAAGGGTTTGTCCGCCAGATGGCTTTTTTCATGGACGGCGCGGGCCGCCACGCTTTTGCCTGTGCCGCTTTCACCAAGAATCAGAATTGAAGCCGGCGTCTTGGCGGCGCGCATCAGCACGTCCATGGCCTCCCGCATGAGGGGCGTGGTAAAATCAAAAATCGGCTCAAGACTTTGCGCCTTGGTTTCAGTGACCACCTGTTCCAGCCGTTCGATGCGCTGGCCCATCTGGCGCAACCGCTGCAAGCGCGCCAGCACAGTGGTGAACTGCTCGCGTTGAAAGGGTTTCTCCAAAAAATCCACCGCGCCGCGCCGCATGGCTTCCACGGCATTTTTCACGCTGCCCTGCGCGGTGAAAATGACAACCGGAACTTGCGGAAATTGTTTTTGAATCTCGACAAGAACATCGAGTCCATTCTCGCGGCCAAGATTGACATCCAGCAACACGGCGTCCCATTTATCTTCTTTGAGCCACGTCAGCCCGAGCTGTCCGGATTCAACTCCTTCCGCGTAATGCCCCGCTTCTTCGATCAAAAAGCAGGTCGCATCCCGAAACGTCTTGTCGTCGTCTATGACTAGAAAGTCCATAAAATTATTTTTCAATCAGACTGGAAGCGGCAGGCGGACCGTGAACTCCGCGCCGTTTCCCAAAACACTTTCACAGGATAATTGGCCGCCCATTCCCAGCACCAGCTTGCGGACAATGCTCAAGCCCAGGCCGGTGGATTGTTCGCCGCCGGTCGGACGCGCCGAGAGCCGCGCATAACGGCGGAACATCCTGGCCTTGTCTTCGACGGTGAAGCCAGGACCTTCATCACGAATCACGAATACGGCCTGATTGTTCCGGGAACATACGGAAACAAAAATCTGTTTGCCGGGCGGCGAAAATTTGATCGCATTGGAAATCAAATTATCCAGAACTTGATCCAGCGCGGAAAAATCCGCCAGCGCGTTGACGGCGTCCACCGGGAAATCAGTTTGAATCTGTATTTTTTTCTGCTGCGCCACCTCCGCAAATTGCTCGACGGCGGCAATGGCAAAATCCGTCAAGTTGACGATGGCGGTCTTGAAAGTGAAACCATGATCCGTTTTGGAGTTGGCGAGAAAGTCCTTCACGAACGTCAGTGACTGCGCGCTGGTGCGCAGAATGTTTTCCGCCATTTTGGTGATGCGTTCGTCATTCAAGCGGTCAGTCTGGCGGCAGAGCACTCCGGCGCTCATGTTCATGCCGACGAGGTAGTTGATCAAATCATGCGCGATGATGCCGAGCAGTTCGTCCTTGTCCTCGACCAATTGTTTGAGCCGGTCGCGCGCAGTCTTCAGCGCCAGTTGTGTCCGCACGCGTGAAATAAGTTCGGCCTGGTTGAATGGTTTGGTGATGTAATCCACGCCGCCGGAATCCAGCGCGCGGACGATCAAATCCTTGTCATCGGCAGCGGACAAAAAAATCACGGGGATTTCCTTCCACTCGGGGTTTGCTTTCAATTGCAGGCAAACGTCGCAGCCGTTCATGCCCGGCATCATCAAATCCAGCAGGATCAAATCCGGCGGGCGTAACGCGACACGTTTCAAGGCGGTGGCGCCGTCGGAAGCGGGAATGATTTCGTGACCGAGCCGGCCCAGCACCGCACCGACAATCTGGACGTTGGCGGGCTGATCATCCACGACGAGAATCCGCGCCGGGCCAATGTCATCTGGCGGCACTGGCACCGGTGCCGCAGGTTTTGATTCGGCCGGCGCGACCATTTGGGCGGTTCGGCTCATGCCTGCGAGCCTCCATCAAGTTGTTCCACCAGTAGGGAAAATTCTCCGAGGTGTTTTTCCAAATCAATCACGGCATAATTTTCAGCATCACGAATTATTTTTCGCGCGTATTCCGCCAATGGCTCGCATTGCCAGCGCTGGCCCAAACCTTCCAGCCCCACTGCAAACACCTTGCTTTCATTGACAGCCACGCTGTCGCGAAGACCCGGCCACGGGTCAACGAGCAATTGGCGCAATTGCGCGATCAATTCCTTCGACACAGGCGGCACCGTGGCGGCTTTGACATCGGGCGAACCGGCATTGCGTTTTTCGTTTGAAATTTCCGGCCTGACATGGCGTGGCAAAAAATCTGCCAGTTCGTCAAACAGTTCACGTTTGGAGAATGGCTTGCGCACAAATCCGCTGAACCGTTCGTTCAAAAGTTTGTCCTCATGCGCCAGATTGGAGGCAGTCACGGCGATGACGGGCATAAATTCCAAGCTGGGGATTTTACGGATGGTGTCCAGGGCCTCATAACCGTTCATGCCTGGCATCCGGACATCAAGCAGCAAAATATCCGGCTTCAACTCGCGGGCTTTACTCACGGCTTCGCTGCCATTTGAGCCAAAAAGCAACCGGTGATGTGTGCCGGCAAAAATTTCTTCAATCAACTCGCGATTGGTTTGGTTGTCATCCACCACCAGCAAAACGGCCGGCCGGAGTTCGTTGAAATCCACTTCATCCGCCGGAGTTTTTTTGGCCGAGGACGGCAGCCGCATGGAAATAGGCACATTCGGGAAGCGCAGATGAAACGCCGAGCCTTGCTCCAGCACACTCGCCACGGTCACGGTGCCGCCCATGATTTCCGTGAGACGTTTGACGATGGACAACCCCAGTCCCGTGCCTTGAGTTTCCTTGTCCACATGCTTTCCAGCTTGGATGAAGGGTTTGAAAATTGCGTCTAGCTTGTCCTGCGGAATCCCCACGCCGGTATCCTGAATTTCAATCGTGAGCGTGACCTGACTGCTGGTGGGTTGTTTTTCCCAAGCGACGCGAACCTCGACGACGCCACGGTCAGTAAACTTGATCGCGTTGCCGACGAGGTTGACCAAAATTTGCCGCAGGCGGATGCGATCCAGCAACACGGCGTGTGGAAAATTTTCAGCGACCTGACATTGCAGCTTAAGATTTTTTTTGGCCGCCGGTTCGGCAAAAAGTGTGTGCAGGAAATCACAGATTTCGCGCAGGTCTGTCGGTTCGGGCCGGAGTTCTATCAAGCCAGCTTCAATTTTCGACATGTCGAGAATGTCGTTGATCAGCATCAGCAGCGAGCCGGCACTGGTGCGGATGGATTGCAGGTATTGCCGGTGCCTCGGCTCCCGCAAATCATTTTGCAGCAGTTCGCTGAAACCAAGGATCGCATTCATCGGCGTGCGGATTTCGTGGCTCATGTTCGCGAGGAAAGCGGTTTTTTCCTGGTTGCTGTGTTCCGCCTGCCGTTTCGCTTCCGTCAAAATATTTTCCTGCTGCCGGAGCCGTGCGGCCACGTAGGACAGCCAGAGCGCGAGCAGCCCGGCGCCAATCCCGAAAACTCCCGCGACAATTGTGGCCAGATTCGCGCGAAACACGCGGCCAAACACTTCCTGACGAATCGCCAGTTGCTGTTGATTCAAAATTTCATCCAAGCCCTGCATCTGCACGCGCATATCATCCATCATCACTTTGAGCTTGCCCGTGGAGACCATGGCCACCGCCTGGGACAAACTTTTTTCGCGCAG
>JANYFN010000037.1 GCA_025362675.1 Limisphaerales bacterium | reverse complement strand
CCCCGGTTTTTTCGGCATTGGTTCTAGTGGTGGTGGAGAAATGTTCGCTTTCGATATGCGAGGTCTCCAGCCGTGGCCTGTGGTTCATATTCCGTTTATCGGAATGGAGCCAGATGCCGCTCTGCCAGTTGCACCGGATTTTCGTTCTTTTGTTACAATGTTTGGTCAAAAAGGAAGCTATGAAACTTAAAAAATTATTTCTCACCACGTTGCTCCTGCCGGGAACTTTGCTCGCCGCCGACGCGCCGCAAACCATTTCGCTCTGGTCGAACGGAGCGCCCGGTTTTGAATCGCGCAAGGACATCCCCGAACTGGCCGCGAGCTATTGGGTGAAAAATATCAACAACCCGTCGCTCACCGTTTTTCTGCCGCCCAAGGAAAAAGCCAACGGCGCGGCGGTCGTCATCTGCCCCGGCGGCGGTTTTCGCGAACTCGTCTTCGGCGCGGAGGGCGTTGAGCCGGCGAAGTATTTCAACAATCTCGGCGTCGCGGCCTTCGTCCTGAAATACCGTTTGTTCCGCGAAACGAATTCCCCCTACAACGCGGAGAATGCGCGTGAAGACGGCCTGCGCGCAATGCGTGTCGTCCGCAGCCGCGCGGGCGAATGGGGCGTGGACACGAATCGCATCGGTCTCGTCGGCTATTCGGCGGGCGGTGAAATAGTTTCGCTGACGGCCTTCACCGAAAACGCCGGCGTCACGAATGCGCCTGATGCAATTGATCATGCGAGCGCGCGGCCAGATTTCATCGTGGAGATTTATCCAGGTCCGCTGGGCGTTCTCGCCGTGCTGACGAATCCGCCGCCCGCCTTTCTGCTCTGCGCGGACGATGACCGTTTTCATTCCGTCGTGACCACCGGCTTGCTGGAAAAATATCGCGCGGCCAAAGTCCCGGCGGAATTGCATCTCTACGCGAAAGGCGGCCACGGCTTCAATCAGGGCCAGCGCTCCAAGCTCGCGAGCATCCATAACTGGCCGGATCGCCTCACGGATTGGCTGGGGGATAATAACATTCTTGATCCATCAGTTCCGGCGAAGGGTGTGAAGTAAACGATGGGTGGCACGGGCGTCGCGCCCGTCAAATCCGGCGTCGCGACGGATTTCGTCCGAGGATGTCCGCTGTTTTTTGTTCGCTCGAACCAAGGGCTGTCCACATCCCAAACGGTTTTGGGCGCGACGCCCGAAACGACAGGCCGGAGGCCTGTGCCACCTGTCGGAATTTTAAAAACGCACAATTTCATGTAAGGGATTTTGATGACATGACCAATTTTCATGGGCTGTTATTCTTCAGCTTAACTATGAAACCTTTCGCCAAAATTATTTTCGCGCTCGCCGTTTTTGCCTGCGCCAGCCTGCACGCGCAAAAAATTTCCCAACCTTGCGCTTACGCCGCCGATGGGCTGGAACAGTTGGAATAAATTCGCCGGTAACATCAACGAAGATTTGATCCGCCAGACCGCCGACGCGATGGCGACGAATGGGATGCGCGACGCCGGCTACATTTACGTCGTCGTGGACGATTGCTGGGAGGCGATGAAACGCGACGCGCAGGGCAACATCGTCGCCGACCCGAAAAAATTTCCGAGCGGCATGAAGGCGCTCGGCGATTATCTGCACGCAAAAGGTTTTCAATTCGGCATCCACAATTGCGCCGGGACGAAAACCTGCGCGGGTTTTCCCGGCGGACGCGGCCATGAATTTCAAGATGCGCTTACTTACGCCTCGTGGGGAGTGGACTTTTTGAAATACGACTGGTGCGAGCACGGCACGGCTAATTCCGAAGAGACTTACAAGACGATGCGCGACGGCCTTGCCACTGCCGGTCGTCCGATTGTTTTTAGCCTGTGCGAATGGGGTGACACGAAGCCGTGGCTTTGGGCGAAGGACATCGGCCATCTCTGGCGCACGACGGGCGACATCTACAATTGTTTCGACTGCGTTTATGATCACGGCTCGTGGAAATCTTTTGGCGTGCTGCAAATTCTCGACAAGCAAGACGGTCTCCGCGAATACGCCGGACCCGGTCATTGGAACGATCCCGATATGCTCGAAGTCGGCAACGGCATGGCGGTGAATGAAGAGCGCGCACACTTCTCGATGTGGTGCATGCTGGCCGCGCCGCTCATCGCCGGAAATGATATGCAGACGATGAACGCCGAGACGCGCGGCGTCCTCACCAACCCCGAAGCCATCGCGGTGGATCAGGACAAGCTCGGCGTGCAAGGTTTCAAATACTCTAGTAAAGACGGCCTCGAAACGTGGTTTAAGCCGCTGGCCGACGGCGGTTGGGCGATGACGATTTTGAACCGCAGCACCAACGCGCAAAAAATTTCCTTCGATTGGGCGAATGAAAAAGTGAACGACACGTTTGCGAAGCGCGAAGCGAATTTCTCCACGACGACTTACGGTCTGCGCGATTTGTGGTTGAAGAAAGATGTCGGCACGACGAAGGAAGTTTTGTCCGCCGAAATTCCCGCACACGATGCGCTGATGCTGCGATTGAAAAATGAAAGTTCTCCGATGGCGACTCCCGTGGGAACTCCCGCCGCACCGGCGCAGAAAATCATCCGCATCAAAGCGGGCGTCACGGAACCGTTCACGGATGCGGATGGAAATGTGTGGGAAGCTGACCACGGTTTTGCCGATGGCCAGACGGAGAAGCGTGAAGACAGCCTAGCCATCGCCAACACGAAAAATTCCGCGCTGTATCGCACTGAGCGTTACGGCATGACGGCGTTTTCGCTGCCGCTCGCCAATGGCAAATACACGGTGAAGCTGCACTTCGCAGAAACTTACGAGGAAATGAATGCGGCGGGGCTACGTGTTTTTTCTTTTAACGTCGCGGGGCATGAGTTCAAGGATTTGGATTTGTTCGTGAAAGCGGGCGGCTTGGCGCACGCTTATGTCGAGAGCGTTCCGGTGGAGATCACCAGCGGTAAACTGGACATCACCTTCACCGCAAACGTCGAGAACCCGGAAATCAACGGGATAGAAATTATTCCGCAGTCGTAGTGGCACAGGCGTCTCGCCTGTGAGTTTCAATTTCGGAGTTGTTTCAAAAATACCTTGGCCGACCAGATGGTTTGGGCTGATCGGATATCGCACCAGCGTCTTGGACTGCGGCGGGAAGCGGAGCGCCACGCCGCTCTCGTGCGCCCGAAGGCTTTCTTTTATCCGATAATTTCCGGCTCGCCCGAAAGCGGTGTCGCCGCTGCGCTCTGCCACCGCACTCCAAGACCTCGCGGAACCAGCGCGCCGCCTTCTTAATTCACACGTAACTTTTTATTCGCCGCCGCGATGATCGACTGGGTGCTGATGTCCGTGTCGAAAACAGAATTGAGTCCCTGCGGTTCGCACGGCGGGTCGCCGAGAAATGATTCGGCGGAATTTTTTGGCGCATCCGCGCGGCCTTCCCCGGCCCACGCCCAGAAATTCGCGGCCTGCAATGCGCGCCCGGCCTGGCACGATTCCGCGACTTGCTCGAACATCCGTCGGTAATATTCATCACGCGCGGTGGTTGGCGAATCAGGTAAATATTTTTCGTAGTCGCGCGGCAAACCAAATTCTTCCAGCACGAGCGGTTTTTTCAAAATGTCCGTCGCAATCTTGTTGTGCATTTCCACATGGTCACGCGCCTTGCCGACAGCGGTTTCAAAATCTGCGCCGAGTTCCACCGTCTTGATCCAGCTCCAGTTCTTGAGCCACATGTGGACGGTGACGTAATCAATGGCGGGCGATTTGTGCGCGGCGATAAAAAATTCCGGCTTCTGCAAACTGCCCCACACGCCTTCGCTGCCGGTGCAGACGAGCTGGTTCGGCGCTTCGGCGTGGATAAATTTTGCGGTGGCGTCCACCCAGTTGCAAAAAATCGGCACGTCTTGCGCTGCCGTCGAATCGTCGGCGCACGGGCGTGGCTCATTGGCGAGTTCCCACGTCATGATGGCGGGATCGTCTCGGTAGATGCGACCGTTGACAGAATTTTTTCGCGCAATGATTTTGGAAACGTAATCGCGATAAAGCTCAACGGCGGCGGGCGTTTTGTAAAACTTCGCGGAGAACTGCATGAACGCGTGCCAGTCGCCTTTCGCCATCACGGGCTTGTCGGGATCGGGAATATTTTCGCCGGTGATCCAGCGGACATATTGCGCGAAGCTGCCGCTCCACTGCCAATAATCCGAGAGAAACAGAACCGCCTTCATGTCACGCTTCGCCATTTCGGCGAGGCAAAAGTCGAGGCCGCGCAGCAAGTCTTCATCATATTCGTGCGGCGATTTAGTGATGCCGCGCGGAATTGCGGCGACGAGCGGCGAGGTTTCCGAACCGGCAAGCAGGCGGACATTCGTCGCGCCGATTTTTTGCAAGCGATCCAACTCGCGCACGAGCCGGGCGCGTCCGCCGGTCAACGCCGCATCGCCGACATACGCGCCGAACCACATATTCGCGCCGACGAAAAAATGCGGACGCCCACGCAGATGTAATTGTCCGTTGTGGACGCTGACGAATTCATCCGCGCGTTTGCTGCTGGAAATACTCGCGCAACCCGCCGCAAGAAATGGCAGCGCGAGCGCGGTGGTTTGAATGAATTGGCGGCGGGAAGTCGCAGAGATTTTCATGGATGCCCGAGCATAAACAAAATCCGGCCTCCGCAAAGCCCGGCGCGTGTCGTGTGTTTTGAGGACATTTTGTTTTGCTCTTTGCGCGTAGAATAACAGACAATTTTATCCCATGAACCGAACCGCTTTTGCCAAACAACTGAAATCGCTCCAGCAGGCGCACACGCAACTGCTCCGCCGCAAGAACCGTCCGCAAAAAAGCGGTAACGGAATTTTTGATCGCCATGAAAATCCCGTGCTCACGGCGGAACATACGCCGCTGACGTGGCGCTACGATTTTGACCACGCGAGCAATCCCCACCTGATGACGCGGCTGGGCGTGAACTGTGTCTTTAACGTCGGCGCAATCGAGTGGAACAAAAGCATCGTGCTGATGGCGCGGGTTGAGGGCTGGGATCGGAAATCATTTTTTGCCGTGGCCGAGAGCAAGAACGGCGTAGATAATTTTCAATTTTGGGATTACCCGGTGCGGATGCCGGAACTCGAAGCCAAGGAAACGAACCTTTACGACATGCGGCTCGTGCGGCATGAGGATGGCTGGATTTATGGATTGTTCTGCGCGGAGCGGCACGACGATTCCAAGCCGAACGATTTGTCGGCGGCCATCGCGCGTGGCGGCATCGCGCGCACGAAAGATTTGGTGAAGTGGGAGCGCTTGCCGGATTTGAAAACGCCTGCGCTACACCAGCGCAACTGCGTTTTGCATCCCGAATTTGTGAATGGCAAATACGCTTTTTACACGCGGCCGATGAATGATTTCGCGGCGACGGGTTCGGGCGACGGCGTGGGCTGGGGACTCGTGGATGACATCACCAACGCGGTGGTGAAAAAGGAAAGTATCATTGATCCGCGCTTTTATCATTCAATCAAAGAAGGCAAGAATGGCCTCGGCCCCGCGCCCATCAAAACCGAAAAAGGTTGGCTGCATCTTGCACACGGTGTCCGCAACACGGCGGCGGGAATGCGTTATGTTTTGTATTGTTTCCTTTGTGACTTGAAAGACCCGTCCAAGCAAATCGCCGCGCCGGGCGGGCATTTCATGGGGCCGGAGAATGACGAACGCGTGGGCGATGTCTCCAATGTTGTTTTCGCGAACGGCTGGGTGGCGCGCAAGAATGGCGACGTATTTATTTACTACGGTTCGTCCGACACGCGCACGCACGTCGCGACAACGACGGTGGACAAGCTGCTCGATTACTGCCTGAACACGCCGCCGGACGCGCGGCGCTCGAAGCTGTGCGTGGATCAGCGCTGCGAGCTTATTCGGAAAAACTTAGCACGCGTCTGAAAATAAAATTAAATGGTTTCATCGGGCTGGCAATTTTGACGCTGGCCGCGCCTTGGGTTGTTCGCGCCCAGAGCCTCGCCGACATCGGGGCGGCGAATCCCACGCCGGGGACGAACGACATTTTTCAATTAAGCACCAACGGAAATCAGCCGCTTACCGGCGCGTTTAATTATTTTACGGACAGCGCCACGCCGCCGGGGCAGACCTTCACGACGGGGACGAATGCGCTGGTGCTGACTTCGGTGTCGCTCAAGACGGGCAGTGCGCCATTGAATTCCGGCAACGGTGGTCTCGGCCCGCAGCCATATCAACTGCGATTATTTTCCGTCGCGAGCAATACGGCGACGTTGCTGAACACTTACACGAGCGCGACAACTTTTTCTTACGCGGACGGCGACTGGTTGCAATGGTCGGGCTTTTTTCTGGGGCTGGCGACGAACACCACCTACGCCTACACCTTTCAGCGTGTGAGCAACGGCTGGGACGGCTTGGCGGTGGCGAGCGGCAATCTTTACAGCGGCGGCGAAGTAGTTTTAATTCCCAGTGTCGGCGGCGCGTTGACGTATCAAAGTAGTCGCACACTCGACGCCGCGTTTGGCATCGGCTTGGCGCGCGTGCAAACGAATGGCCCGGCGAGCGGCGCACTCACTTTGGAAGCCGAACGCGGTCTGCTGACGGGCAGCCCCGTGCCTTACGTCACGACGGCGACGGCGGGTTATTCCGGCACGGGTTACGTCACGGGGATTCAGGATTCCACCGCGCGGGTGAACTGGAGTTTCACCGCCGCGCCCGGTCTGTATCGGCTCACGATCCGTTTTCGTTCACCGTTTGGCCAAAAAGGTTTTGATGCGAACATCAATGGTCACGGCTTCTCTGGAATGTTTCCGCAAAATAATTCCTTCGCCGATTACGATGCCGGACTCGTGCAAGTCGTGGCGGGCGCGAACACGTTACAAATCGGCGGCGGCTGGACGTATTTTGAAATTGATCGCGCCGTGCTAACTCCGACGACTGCGCCGCTGCCGCCGTTGCCCGTGCCAGCCACGCTCTCTGATCCGCAGGCGACGTTCGCCACGCGGATGTTGATGGCGAGCCTTGTCGCAGACTACGGTAAAGTCACTTGGTCCGGTCAGCATAACTCTGGCGAAGTCGCGTTGATTCAAAGCACCACGGGACGCAAGCCAGTCATCGTGGCTGGCGATCTCATTGATTATTCCCCAACGCGCGTGCAATTCGGCGGGATGCCGGTGAACTACACCGAAAGTCAGATTGCGCTCGAAACTTCCGGCCACGTTCTCTCGCTCATCTGGCACTGGAACGCGCCGACGAATTTGATCAACACCGTTGGCCACGAATGGTGGCGCGCGTTCTACACGGACTCGACGACCTTTGATGTTGCCGCTGCGTTGGCGAACACCAATTCACCCGAATACGCTTTTATCCTGCGCGACATTGACGCCATCGCCGTGCAATTAAAAAAAGTTTCTTCCAATAACATTCCTGTGCTGTGGCGTCCGTTGCACGAAGCGTCCGGCGGCTGGTTTTGGTGGGGCGCGAAAGGCTCCGGGCCGTTCAAGTCGCTCTGGCGTTTGCTCTACCAACGGCTCACCGTTTATCACAACCTGCATAATTTGATTTGGGTCTGCACCAACATTGATCCGAGTTGGTATCCGGGCAACGACGTCGTGGATATCGTGAGCGCAGACGATTATCCGACGGACATCACTGATCCATTGCAAGGCGATTGGAATCCGCTCATCGCGCAATTCAACGGCGTGAAATTAATCGCGTTGAGCGAATTCGGCGGCATCCCCGACATTGAGCGGATGCACCTATTCGGCGTGTGGTTTTCGTATTTCGCGCCGTGGACCGGTTCTTACATTGAGAGTGCCACCTACGCGCCACCGGCGACGATGACGCGGATTTACAATTCCCCCGAAGTCATCGTGCTGGACGAAATGAACGCGCGTCCGCCGACGATTTTGACGAACCGTCCGTCTGGCAACGGTGCGTTTCAACTGGCCGGCACTGGCCCGCGCGGCGCGGCGTTTCGCATTTTGGCTTCAACCAATCTCGCGTTGCCGCGCACGAACTGGCTGACCATGAGTAACGGAATTTTCTCTGGCGGTGTCTATATTTCCAGCGACCCCAAGGCCACCAACTACGCCAACCGGTTTTACCAGATCGCCACGCCGTAGCCGTTCGCAAATTCAAACCCATCAAACCCCTGCCCTGCCTGCCTCCTTTGATCGCGACGGGTTTTACCTCTCTCGGAGCGCCCAATGAAATCGCCAGCTTCAACGTGCTGAACTACGGTAAACGAGGGCGGGCAGGAGGCGAGGCGGGCGCGTTGTTGTTTGCGGCAGAGGCGGTGAAATAATTTATTGGCAACAGACTGGAAGCCTGTTCCACATTCAGGGCAACCACACGGCCCGCCAGAACTTCCACGGGGAAGAAAGAGTGTTCGTCACATTCGCAGTTGCACCGGAAAGCGTGACGGTGGAATTGGATGTCCACGAAAACAGATTCGTTGAGGTCTGAATTTGATACGGCACGCCGGACTGGCCCTGCAATTGGAAAATATAACTGCCGCTGTTCAGGCCAAGGCTTTGCACTTTGGGCGCGGCGGGCGGGAAGGTGAAAAGCGTCAATGAATACGGGGGGAATGACGCGGTGAAATTCGTGCTGGCCGTGACGAAGGAATTCGTGGCGAGGTCTTGCGCACCGGGAATAATGGAGTTGGTGCGCGTGGCTTCATCTTGTGCGATGCCGAAGGAACGCACGATGGCGGTGGCCGACGGGGAAAAATTGGTGAGGGTGATCTGGGCGCTCAAGTTGGTGGTGAGATTTTTGTTGATGACGAGCAGGGCGAGCGCACCGTTGGCTTTGCGGGCGGCGTAGCTGGAAAGTAAATTGTAGTCGCTCGTAGAATTCAGCACGGTGTCGCCACCGTTAGCGAAGTATTGCATCAGCTTGAAGGCGTAGAAAGTTGGGTAGCGCGTGTTGGCGTTGCCGATGATGCCGAGGTCGCCGTTGGTGCGCCAGCCGTAGAGCGAGGAATTAAAATCGCCGCCGGCACCTTGAAAATCCAAGCCGTTCCGCAAATCCCACCAGACAAAGGAATTGATTTCGGTTTTCATCAACTGCGCGAGGCTGTCGGCGAGGTAGAGACCGTTGACGATGCTGGTGGATTGACGGCCTTGCGTGCCGGCGTCAGCGTTGTTTTCGGTGCAAAGAATTTCGATATTGGTTCCGCTCGTGCCAACGTAATCGGTGATCATTTGACGTAAATTCGCCGCATCGGTCGCCCAGTTGGCGGAGGCTTGGAGCAACGTGGTGTCACTGTCGCTCTGATATTCTGGATAGACATGATGCACGATGAAGTCGGGCGTGACGCCGAGTGATTTCATGGTGGCGAGCACCACGGGCGTCCAGCCGTTGTGGGAAACGCTGGTGCGCGGATTCAGGGCGGGATGGGCGGAGTAACCGTTGGCATTACTATCCTCGCCGATGACAACGGGGACGCCGATTTTAATGGTGGGATCCACTTGCTTCATTTGCGTGATGTATCCGACGGCGCGAACGGCATAAGTGTAGGGATCGTGCTGAAAAGTGTTCGTGTCAGTCTCCCAAGTGCCGTAATTTTCGTTACCAACTTCCCAATACTTGAAGCCGAGCGGCGCAGACCGCGACAACCGGAGAAAATTTTTCCCGTCATCACTGCCCAGCGGTGCGGCGGCGCGCAAGGATGCCCAATAACCGGCGGTGAACCAATTGGTGCCATATTGGTCGGTGCCAAGAGTGAGGGCAGTCGCAATAGTGGAATTGGCGTAGGCGACCCACGCGGCGGCTTCGTTACTGGTGCCGGTTCCGTAGTTTACCGTGATGATGGCCTGCACGCCGGCGTTAGTGGCGATGTGAACGTATTTGGGGAAAGAGGTGGCCCATTGCCAGGTGTTCGCCAGCGTGGTGTTTTTGACCCAATGGTATTCATCCGAAGTTGATCCGCCGGGGCCGCGTAAGATGCCAGTGCCAAGTTCGGCCAGCGCGCTCGCGGTGAAAGTCGTGTCGAAATTATTGTCCCAAGTGGCGGTGTTCAGACCAAACCACCGCGCGTCGGCAGCGCGCAGAGTGTTGGTCGCATTGACTGCAAGATGAACGAGCGCGGGCGGTGGGTTGGCGTTGAGCTGAATATCGTCGAGGTAATAAAAGTTCGTGGTGCCAGCGGGCAAGACTTGCAGATTGATGCGGCTTAAATTCGTGCGATTGGCCGCGCTAAGTGTGGCGAGAGGAATGGTGAACTGCGTCCACGTATTGGCGACGAGCGCGCTGGGTAGAGTATAAGCGGCACCGCTGGGGCCGGAACCGAAGTCGCAATAAATTTGCAGGCGCTGCCCACCGAGCAACCCGCCGTGCGCCCAGAAAGTCAGGCTACTGTAAGTGGACGTGTCATAGTCCGCGTGATGAAACGAAACGCCCTGATAATTGGTCGCGTAAATGCCGATGGAATTCGCGCCCGCGTGCGTCGTGCCGGTGCTGGAAACATTATGCACCTCCGACCAACTCCAGTCTTGAAAACCGTTGACCAAGCTATCGGTGTAGATGACGAGCGGAGTCTGGGCCTTAGCGACACGAACGGTCAGCACGAAGAATAGACCCAGCCTTAAAAGGACATTAAAAAACATACGGCTAAACTCTACCACGATTTCATATCCAGCGCAGTTAAGTAGTTTCGTCTGCGGCAAAAACTTTCAACTACGCGGAGCCGAGGTGATCGGCGCAAGATAGAGGCAATCTTTGTTGTCTGGATTTTGCGTGGTGGATCCCGTGCTGCCCATACCGGGTTGCAAAATGCCATCCGGAGTGTAAGTGCGTCTGTCCTGCCATTTGTGGGTTATTGAATGGCCGTCGGCAAAAGTCAAGGCACCAGCCTTGCCATGAAGTCCCGTCGGAAAATCAATGAGATAAGTTTTCCCAGCGGCGGCCAACGCCGACACCGCGAACGATCCGTCGTTAATGCTGAATGGGTTTTCATCCATCAACACCCATGTTTCCGACGGCCCAGGCTGATTAAAGGAAGTCATCTTACCATACGTCAGCCATGCCGTCTGGGCTCCATTATAGGCTGCGCCCGGCAACCAACCGCCCTGAACCGCCGCCCCGAGATGGAGGCCGCTGCTGCCGCCCATTTCAATGCTAGAGGCCCAGACTGTGCCAACGGCAGAATTCATAGAGTAGCTGCGGACGTGAATTTTGTGTGCGTTGGGATCAATATAGTTATCCGCCGGACAGTGAAAAATATTTTTACTATGGAGATAGGGAGAAATCAAACTATTCGGATCCATTAATTCGCTGTTTCCAGTATTTCCCGGAGCATCGCCGGCATCGAACGGCTGATTCATGGTGCCGACCACCCAGTTTTTAATTTTAGCTTGAGCCGCCGCGGCCAAGCCAGAATAACTGGTGGTAAAGGGATAATCATTAGGAGCCAGAAGTTCATTATTATCTCCGGCATACATGATCCACGCCAGCGTAACTTGCTTGGTGTCATT
The DNA here is from genome assembly GCA_025362675.1 of Limisphaerales bacterium. Lineage (GTDB taxonomy): Bacteria > Verrucomicrobiota > Verrucomicrobiia > Limisphaerales > UBA11358 > UBA11358. The sequence goes on along the minus strand of JANYFN010000037.1, from coordinate 217 downwards.
CAAACACGCGATCGTCTGCGCCTTTTGCTTGGCGAGCGACAGCGCGGGCAGCAACATCGCCGCTAGGATGGCAATAATGGCAATGACCACCAGTAATTCAATCAGGGTAAAGCCGGTCTTGGAACATTGGCGACGTGAAATCGAAAGGTTGTTTTTCATGGGTAGGTTGATGAATTGCGGTGGTAAAAAAATTATTGAATCCCGTTATTAAAACGCG
>JANYFN010000034.1 GCA_025362675.1 Limisphaerales bacterium | reverse complement strand
CAAATTCAGCCGGTCGCGCATGAATTCCAAATCGCGCTGAATGGTCTTGGTGGAAACCTCAATCTCGCGCGCCAGCGAAGTGGCGTTGGGGAAACTGCCCGCTTGCAGCAACTGGTGAATCCGCAGCATCCGCTCCAGCGGTGGACGGGAGTGAAGCGCATCGTGATGCGTAATCCGAGATGCATGAACTTGAGCCGAGAGTTTTTTGGTTGAATCACGCATCACGAATCACGGATCAGGATTTCATTTTCGGGCCGAAGTCACAGGGCAAAGCCTGCGTCTGGTTACGCCGGTAAATGGTGAAGTCCTCGCGATCCACAGTCAACACGGTGTGGTGCGGATACATTTCCGAAAGCCGCACGATGGCGGCATCGGCCATGTCCATGCGCGGCTGGTATTGCGCGGCGAGTTCGTGGAGCCGGTGGGATTCTTTTTCAAAATCCAGAATGGGATGCAAGTCACCGTCAACCACCATGCGCAAAATAATTTCGTGGTTGCCCAGCAGCCAGCCCGCCTCCTGCAAATTGGCGGCGGAAGTCAGCACCGGTAGCGCGGCCTTTTCCCAGCGCCGCGCCGCCCAGTCGCGCCGCAGCTTATCCTTGGACCAGCGCGCGACAATGAAGCCGGTGTCAGCGATAAAGTTCACGTTTGGCCGCGAGTTGTTTTTGGATGAAAGCCTTCGGATCGCGCTCGGCTTCGGCACTCAATTCAATTTTGTCGGTATAATCCAGACACGCCGCACGCCGCCGGGGATTTTTATTTTTGGCGCGGTCATTCGCTGCCGCGCGCAGCCACTCGGAAAGTTTTTTTCCTTCCGCGCTCGCCGAGCGGCTGAAAATTTTCCGCTCCGCCACCGACAGTCTTAATGGGTAAATGGTCGCAGACATACAAAAACGTATATCGCAGGTTTAGCGGGAGGTCAAACGGAATGAACAGGAATTCGTGATGCGTGATTTTTGCAAGACGTGGCGTGGTATTTTTCACGCATCACGCATCAGAATTTTTACGCACCCGTGGACATCTTCGCCAGAAACTCATCGTTGGTCTTGAATTTCTTCAAGGCCGCCGTGAGCGTTTCCATCGCTTCGATGGGATTCAAGTCCACCATCGTGCGGCGGAGCTTGCGGATGGCTTCAAGATTCTTCGGATCAAAAAGTTTTTCTTCCTTACGCGTGCCGGACTTCGGAATGTCAATCGCCGGATACAAGCGGCGGTCGGAAAGCTTGCGATCCAAGATCAGCTCCATGTTACCCGTGCCTTTGAACTCCTGGAAAATCAATTCATCCATGCGCGAACCCGTGTCCACGAGCGCGGTGGCAATGATCGTGAGCGAACCGCCGTTCTCAATTTTTCGCGCCGAGGCGAACATCTTGCGCGGAATCTCCAACGCGCGGGCATCCACACCACCGGACATCGTGCGGCCGGAACCGCCGTGAACAGAGTTGTAGGCGCGGGCGATGCGCGTGAGCGAATCCATCAGCACGAAAACATCCTTGCCGGATTCCACGATGCGGCGGCAGCGCTCGATCATGAAACGCGAGAGGCGCACGTGCGTGTCAATTTCCATGTCGTTCGACGACGCGACGACTTCGGCCTTCACCGAGCGTTGGAAATCCGTGACTTCCTCGGGCCGTTCATCAATCAGCAAAACCATGCAATGAACTTCGGGATGGTTCGTGGTGATGGCGTTGCAAATCTGTTTCAGGATGGTGGTCTTGCCCGTGCGCGGCGGCGCGACGATGATGCCGCGCGTGCCTTTGCCGATGGGCGTGACGAGATCAATCACCCGCGTCTCCATCGCATCGGACGTGGTCTCCAGCTTGAATTTTTCGATCGGATCAATGCTCGTCAGGTTCTCAAAGCGCACGGCCTTGGTGTAATCCTGAAACATCATGTCATTGACCTTGTCCACCGTCTTGAGTTGCGGACTCGTGCCGCGATGCGGCGGCTGTGTGGCCCCCTCGATGTAGCTGCCCTCGCGCAGAAAGCTGCGGCGGATGGTGTCCGGCGTCACGAAGATGTCGGTGGGCTTGGGATGAAAATGATTTTGGGACGTGCGGAGAAAGCCGAAACCCTTCTCGGAAATTTCGAGAAAGCCCGAACCGTAATTTGGATTGTTCGGCTTGTCGCCGTTTGTTTGCGTATCGCTCATATTAAATGTTGTGTAGCCGAAGGCTGAAACCCTTCCGAAATGTGCGGAAACAGTGAACTTTTGGAAAACGTCCCGGCCAGAAGCCGCAGACTAAAACCTTCGACGAGCCTTTAATTACGCGTAAATCCTGCGGAACGCAATGATTATTTTCTCGCTGGGAACTTAAGCCTAATTCCAGAAAGCCAGATTCCGGTTGTGCAAATAACCATTCCCAGTATCGCCACCGATGTAATCCATTTCAACATCGCGGTAGGATTTGTGTAAATACAACTTCCGTCAGATTGATAGACGACATTTTCTTTACCAACTATCGCTTCAATGCCAATCAATCTTTCCAAACCGGGAAATACAATTTTCGCGCTAAAGGCGATTACCAGTAATCCAATGAGTATGAGAACATACCCAAAAACATTCTTGGGTTTTAATTTTTCTTTACTCGGCTCCATGATTTTTCACCCACCCACTTCCGCCTTCGCTTCGGCGGCGAGCGCGGTGCTCAAATAACGTTCGCCCGTCGAGCACGCGATGGTCACGATGAGCTTGCCTTTATTTTCGGGACGCTTCGCCACTTCAATCGCGGCCACGACATTCGCGCCCGTGGAAATGCCGACGAGCAATCCTTCTTCCTTCGCGAGCCGCCGCGCCATCGCAAACGCGTCGTCGTTGCTCACTTGCACGCACTCGACGATCTGCGGATTTCCTGCGCTGTCTTTCAAATGTAAATTGCCCGGCACAAAACCCGCGCCCGTGCCTTGAATTTTATGCGGCCCCGGCTTCACCGGCTCGCCCGCTAGTGTTTGCGAAATGACCGGTGAATCTTTCGGCTCCACCGCGATGGCTTGGAAGGAAGCTTTCTTCGGCTTGATGGCTTCCGTGACACCGGTGATGGTGCCGCCCGTGCCGACTGCCGAAACAAAAATATCCACCTTACCATCCGTGTCATCCCAGATTTCCATGGCGGTGGTTTTGGAATGGATCGCCGGGTTCGCGGGATTGTTGAACTGTTGCGGAATCCACGAATTCGGCGTTTCCTTCGCAAGCGCTTCGGCCTTGGCAATCGCGCCCTTCATGCCTTCCGCGCCGGGCGTCAAAACGAGTTTCGCGCCGAGCATTGCCAGCAACGTGCGGCGTTCGAGCGACATCGTTTCCGGCATCGTCAAAATAATTTTATAGCCCTTCGCCGCTGCGACGAACGCGAGCGCAATGCCCGTGTTGCCGCTCGTTGGCTCGATGATGGTGGTGTCGTGTTTCAACACGCCGCGCGCTTCCGCGTCCGCAATCATCGCCGCACCGATACGATCTTTCACGCTGCCGAGCGGATTAAAATACTCGCACTTGAGCGCGATGGTCGCGTGCAATCCGGCGGTGACTTTGTTCAGTTTGACGAGC
>JANYFN010000005.1 GCA_025362675.1 Limisphaerales bacterium | reverse complement strand
TCGATTACACCATCACGGTGAATCTTGATCCGCTCTCGGTCCGCAAAGAAATCCACAAGGAGGAAAAGGAACACGACCGCATCGCCGGCGACTACGCCAGCGAGAAAAAACTCTCGCTAGTGACCGTGATGGACAAGAAGCAAAAGAAAATCGCGGCGCTCATGCAGGGGCATACGATTCCGTTCAAGGTGTTGTTTGCGATTCGGACCTGGGACCAGAGCAAAGAAGGTCTGATTGCCAAAACGACCGCCATCAAGAACGCGATCAATTCCATGAATTCGGCGCAATACGCAGAAAGCACCTTGCCTAGCACTTCCAAAAAATTATTTTTCCAGACGTGGCCAGGCTGGACATGGAGCCGGGATGACTCGCGCAAACTTTACGGCGAGAACCGCTACATCGCCGATATGCTGCCGGTCGCTTCCACATTCACCGGCCACCTCGACATGGCGGAAGCAATCTACGAAGGGCCAAATCAAAATCTCGTCGGGATAAAAACTTTCTCCGGCTCGGTGGGGAATCAGTCGCCGCAGCACGCGGTGTTGCTGGGCATGAGTGGCGCGGGAAAATCCGTGACGATTTGTGATTTGCTGTCGCAGACGGAAAATTATTTCGATTACACCGTCATCATTGAGGAAGGACTTTCCTACGGCATCTACTCACAGACGGTCGAGCCGGATGCGAAGCCGATTATCATTCAACCGGATGGTGACATCACCATCAATTATCTTGATACGAAGGGACTGCCACTGACACCGGATCATCTGGCATCCGCGACCGCGCTCGTGGCGCGCATGGTGGGTTTGAGCCAGAGCGAGGACAAACAGATGCTCCGTCAGGCGCAAATCGCCAAATATATCAATCTACTTTACGAGGATGTTTTTCAAGATTGGTCGCGCAACCACGAAAATCAAATAATGGAAGTGGCACGGCACGCCTGCGCGTTGTCGCGTTATCGCAAAGAAAAAATGCCGCCGGGAGCAACGACGCTCGAAGCCTTCGCAAGTTTCAGAGACCAGACTGCGTCTGGACGCAATGCGCCTGCGGCGCGGGAATACCTTGATCAGTTTTCGGAAAGTGACGTTCTTAAATTTCTCAAAGACCCGAACACGGCCAAGGACGTTCGCAATCTGGCGTTCGCGTATTTCAAATCCGACGAGTATCCGACGCACCGGATGTTGCAGGAATTGATGGCGCTGGACGCGAGCGGCGCGGAGCGCGACCAGATCATTGAAATCTCGACGCTGCTTTTACCGTGGTGTCGCGATGGTAACTATGGCGCGTTGTTCGATGGCATAAGTAATCTGTCGCTCACCGGCAAGATTGCCCATTTTGAGCTTGGCTACATTCCTGATTCCGCGAAGGAACTGCGGGCGGCGGCAGGTTTTCTCATCACGAACTACACGCGCAAACACATCATCACGTTGCCGCGCGCCGTGCGAAAACGGAATGTCTATGAAGAAGTCGCCCGCTTCCTCGACATTCCGGGCGGCGAGGAAATCGTCAAGGAAAGCTACGCGCAAATGCGTAAATTTAATTGCTGGAATATTTCCATCGTCCAGCAGTATGCGCGTTTCAAGCAGAGTCGCATCCGCTCCGCCGTGTTCGGCAACTCGCGCCAATTTTTCCTGATGCGTCAGAACGACCGTGCCGATCTGGACGACATCGCACAGGACATCGCCCTGCCCGAAATCACCAAGCACACGATTATGAATTACTCGCTGCCCGACCATCAGGCCGGAGAAAAATACTCTGCGTTCACCTATCTGCACGTTGATTCCAATCGCCCGATTTGCGGGACGGCGTTCAACTTCACTTCGCCCGAAATGTTGTATTGCTCCAGTTCGAGCGGCGAACATTTTGAGAAACGCGCCAAGGAACTGCGCGGCGCGAAGAACGTGACCGAAGGCATTTTGACTTTCGCCCGTCAACCACAACCCGTGGAGGCCGCATGAAATTCCTTACTGCATTTTTTCTTATTCCATTTCTAGTGGCTGGCTGTGCGGCTACTCGACCCGTCGCCGACATGGCAATGGGCGCGGGCGGCGGCTTAATTGCCAATCAGCTTTCACATGGTAATCCCGGCCTTACCGCCGCCGGTGCAGCGGGCGGCGTGATGTTGAGCGAAGGCGCATTTTATTTGAGCGGCAAGGCGTCGGATAAAGCGTATGTCACGGGCTACGAAAAAGGCCGGAGCGATGCGGTGAAACAGCAGTATTGGATTTTAATCCACCAGCAGCAGCAACCCAGGACGCCGCCCGATAACGTCAGCCTCTACGCCATTCCTGTTCCCGAACAAAACTTGGACGGCGTGACTTTGAATCCCACGACCAAGTATCTCCGCATTGAAAATTGAAAGGAACCCACCATGAAAAAACTGCTCATCACCGCCATGCTATTTGCACCGTTCGCAATGTGCCGCGCGCAAGAAATCGTCTATGACCCGGTCGTCAACATCGAACAAATAACCGATCAGGCGGCGAACCTCGCCAAATATATTCAGATGATTGAAAATCAGGTGTCGCAAATCCAAAAGCTAACCGACCAGCTTCACCAGTTGGAACAATACAACAAGGCGTTCGGCGACCCGGCGCAGCTTTTGAACATCACCGGCGTCTCTGCGCTGACCGCCGACTTGGCAAGCACGCCCGTCGGCCAGACCATTGCCGCCGTGCAACAGGCTTCCGATGGAGTGGCAGCCCTCACCTATGACGCCAACGGGCTTTACCACCAAATCGGCGCGACCTTCACCACGCCAGCGGGCAATCCAATCTTGCGGCAAACCAACGACTACAAACCCATTGAAGCAATCAACAAGGCGACGGCGAACTATACGGCTGTCGTCACGGATGTCCTGAAAAGGCGCAAGACTTTGAAAGCGGACATTGCCTCCACGACCACGGCATTGCAATCGGCGACGACGGCATCCGAGGTGCAAAAACTTTCCGGCGTGCTGGTGGGACTGACGGGCGATCTGGCCGCGACGGACAAGGAAATTGACCAAGCCGTTGCCGTTAGCATCGAGCAGGACATCGAGAACCGCAATGACGCGCAGAAACAGGCCATCGCCGTGCAAGAGCTACGACGGGCGGAAGTGGTCGAGACGTTCGGCAACTACCGCACCAATTTTCAACTCATGGCGCAGCCGCCCCTGTTCCCAACCAACAGCCTACCATGAAATTGAAAATTATTTTGCTCGTCGCGGCGGTGTTCATCACCGGCAGCACCATCACGATCATCGTGATGCAGCGTCAAAAATTGTCGTCACCGCCGGAAAGCCAGTTGCCGACCGCCATCAGCAATTATTCCAAAACTTTCAAACTCAAAACGTCCCCGCCGATTTGGGGACAGCCGACCAATGGAAACACCAACCACTGAATTGCGAGAAACGGTCGTCGCAAACAACGGCCACGTCAAGATCGCCGAGGCCCGCCCGCGATTTGATCCCACGCGCCTCTTTGTCCAGAAAGACCGGCTCGTCTGGTTCTGGTTTGGCTTCGCCATGCTCGTGCTGGGTGGCGCGGCGGTGGATCGTTATTTTCTCGTGCAAAGTTTCAAGCAGCGCGAGCAGGTCGTCATCATTGACCCGGCCAACACGTTTTATATTTCGCCGGTGTTGAAATTTCAGGAGGCGAAAGAACTTCACA
>JANYFN010000291.1 GCA_025362675.1 Limisphaerales bacterium | reverse complement strand
AAGTTCGACCCGACGAGTCCGTTCGGTGGTTACAAGGAAAGCGGCTTCGGTCGCGAAGGCGGGCTGCACGGGCTGGCGGCATATTGCCGGTTGGATTGAGTTCACGTTTAATTTCGCCATGCCGATTTACATCGCCATGCTGCGCGGGATAAACGTGAGCGGACAGAAGCTCATCAAAATGGAACGCCTCCGCGCGTCGCTGGAGGGTTTGGGTTTTGACGAGGTCCAGACTTACATTCAAAGCGGCAACGTCGTTTTCAAAACTGCGAATCAATCTGCGGACAAGTTGGCAAAAAAGATCGCGGACAAAATTTTAAGCGAGTTCGGATTTGTAGTTGCCGTGCTGATCCGAACTGCTGATGAAACTGCGGCGGTGGTGCGGGGAAATTCATTTTTGAAGGAAACTGGCAGTGACGAATCAAAATTCTACGTCACGTTTCTCTCAGACAACGCGCCGCCAGCGGCTGAAAAGACTTTAGCGGTGCTAGCCACGGAGTCTGAACGATTCAAAGTGTGTGGCCGCGAGATTTATCTTTGTTTCCCGGATGGCTCCGGCAACACCAAATTATCCAACAGCGCGATTGAGAAAAAACTTTCTTTGCAGGCAACGACGCGCAATTGGAAAACACTGAACACGCTGCTCGCAATGGCTCAATCGTGAATACCATCGCTTTCAAATTGGCGGCTGATTTTCGTCGCTGGTTGACGGCGACCCGCGAGCGCAGGATGCAGAGTATTCTCGCGCTGTTGGCGCGTGGGGAGAAATGTCATTGAGGTAAATTATTGCTTCTTGAGCTTGAACCGGCCTCGCGCTGAGTTTTTTTGGCTGGGGTTAAAGCCTGTGTTTCCTGTCGCTGCATTATGCCGGATGATGTTCCGGGGTGGCCGCTGTTTTAGATTCATTTAAATCATTTACATTAAAAATTAGAAATGCTTTGACCGGTCATCTCTTGTTGATAGAGTCGTCGTGATCCAAAAATAAGTCTTTCACCAGGGTAATCTTTAGGGAAAGCGGGTCTTTCGGGAAAACGGGTAACGAAAACATAATTCATATGAATCCTCGGGTTCAACCGTCACTGATTGTTACGCGCCTTTCTGCTTGGTTGCGCCGGGCTGAATTGGGTGTGGTCGTCCTGATCCTGACTGGTGCCGGACCGGCTTCAGCGTTGATTTTCAATTTAAACTACGACCCGGATGCGACCTTCATCGCTGCCGGTTTGACGCCGCAGAATGTTGCCGACATGAAGGTGGCAAATGCCTTTGCCGCCGCGCAATTCAGCGACAATTTTTCCGATCCGATCCATGTTAATATCCGGATCACGGCCGTGGCCGGCACCGGAATGCTCGGTCACAGCGATACGTCTTTAGCCACGCTCACGTTCGCCCAACTCCAGACCCTGACTGCGGCGGACGCGAGTTCTGCGGATGATAATACTGTAAGAAGTGCCGGTGGATCGCTGGCGGGAGCTGATCCGGTAGGTGGGATTCATAACTATCTGGTGAGTCTGGCCCAAGCCAAGGCATTGGGATTATTCGCCGATAGTGCGGTGACCAGCGATGGGACTTTTACTTTTGGCGGTGGATTCAATTACAACTACGATCCGAACAATCGCGCGGTGGCCGGCAAGGTTGATTTCATTGGCGTGGCGATGCACGAGATGTCTGAAATCATGGGCCGGATCGGGATCATGGGGGTGGACATTGGCATCGGAAACCCATCGTATATGTTTATGGATTTGCTACATTACACGGGAGCCGGGGTGCGTGGTTTGAATGATGGTGCTGGCAGATTTTTCTCGATTGATGGCGGCACGACGGCCTTGAAGGACTTTAACGATGCGTCGGCCAATGGTGGCGATTTACATGATTGGGCCAGCAGTGCGAGTGACACGTTCAACGCGTTTAGCGGTTCCGAAGTGCTGAATGCCTTCACCCCCGTTGATTTGCGCAACATGGACGTGATCGGCTACAACCTCATCCTCGTTCCTGAACCCTCCACGGCGGCTCTTGGCATCTTAGGAATCGCGCTCGGGAGCTTGATTTGGCGTAATCAGGCGTTCAGAAATTCGCCATGCTCGGTCGCAGTAATACGAGGATAATTACTGGGTAATTTGATTTTGACCCGTTTTTTTAGTCACTCTTGAAACGGGGTGACATTAAATGTGAAGGAAATATTCAATCCCAAATCCGGAACGGCAACCCGCTTTTTACAAGGTAGCAGCCGCAGCGCGGGCAGCGGCCCGGATCTTTCCATGGCTCAACGCGGTGCAATGCCGAGACGGGACAAGCGAGTTCTAGGTTTTTCCATCCCGGCGGTTTCGGTGGCGCCCCGCGCAACTGCAGCGGGGGAATTTCAGCGGCAAAAGTTTTTAATTTTCCGGCCGGGGAGGCGCGCCGCCGCACCCGGGTGAAAACGTCGAACAATTCCCGGCAATCACGGCATACCACGGTCTGCACCTCGCAGTCCGCACCGGCGTCCGCGCCGCCGGACACTTTCACCCGGTATTGGCAGAGGTCACATTCAAATTGATATGTCTTGCCCACACACTTTGAAATACAGCCGGATCCAAAATTTTACAAGCTGCTAGAAAAAAAGATTTCGGGTGCGTTGGCTATGAACGATTGTTTGTTATGGTAGGTCTTACCTTTCTTCGAGATTGATTATTTTCAAAAAACGTTTTAATCCTTTAGTATCAAAGATAAATATTCTCCATCCTATCGCTTAGGCAAGATGCTCTACCCGCGCCGTGCGCCTTGGGAACAGCGTCACAAAGGCAAGCTTTTGTTGCTGACCGCAGGAATGAGCATTTTCATCGGACTCGGTTTCGGCTGGGTCATCCTACATTTTTATCGCAAAGGTTAAGCTGCATATTTTTTGTGGTCGCGCGTGGCGGCAACAAATTTTTCTATCGTCTCCGTCGCTTTCTTTTTATCCCAGATCGCGCCTACCGAAATCGGTTCGCCTGGGTTTTGCAATGCAATGATTTTCAGTCTTGGGCCGGAAATGCACGCAAAACAGCTGGGCACCAAAGCAAACCCGCGCCCCGATTCCACCGCTGCAATGATGCTAGTCACGCCATCGTGCTCCTCAAGGAGTTGCGGCGGGCGGCCCAGCGGCGCGAATAGTTTTTTAAGGCCGGTGTGATATTCAGGATATTCCTGCGCGCTATAACCAATGAGTGGTTCGCGGGCGACCTCCGCCAGCGTTAGGCTTTTAGATGTCGCCCACGGATGTTTGGGGGCGACGGCAACGCACAGCGGGTAGCTGGCCAGTTCGACGAATTCCAGTCCGCGCAACGCCGCGCGCGGCGGCTGTGCCGTGAGGGCAATCTGCAATTTTCCCGCGCGTAACTTCGTCAGTATTTCTTCGGACGACAAATCATGTAAGGCCACGCGCGTGCGCGGAAACTGCGCCTGAAACTTTCGGAGCGCCGCCGGTAAAATTTGCACCGTCAGCGAGGGCGCGTAGCCGACATGGATTTCGCTCCGCGCCTGGCTGTGAACATTACGCGCTTTGTTTATGGCGGTTTCGACGCGGGCCAACACGTCACGCGCCTCCGTCAAAAAGGTTTTACCAGCCTCCGTAAGTTTGATCGATTTCGCGGTGCGGGCAAATAAAGCAAAACCGATCTCGTTTTCGAGATCGTGGATTTGGCGGCTCAAGCCCGGCTGGGAAACGTGCAGCTTCTCAGCGGCGCGCGAAACATTTTCATTCTCGGCCACGGCCACAAAATAACGGAGATGGCGTAATTCCATGTGCGGACGAGGATACCCACCGATACGGACGAGGCAAGCGCGGCGGCTTGCCACCAGACTTGAGCGCCGCCGAAAAATATTTCAAACTGCCCCCGTGAACACACTCGATCAATTCAAGTTGAACGGCAAAGTCGCGCTCGTCACCGGTTGCAAACGCGGCATCGGCAAAGCCATGGCGATCGGGCTTGCCGAGGCGGGCGCAGACATCATCGGCGTCAGCGCCACGCTCGAACCGGGCAGCAGTGTGGAAAAAGAAATCAGCGCGCTAGGCCGCAAATTCAAAGGCTATACCTGTGATTTCGCAGATCGAAAAAGTCTTTACGCCTTCATCGCCCAGCTTAAAAAAGATTTTGCGCGCATCGATATTTTAGTGAACAACGCCGGGACAATCCGGCGCCAACCGGCGGCGGAACATTCCGATGAAGATTGGGATAAGGTGATTGAAGTAAATTTGAATTCACAGTTTGTGCTCACGCGCGAAATCGGGAAAGAAATGGTCGCGCGCGGTTCCGGAAAAATTATTTTCACTGCCTCGTTACTCACGTTTCAAGGCGGCGTTACCGTGCCCGGCTATGCTGCGAGCAAAGGCGCCATCGGTTCCCTCGTGAAAGCCTTCGCCAATGAGTGGGCGGGCAAAGGCGTGAATGTCAATGCCGTCGCGCCGGGCTACATCGACACGGATAACACCGAGGCACTGAGGAACGATCCGGTGCGCAGCCAGCAGATTTTGGCGCGTATTCCGGCGGGGCGCTGGGGCAAGGTGGAGGACTTCAAAGGCCCGGTGATTTTTCTGGCATCGGACGCCGCCGCTTATATCCACGGCGCAATTCTACTCGTAGATGGCGGTTGGATGGCGCGATGATTTATCGCTCGGACAACCAGCTACACTGATTTTGAAATGGTGGGCCCACTCGGATTTGAACCGAGGACCAAGCGATTATGAGTCGCCTGCTCTAACCGCTGAGCTATGGGCCCATCACATTACAAATTTGCCCCAACGTTCTAAACCGGACGCAATCCGTCAATACGGCTTCCTATTTTGGGCGAGTGAAGATTGAGGGCAAGACATTTCGGGAAAGCTTCCATATCGACATTTTAGCAATCGCAATATTCCTGCTGCGCGTGCTTCCCCTATCAGTCGCGGGCAATTTATATTTATTTAATTGCCTCAGGTTTGGTGGGGATCGGGATGACTAGGCCGGCATCAATGAATTGTCCGCCGCTGGTTTGATGGCAATGAACGGCGATGAGGTTGACCCCGGGCTGTAAGGCGGCGAGCGCTTCGGGATTTATTTTTTGCTCCTGATAGATCGTGTCGTAGCTGGGCAATGTCGCGGCCAGAACCCCGTTCAAATAAATTTCCGCATCTTCATCGTGATGCACTTGCAGGACGGCACGGCTCAAATCGTCATGATTCAAAGTGAATTCGCGGCGCAGCCAAATATCCGGCGTATTCCATTGAGTGTTCAATACCGTGTTCGGCGTTCCTTGCGTGCCGAAACCGCCGATGCCTTCCAGCCAAGTTTCGTCGGCAAACTCCGGTTTGAACCAATGGTCGCCGGGGTTTTCGGTGATGTATTTCCAGGGCACGCGGCGGTAGAGCGCGTTGGGCAGGATGACTTGATAATTTTTTTGCTGATTCGCGCCCAGGTTGGCAGCGCGCATGGTGGCCGGATCGAGTTTGGTGATGGCTCGGTCGTAAGTCATCAATCCATTACATTCGGTTTCCACGTCGGTGGTTTGCGTGTAGATGGCGGCACTCAAGCCAAAGGAGTAATTCATCAAGTGCACCCCTTCCAAAAGCTGGCGGTAATGCGAGTTTAACGTTTCCACATCTGGCATCGGCTGATAGCCCCAAGACTGTCCAGACCAAGTATGCCCGGGCACGCCGAGACCGAGGCCGCCGAATTCGCCGAGCACGGACGCGCGACCAGCTTCGGGTTGCGGCGATTCCGGGCCAGGATAACTGTGCGTGTCAATGATATCGCCGACACGTTTGTCCGTCCAACCGCTCGCATCATCCACCAAGCGCGAGGGATCAATGGCTTTCAGCCACGGAACCAACCGCTCGGTATCGTATTGTCCCCAGCCCTCGTTGAACAAAACCCACACGATGATGGACGGATGATTGCCGCGTCCCTCGACCATGCGTTGCAGTTCCGTCTCAAATTGCAAACGGCTTTCGGTCGTCATATTTTTTCCGCTCGGCATATCCTGCCAGACGAGTAACCCCAGCTTGTCGCACCAATAATACCAGCGGTCCGGCTCGACCTTGACGTGCTTGCGCGCCAGATTGAACCCGGCCCGCTTGAGCGATTCGATATCAAAACGCAAGGCTTCATCGGTCGGCGCCGTGTAAATGCCATCGGGCCAGAAACCCTGATCCAGCGCGCCCATTTGAAAAGTGAACTGATCGTTCAGCGCAATCCGCGTCTTGCCTTCCTCATCTTTTTTTAACGCGATCTTCCGCATGCCAAAATAACTCGTGACTGAATCCACGATCCGATCTCCGTCCCAGATTGAAACTTTCAAATCGTAGAGAAAGGGATCATCCGGGGTCCACAAATGCGGGTTCGCCAGGGGCAGGCTTAACTCGTGGTTCACCCGGCCGGTGACGCGTGCCATTTCCCGGTTCGATGACAGCGCGACAATTTCAACTTTCAACGATTCAAGCTGGCTGGCGACGGCGGTCGTCACGCGTAAAATATTTTTATCCACATCCGGCACGAGCCGCAGATTATCCAGGCAATACTTTGGAACTGGTTCTAACCAGACGGTCTGCCAGATGCCGGAAGTCGGGGTGTAAAAGATATTTTCTGATTTGCGCGATTGTTTGCCGTGTGGCTGGTCGCCGTCCGTCGGGTCTTGCACTGCGACCGTGATTTGTTCATCTCCGTTCCAGCGCAGGCTAGCGGTGATATCAAAACTGAAATCATCGTAGCCGCCATGATGCTGGCCGACGGGTTGGCCGTTGAGGAAGACGCGCGCGTGCCAATCCACTGCGCCGAAATGCACGCGCACGCGCTGTCCGGCCCAGGCTTTGGGCACGGCAAAATGGCGCTGATACCAGAGCGTGCTGTTTTCATCCAACGGATTCATCACGCCCGACAAGGACGACTCGATGGGAAAAGGAACCAGAATTTGCCCAGAAAAATTAGTCGCCTCCGTGGCCGTCGCGGAAGTGATGGAATAATTCCACAGGCCATTCAGATTCAGCCATTCGGAGCGGACGAGCTGTGGCCGCGGGTATTCGGGCAGTGCATTCGTCGGGCTGACCTCGGCGGCCCAACGCGTCATCAAAGCTCCCGGTGCCGGATGCCAATTGGTTGCTGCCTCGCCGGACTGTGCGCCCACCGCGAGCGCCCACCAGCCGCAAGCAAAATAAACGCGCCAAAGTTTTTTTGCCGGGCCGACCGACAGCACTGGGTCGCCAAACGCGGGGAGCATAGATTTAATGTTGGAGATACTTGGCCACCGCCTCGCCGCACGAGCGCACATGCAGCTTTTGATAAATGCGCCGGATATAATTTCGCACGGTATGAATACTCAATCCCAGTTTGTCGCCGATCTGTTTGTAAGCTTGGCCTTCCGCCAGACCATCCAACACTTCGCGCTCGCGGGGCGACAAAGCGGTGGCCTCGTCCGTGTGCGTTGCCGGTGCGGGCTGGAGTGACTGCACTACTTTGCGCGCGATGGGGGCGGACATGGGCGAGCCGCCTTCGTGAACTTCGCGGATAGCTTCCAGTAATTTTACCGGCGACAAACGTTTCAACAAATAGCCGCTCGCGCCCGCCGCCAGCGCGCTGAAAATTTTCTCCGTATCCTCGAACACCGTCAGCATCACCACCTGGGTTTCCGGCATTATCGGTTTCAACTGGCGCACACATTCAATCCCGCTCATCCCCCCGAGATTGATATCCATCAGCACCACATCCGGTTTTTCTGAAGGCAACTGTTTCAGTGCGTCTTTGGCGTTGCTGTGGACGCTCACGCACTTGAACCCTTTGGCGGCATCCACATAACCCGCGATGTTTTCGCGCAGATCCACCTCATCATCAACAATGGAAACTCGAATGGTTTTGCTCATATTTTATTTTCGGGGCGTATTCGCGGCGGATAGCGGCACGTTGAAACAAACCGTCGTGCCTTTGCCCGGCTCGCTGGTGATGGTGCATTTTCCACCAGTATCCGCAAGGCGTTGTGACATATTCCGCAATCCATTTCCGCCCCGGCTGCCCGGTGCTGGCTCATTGGAAGTCGGCGTTTTAGTCGGCGTGCGCGAATTAAATCCGCAGCCGTTATCCACAATCTTAATTTGAAACAGCGACGGTTCAAACATCATATCAATGCGGACAAGTGACGCCTGGCCGTGCTTTAACGCATTATTCAGCGCTTCTTCAAACGCGAGAAAAATGTTGTGGCGCGTCTCCGCAGAAAATGGTTGATCCGGCAGGCCGCCGGGAATGTGTAGCTCGCAATCCACGGACGTGTTCTGGAGATATTCCGTGGCATACTGACCAAGATAATTGGCGAGATGCTCCAGCGTGTCGTTGTGCGGATTCACCGCCCAGACGATTTCATCCAATGTTTGCAGCAAGTCGCGCGAGGTGTGGGCGATGGCCGATAGCTTGCGGGCGACCGATTCCTGACCTTGCAATTCACCTTTGGCACGTTCGCTCATGAATGAAATCTTCGTCAGCTTGGAGCCGATTTCGTCGTGCATATCTTTTGCGATCCGCATCCGCTCGCGTTCCATCGCCTGTTGCGCCGCGAGCACTTCCAGCTTGTGCCGCAGTCGCCGGTTGAAAAATAACCGGGCAGTGACTGCCACCAACATGACCGATGATAAAACATAAATGGCCAGCGCCCAGCTCGTGCGCCAGGCCGGCGTCGGCACGAGAAATTGAAACGATGCGCCCGGTTCAAACCACGATTCATCCGCACTGCCGGACTGCACGCGAAAAGTGTAAGTGCCAAAAGGCAGCCGACCATAATGAACTTTTCTGCCGGCGTCCGTATCCACGATCCAGCCGGGATCAAACCCATCGAGCCGGTGCCGGAACCGGATTTTTTCCGGCGCCGATAAATTGAGCGCGGTGAATTGGATTTCCAGCGAGTGCAGATCGGAAGATAGTTGGACGGGCAGCAGTTTTTTTGATTCGGCAGCAGACCGTGTTTTCACAGCGGCGTGGGGCAATGTTTTTTCGTTCGCGGTGACCTCTTCGATCAGCACCGGCGGGGCTGTGAAACCGCCCATCGGTGCGCGCAGGTCAAGCGAGACCACGGCGTTTGCCATGCCGAACCAAATTTTTCCATCCGGCGATTTCACCGCTTGCGGCCAGCCGCGGACGGGCGGCGGACTCGTGGCGGCATCCGCCTTGTAGATCAACTGCGGTTGGAGCGCGCTCTGGCCGGCGAGCAAAGTGGCGACATCACGTTGCGCCACGCGGTAGATGGCGGTGCTGGTGCCGAGCCACAAATCACCGTCTTCACTGGTCAAAATGCCTTGGATGGAATAGTCGTCCAGCGAGCCCGGATTCAAATCCCAAGTCAAGAAACGTCCATTCACTAAACAGGCGAGCCGTCCGCCAGCCGAGCTGATCCAAAGATTGCCGGCGGCGTCCTCATGGAACGCGCTGATCGCTTTGCCACCAGTGATGGCGCGCATCGCAAAGGAATGAAACGCCCCTTTCGCTTCGTGGAAAACCCGGCCGTTATTGAAGCCGATCCAGATTCCGCCGTCGCGGCCAGCCAGAATCGCGGTGACAGCCTCGGCCGGCAGTCCGGCTTCCGCGCCAAATTTTTTCAGCTCACCATCGGCAATCCGATGCAGCTCGCCCGTGGCGGTTCCCGCCCAGACGGCACCTTCCAAATCCGCGCCGACGGCGGTGATATCATTATTCGCCAGTCCGTTCGCCGTTGTATAATGCACGGTGCCTTGATTCGCCACGCAGTAAAGGCCGGTGCCCGCAGTGCCGATCCACAGGCTGGAGTCACGCGCAACGCAGATGGAAGAAATCAGGTTAAGAAAATTATTCCGGTTTTCGCCCGTCATCCGCTCAAAATTTTCGCCGCTCCCGGTATAGAGTCCGTCGCGTTCGAAGCCGAACCATCCGCGACCCTCGGCGTTGAAAGCCAGGCAGACGGCCGGGCGGTTTGGCAAACCAGTGCTCGCATCGGCCACGCGAACATTACGTGGCTGTAGTCGCACGAGTCCGCCGCCATAAGTGCCTAGCCACAGATTGCCTTCGCTGTCTTCGCACAACGTCCGCACATCGCTGGTGAGACCGCCGTTGCGCAGGGTGATGGGAATAAATTTGTCGTCCGCAAAACAATATAATTCCCGGCCGCTCGTGCCGATCCACAGTTCACCGCGCCGACCTTCGCACAACCCCCAGATGCGCATGGAAGTCGTGGCGTCACCGCTGGCGAAATGATTCAGATGTTTGCCCGCCGTCAAGTTCACCAGATACGTATCACCGAACGCCCATAGATTTTTTTTACGATCTTCATAGACGCCGAGCGATTCGGGATTGCGCCCCGGACTGTCAGTTTGAAAGGGGAACGGAAAAATTTTCCCATCTTTGAACTGGCACATACCGCCTTTGGTCGTGATCCACACGGTGCTGGATCGCGCCACATGGATACTGGAAACAAAATTATTGGGTAGTCCGTCCTGAGTCGTGAAGCACGTTAAATTCTGGCCGGCAATCCGGCACAACCCCGCAGGTGTGCCCAGCCAAAGATTTCCCAGCGTATCCTCCGCAATGCTATGAATGGTTTGATCCAGCGGACTTTTATGTTCGAAAAACCGGCTTACGTTGCCGTCGAGGTAGCACAACAAACCATCACCCGCCGTGCCGATCCAGAGTCGCCCCGTCGAATCTTCACACAGCGCGGTGACGTTGATTGGCGCGTTGGTTTTTTGAGACGGCGGCGCGCAGGAAACAAATCGCAATCCGTCAAAACGTGCTAATCCCGCCGAGGTGCCGACCCAGAGATAGCCGTCCCGCGTCTGGAGCACGGCGGTGACGGAATCATCCGGCAAGCCTTGCTGCTTGGTCCAGACGCGCATCGCCAAATCCTGCGGCAAAAATTGCGGCGATTCCGCCCGGATCACTCCCGGCAGACAGCCCAGCAAGGCTAGAAAAATACTTCGGAACAGAGATGACTTGCGACCCGCAGACATGGCTTGAAGCCTAACACAAGGACCACTGGGCAATAGAAATTTATTTGCCCGGACTTGGGGGTGAATGGTTAGAGCCATCGAGAAAATTACCTGAGTAAAAGGGCGGGCCGGGCTTTGTGAAAAAAAACTTTCCGGCGGTGAATTGTCATATTGGACAAAAGTATTCTCAGAATTCCCCGCCCTAAAGTCACGTGGCATGAACTGGCCACACGATGAAAAAAGCTGGTTGGATCACGCGGGGCAGCTCGCAAGTTTCCCGCTGCCGAATCAAGCTGTGGCCAGTTCATGCCACATGACAGTTCGCCGTGCTGATTTAATGTATTCCCCCCGCGTGACCAGTTGGCTAATGTGCGACCTCACCGGACTGGGAAAATCATTTTATCAAAGGCTTAAATACTTATGGAATCAAAGAATAAAAACTTTATCGGTCGGTTCGGTAGTTTGTTTTTGTCACTAGGACTGGGGCTTTCGGGGCTGGCTGCCGAATCGTTACGCCCGCCTTCCGTGCCATTGGTCGCGTGCAATCCTTACTTCAGTATCTGGTCGCCCGCCGATAAGTTGACTGACGCGAACACAACCCATTGGACAGGAAAATCGCAGCCGATGACTAGTTTAGTGCGGATTGATGGAAAAGTTTTTCGACTCATGGGCACCGAGCCTGCCGCCATCCCGGCGTTACCCCAGACGCAACTTCAAGTATTGCCGACGCGCACAATCTATACATTTGCGGGTGCCGGCGTGGCGGTGACTCTGACGTTCATGACGCCCGCCTTGCCGGAAGACATTGACCTGTTGTCACGGCCAGTGACTTATTTGACTTATACGTGTTCTGCCACCGATGGCCAGCCGCACACGGTCGAGACTTACTTTGATGCGTCGAGTGAACTCACCGTCAATACTCCGGAGCAAGCGGTCGTGTGGTCGGCGGAAAAATCGGGTCGAGTCAACGCGCTCAAAGTCGGCTCAAAAGACCAACACATTCTCGGCCAAAGCGGCGACGATGTGCGGATTGACTGGGGCTATCTCTATGTCGCGGCGGCGAATAGTCAGAAGGCACTCATGGCGCAGGTGAATCCTGAACTCGCGCGAGCCGACTTTGCCGCGCAAGGTAAACTCTCGGCGACCATTCTTTCGTCGGCCTCCGCCAAGCAACCGGCGAAAACCGCGCCGGTTTCTGCGCTGGTATTTCATTTTGGAACCGTCGGCGAGAAACCGGTTTCACGCTGGCTGATGCTCGCGTATGACGAAATCTACGCGATCCAATACATGAAGAAAAATCTGCGACCTTATTGGCGGCGGAATGGTTGGGAAGCCGCTGATTTATTAAAAGCTGCCGCGCACGATTATGAATCCCTGACATTGCGTTGCGAACATTTTGACCGTGAATTGATGGCTGATTTAACTGCGGCGGGCGGCGAAAATTACGCGCAACTCGGAGCGCTCGCCTTCCGCCAATGTTTTGCCGCCGGAGTATTTGCGGCCGATGCGAACGGCCAGCCGCTCCAGTTCTGCAAAGAAAATCATTCCAATGGTTGCATCAGCACCTCCGATGTTTTTTATCCGATGGCACCGCAGTTTTTATTATCCGGCCCCTCAGTGGCAAAATCGTTCATTGTGCCGTTCATGGATTACGCGGCGAGCGAGCGCTGGAAATTTCCATTCGCCCCGCATGATCTCGGAACGTATCCCAAGGCCAACGGCCAAGTCTATGGCGATGGCGAGCGCGGCGTGAACAATCAGATGCCAGTGGAAGAAAGTGGCAACCTGCTGTGCCTCTTCGCCGCCGTGGCGGAAATGGAAGGCAATGCGAATTTTGCCGGTCGCTATTGGAAACAACTAGAACAATGGGCGGGCTATCTCAAAGAAAAAGGTTTTGATCCGGAAAAACAATTATGCACCGATGACTTCGCCGGTCACTTGGCGCATAACGTCAACTTGAGCGTGAAGGCGATTTGCGGGCTCGGCTCATTTGCCAAGCTGTGTGAAATGCGCGGCGACCAGGCGAAGGCAGATGAGTTTTTCCTGCTCGCCCGCGACTGTGCAAAACGTTGGGTGACGGAAGCCAATGATGGCGATCATTTTCGCCTCGCCTTCGACCGGCCCGGAACGTGGAGCCAAAAATATAATCTGGTTTGGGATCGCGTGCTCGGACTGAATCTTTTCCCGGCCGAAGTTTCCCGCAAGGAAATGGATTTCTACAAGAAGATGCAAAACGAATACGGCCTGCCGCTCGATAACCGCGAGACTTACACGAAGCTCGATTGGATCACCTGGACGGCGACGTTGACGCAAGACCGCGCTGATTTCGAAGCGTTGGTCAATCCCATCATTCACTTTTTGAACCACACCCCGGATCGTTCGCCGATGACGGATTGGTATCAAACTAAGTCTGCCCGGAAAGTTGGTTTCACGGCGCGCCCCGTCGTGGGCGGCGTGTTCATGCAGATGCTTTACAATAAACCGGTCTGGCAAAAATATGCGGGGCGCGATCGCGTCAAAGCCGCGAACTGGGCACCCATCCCCAAGCCGCCAAAAGTGACGGTGGTGATTCCGGCGGCGGATCAGGCCGCCGCCAAATGGCATTACACCAACGCGCAACCGGGCAGTGATTGGGCGCGGGTAAATTTTGATGCCTCCACTTGGCCGGAAGGTTTGAGCGGATTTGGCGTGCGCGATACGCCCGGTGCGATTGTCGGCACGACTTGGAATACGAGTGATATCTGGCTGCGTCGCGAAGTGGAAATTTCCCCGGACAAATTGAAAAACATCGGGCTGTGGTTCCATCACGATGACGATGCGGAAGTTTACATCAATGGCGTGCTAGCTCTGGATGCTGGCGGTTTTGTTGGTCGCTATGATTTTTTCCCGTTGAACGAGGCTGGGCGGGCGGCACTCAAACCGGGCAAAAATCTGATCGCGGTTCACTGCCATCAGACTGGCGGCGGACAGTATGTGGATCTCGGTTTCGTGAACGTTCAGACCAACTAAACAAATGCGTTTAATTTCTCGAGCTGTCGGATTAATGACGCTGGCGATACTTGCTGGCTCAACCAAAAACGTTGGCGCCTGGGAAAAAAAAAGCGCCCAATTGATGACCGATTGGGCGCGTCAGGTTGAGCCAGCGAATCCATTGCCGGAATACCCGCGCCCACAATTGGTGCGCAGTGAATGGCTAAACTTGAATGGTATCTGGCAATTTCAATCCGGCGCGGCCAATGATGCTGTCCCGTTAAACCAAACGCTCGCCGCCGAAATTCTGGTTCCATTTCCCATGGAATCCGCGCTTTCCGGCGTGATGAAACACCATGATCGTTCGTGGTATCGGCGGATGTTCACCGTGCCAAAAAAATGGTCAGGGCAACATATCGTGTTGCATCTGGATGCGGTGGATTGGGAATCAGAAGTTTTTATCAACGGCAAAAGCGTGGGCGTTCACAAGGGCGGTTACGATCCGATCAGTTACGACATCACCGCTTTTTTGAATGGGAATGATGCGCAAGAATTGATTGTCCGCGTTTATGACCCGACCGATGCCGCCGGTGAACCGCGCGGCAAACAAACTCTCCACACGGGTGGCATCATGTATACCGCCACGAGCGGCATCTGGCAGCCGGTGTGGCTGGAGCCGGTTCCGACGACGGGCATCGCCGATCTGAAACTCGTGCCGGATGTTGATGCCGGTGGCCTCAAAGTGACGGTGGCAGCTTCCGGTTCGGCGGAGGATGTGACAGTGAGCGCGGTCGCCCGGGTCGGGAAAAAAGTAGTCGGCAAAGTTTCTGGAGTGCCCGGCGCAGAATTATTTTTACCCGTTCCCAACGCCACGTTGTGGTGCCCGACGAATCCGTTTCTTTACGATTTAGAAATCACGTTGACCAAGGGCGGCAAGCCGTTGGATACCGTGACAAGCTATTTCGGTATGCGGAAAATCAGTCTCGGCAAGGTAGACGGCTTTGTAAAAATTTTGCTGAACAATCAATTCGTTTTTGAGTTTGGCCCGTTGGATCAAGGCTTCTGGCCGGATGGCATTTACACGGCGCCCACGGACGATGCGCTCAAGAGTGACATCCAGCGCGAGAAAGCGGTCGGGTTCAACATGGTTCGCAAGCACATCAAGGTGGAACGCGCTCGCTGGTATTATTGGGCGGATAAATTGGGGATTCTCGTCTGGCAGGATATGCCGAGTTTCAATTCATACACCGACCATCCCGCCCCGCCGGATGCGCCGCAATTCAAAACGGAATTGACTCGCCTCGTGCAAACGCATTGGAATTCTCCGGCCATCATCATGTGGGTGATTTTCAACGAGAGCCAGGGCCAGCACGACACGGCCGCGTTGGTGCAGGAAGTAAAAAAATTGGATCCGTCGCGACTGGTGAATCAAGCGAGCGGCGGCAGTCATTTCGGCGTGGGCGATATTCTCGATGTTCACAGCTATCCCGATCCGAGCTATCCCACGAGCAGTAATCAAGCGGTGGTGTGCGGCGAGTTTGGCGGCGTTGGGCTGGCGATCACGAATCACACTTGGGCCACTGGCTGGGGCTATGTGGGAGCGAAAGACGGTGCGGATTTGCTCGCCAAGTTTGAGAATTTTTCCGATCAACTTTCCGACTTCGTGCAGAATCACGGCTTGAGCGCGGCGGTCTATACCGAGATCACGGATGTGGAAACGGAATTGAACGGCCTCTACACCTACGACCGCAAAGTCCGTAAAGTGGACCTGCATAAAATTCAATCGGCTATGTTCGCTCCGCTCGGAAAATATGCCAGCCAGCAGATCGTGCCGACGTCCAAAATCGAAGGCCAAAGCTGGCGCTACACCACCATCATGCCGTCGGCGAACTGGTTCACCCACACTTACAGCGATGCGAGTTGGAGCAAAGGTCTAGGCGGTTTTGGCACCGACGGCACGCCGGGTTCCGTGGTGCGCACGGTTTGGGATACCAGCGATATCTGGCTGCGGCGCACTTTCAACCCTGGCGCGCTCACGGCGGAACAGGTCAGCCAGCTCACCTTCAATGTTCATCATGACGAAGACGTGGAAATTTATTTGAATGGCGTGCTGGCCTATGCCGCTTCCGGTTTCATTGGAAACTATTTGCATGTTCCGCTCAACGCGGCTGCGCGTGAAGCGCTACTTCCGAACCAGACCAACACGCTCGCCGTTCATTGTCATCAGACGGTCGGCGGGCAATATATTGACGTGGGCCTCGACGAGCGGACGGTGATCCTTGCGCCGCCCACGCCGTCGCCGGCGTTGGATGCTTTAGAAATCCCGCACACCAGAACATTTTAGTCGCCAAGGAGGTGGCTGGTTTAAAACATCACAGTCCTGAAAAATTATCGGCGCGGATGAACAGACTAATTATGAATTCAAACGGGCCATCACAAATGTTGCGGGCGTTCGCCGGTTTTGTTTTTGGATTAACTGTTTTTTCCAATCACGTTTCGGCCGCCGAAATTGCCGACCCCAATTTAACTAACTCGGTGCCGTCCGCGTTTCCGTTCGATCCCGATCAAATCCTGGAGCGCACTTGTTTTCAAACCGGAAAAGCCTGGAGTGAAAACGGTAATCTTCGTTCGGACGTCGCCATCGTTTACGGCATTGATAAAGGCTTGCCGCAACGCATCGCGACTTGGCGCGATCGGGGCTATCGCATTCACGTCATGACCGGCGTGGCGTGGGGCGAATATCAAGATTATCTCTATGGTCGTTTCGACGGCATCAACCACGAAGATGAGGCGCAGACCGATCGCAACGGCAACAAAATCGGCCACGGTGGCGATGTCTATTACATGTGCCCCGGCACGAATTACGGAAAATTTCTATGCGTTGGCGTGCAGCGCGCCTTGACTGCGGGTGCCGAGGCGATTCATCTCGAAGAACCGGAATTTTGGGATCGCGCCGGTTACTCCGAGGGTTTCAAGCGCGAGTGGAAAAGTTATTATAACGAAGACTGGCAGCCGCCGCACAGCTCCGTGGATGCTCGCTGGCGCACCGGTAAGTTGAAATATTTTCTCTACCGCCGCGCGCTCCAGCAAGTCTTCGATTACGTCCAAGCTTACAACCAAACATCCGGTCGCCACGTGCGTTGCTATGTGCCGACGCACAGTCTGCTCAACTACGCGCAATGGTGCATCGTCAGTCCCGAATCCAGCCTCGCGCAGCTCAACGGCTGCGATGGCTACATCGCGCAAGTCTGGACCGGCACGTCGCGCGAGCCGAACCGTTATCGCGGCGAAGTCCGTTCGCGCACGTTTGAAACCGCGTTCCTCGAATACGGCGCGATGCAAAATCTCGTGCGCGCCACGGGGCGTTCTGTCTGGTATCTCAACGATCCGATTGAAGACAATCCGAATCACGACTGGAACGATTACCAAAAAAATTGGGAGTCCACGCTCACCGCGTCGCTGTTTCAGTCCGACGTTTCGCAATACGAAGTCGCACCGTGGCCGGAACGGATTTTTAACGGACGTTATCCGCGCTCGGCGAATCGCGAAGATCGCAAAGGCATTCCAGATGAATACGCGACGGAGTTGCAAACTGTTTTCAGCGCGCTCAATGACCTGAAGCAGCCGCGCGTCGAGTGGGACTGCGGCACGACCGGCCTCGGCGTGATCGTGAGCGATTCGCTGATGTTTCAGCGCGGCCAGCCAACGCCGAGCGATCCGCATCTGGGAAATGTTTATGGCCTCGCGATGCCGCTGCTCAAGCACGGACTGCCCGTTGCGCCGGTGCAGTTGGAAAACGTCGGCATCACAAATTACCTGAACAGTTTCAAAATCCTGCTGTTGAGCTACGACGGACAAAAACCACTTTCGCCCAATGTCCACAAGCCTTTGGCAGACTGGGTGAAACGCGGCGGCGTTTTAATTTTTTGCGACGACGATGTGGATCCGTATCTTAAAGTGCGCGACTGGTGGAACAGCGACGGGAAAAATTACGTCACCCCGCGCGAACATCTGTTCGAGCA